>CAYXDS010000009.1:0-26332 GCA_964463805.1 uncultured Elusimicrobia bacterium | reverse complement strand
CCGTATTCTGACATATCGATGCGCACGATGGAGTTTTCATCGTCGAACAAAAACCAAGCGAGACTTTTCGCGAGGTACGTTTTGCCGACGCCGGTCGGTCCCATGAAAATGAACGACCCTTGCGGCCGGTTCGGATCGGAAAGTCCCGCGCGCGAGCGGCGCACCGCGTTCGCGATCATCTCGACCGCGTCGTCTTGTCCGACCAACCGTTGCTCGAGCGCTTGTTCCATGTGGACGAGTTTGTCCATCTCGCCTTGCATGAGTTTCGATAAGGGAATACCGGTCCATTTCGAAACGACTTCGGCGATATCTTCATCGTCCACTTCTTCTTTGAGCATTTTGTGATCTTTCTGTACGTCCGCAAGCTCCGTTTGCTCTTTCTTTAACGCATTTTCAAGGTCGCGCAACGTGCCGTAACGGATCTCCGCCACTTTGTCGAGCCGGCCTTCTTTTTCGAAACGTTCACTATCGGTTTTCGCGCGCTCCATCGCTTCTTTGGTTTTGCGGATGCGGTCGATCACGGATTTTTCGGCGGACCAACGCTTGCGCATTTCTTGGGATTGCTTTTTTAGATCGTTGAGTTCGTCGTTCAATTTCTTAAGACGTTGTTCAGACGCCGGATCTTTTTCCTTTTTCAGCGCCTGATTTTCGATTTCGAGCTGCATGATTTTCCGGTCGAGTTCGTCGATTTCCGTCGGAAGGCTGTCGATTTCGATGCGCAGCTTCGAGGTCGCTTCATCGATGAGATCAATCGCTTTGTCGGGCAAAAACCGGTCGGAAATATAACGGTCGGACAGCATCGCCGCGGCCACGAGCGCGCTGTCTTTGATTCGAACGCCGTGATAGATCTCGTAGCGTTCTTTAAGCCCGCGCAGAATCGCGATGGCGTCTTCCACGGTCGGCTCGCCGATGAAGATCGGCTGAAAACGACGTTCCAACGCTTTATCTTTTTCAATGAATTTACGGTATTCATCCAGTGTGGTCGCGCCGATGCAGCGAAGCTGGCCCCGGGCGAGCGCCGGTTTCAGCATGTTCGATGCGTCCACGGAACCCTCGGCGCCGCCGGCGCTGACGATCGTGTGCAGCTCGTCGATGAACAAAATGATCTCATCGCCCTTGTCTTCGATTTCTTTCAGCACCGACTTCAAGCGTTCTTCGAATTCGCCGCGGTATTTTGCGCCGGCCACCAACGAGCCGATGTCCAACGCGACGATGCGTCGATTTTTGAGCATGGTCGGCACATCGCCGTTCGCGATGCGGCGCGCGAGGCCTTCGGCGATCGCCGTTTTCCCGGTGCCCGGGTCCCCGATCAACACCGGATTGTTTTTTGTGCGGCGCGACAACACTTGGATTGCGCGGCGAATTTCGGCATCCCGGCCGATGACCGGGTCGAGCTTGCCTTGCGTCGCCAAAGCGGTCAGATCTTTGCCAAACCTCTCGAGCGCCGGCCGCTGGTCTTCCTGTTGATTGGGTGTGAATTGCATAAATTTCTCCTAAGTAATTAGGCGCTGGAGCGGCCTTTCGGCCGCCCCCAGCGTCCGTTTAATTAACGTCGACCGTTATTTGTTTCGGTTTTGCCTCTTCTTTTTTCGGAAGAGTCAATTCCAGCACGCCGTTTTTATAGGCGGCTTTAATCGCGGAAGAATCGACGGTTTGGGGCAATGTCATCGCGCGATAAAACGAGCCATAGGCGCGCTCCGTGCGGATGAGGTTTCCTTCCTTCACCTCATTTATTTGTTTCTTCTCACCGGTGATGGTAAGCGTGTCGCCATCTACGGCAATCTTGATGTCTTCTTTATTCAAACCGGGAATTTCGGCCTGAATACGAACTTCGTTTTTTGCATCAACAACGTCGATGGCCGGCGTCCACAGCGAGTTAACCGCTGCTCCGTCGTCTCCATTCCAACGATCAAACGATGAATTGAACAGCTTGTTCATCTCGTTGCGAATTAACTCCAGATCGTTGAAGGGTGTCCATCGCTCGGTTCGTTTTTTCCACAGTGCTGGGATCATAATTTTCCTCCTATGTTGTTAATATTAGCAATCAAAATCTTTGACTGCTAAAAATTAGTCAAAAAAAATCATTCGATTTTAAATGTCGCGTTTTGCATTTCGATGATCACGCGCAGTCCGCCGATCTTCACATCTCTCTTTTCCATGAGGTACCAAACATATTTCAATTTATTGAGTTCCGTCTTTGAATAAAGCCTCGCCTTGCGTTGTTTCCTCGAGGGAGTGATAATTTTTTCCTTGTCCAACTGTTTGAGTACCCAGACGGGAATGTGCAAAAGGCGCGATACCACGCCGGTGGTGAACACCGGTTCGTCATCGTGAATATGAAACTGTTCGATGATGATATTTTTCATGGCCGTACTCATATATACCAAGAATCGAACAAAAAATCAATATTATCGCAATAAATATTTCGAAAATAGGACAATCAAAAAACCTATCGAAAATCGGTAGAATTTATGTATGAAGAAGCGCACAATATTTTGCGTACGGATATATGGAGGGAATAATGAAGGTTTTGATTTCGGGCGCAGCCGGCATGGTGGGAACCGAGGTATTTTTAAAGTTGGCGAAGAGAGGCGACACGGTGGCTCGGTTGGTCCGTTCGGTGGCCGCGCAGTCGGGCATGGATATCGTTTGGGATGGAAAGTCCGGAAATATCGATGCCTCTCGATTGGAAGGCTTCGATGCGGTTGTTCATTTGGCCGGTGAAAGCATCGCTTCCGGCCGATGGACTGAAAAGAGAAAGCAAAAGATCCGCGACAGCCGCGTCATTCCGACCGAGCATCTTTCTCAGCATCTTTCGCAATTGAAGAAACCGCCGACGGTTTTTATCGTCGCTTCCGCCATCGGCTATTATGGAGATCGAGGTGAAGAGGTTCTCGATGAACAGAGCAAGCCCGGCGTCGGCTTCTTACCCGATGTGTGCCAAGCGTGGGAAGCGGCGACGCGACCGGCATCGGAAAATGGGATCCGAACGGTGAATTTGCGGTTCGGAATTATTTTAAGTTCCAAGGGGGGCGCTCTTCGAACCATGTTGTGTCCGTTTAAAATGGGCGTTGGCGGCATCATTGGAACCGGCAAACAATATATGAGTTGGATTGCATTGGACGATGCGGTACAGGTTATATTGAACGCGTTGTCGAATCCTGCGTTGCAAGGACCCGTCAATGCCGTCTCGCCGACGCCGGTGACGAACCGAGAATTCACCGAGACGCTTGGAAAAGTGTTGGTTCGTCCGACGTTGTTGCCGATGCCGGCGGCCGCTGCGCGGCTTGTGCTCGGAGAGATGGCCGATGCGCTGTTGTTGTCCAGTGCGAAAGTGACGCCGAAAAAATTAACGGCGGCTGGTTATCAATTCGCGTGGCCGAAACTTGAGGATGCGTTAACTGTTATTTGCCGACCAAAATAATCGGGCCGCAGGCGATACGCCCGCCTGCGTTGCCGGTCGGTTGACCGAAATCGTCTTTCAACTCGTGCAGAACGATAGCTCGGCCCGCGACGGAAAATTTTCCTGAGGTGAGCGTTACGCTCGGTAGCGTGACGTTAACGGCGATGGTTCCTTTTTCATCGGCATTGACGTTGCCCATATCGCCCGCGTGCGCTTTGTTCACGCCATCTTTCATGACAAGGCCATGATGGTGTTGATCCGGATTAAAATGGCTGCCGGCTTTTTTGCCTTCGTCGCCGCAGTCGCCGAACTCGTGAATGTGGAACGCGTGTTGGCCGGAGGGAACGTTATCGATCGTGCCGCTAATTTTAAGGCCTTGGGGCGAATCCTCAAGCTTTAAGTTGCCGCCGATTTCAGACTCTTCGGTCGTTCCATCGATCACCGCTGTTGCAACAGCGCTCCAGCTGCGCGGTGTGATGAAAAAAACGACTGCGGTCGCGAACCAAAGACTCTTATTTTTCATAAATCCTCCGGAGAATGAGATGAAGCTAAAGACATATAAGAAACTACGCGGCAAAAGTAAAATTGTTGCCGAGAAATCCGAACATTTCTGCCGCAGCTTCGAACCTTTTGCACATGCTGATTCGCGCGTGCTTGTGCTTGGTTCGATGCCCGGACCGGAAGCTCTGCGCAAGCAAGAGTTTTACGGATTTACCGGCAATCACTTTTGGACCATCATGCCCGCGATTCTCGGCGAACAAAAAACCGAGGTTTATGCCGAGAAGTTGGCGTTGCTCAAGCGCCACAAGATCGCTTTGTGGGACGTGCTTGAATCATGCACGCGTCCTGGCGCGCTCGATAGCTCGATTCGGAACATCCAACCGAACAAGATTCCTCAGCTGTTGGCCGCTCATCCCAACATTCGCGCCGTTTTCATCAACGGACAGTTCGCGTACAAGACATTTTTGAAATCGTTTGGGGAATCGATCGCTGTTCCCGTCCATGTTTTGCCGTCTACAAGTCCCGCCAATGCGGCGATGCCGCTCGCGGAAAAAATCCGTCGGTGGAGCGTCATTCGTGAATTTTTGTAGGATCGTGACATGAACAGACCCCGTTTCGTTACGCTCGTCGCCATGATCATGCTCGCCGCTTTGAGCCGCGTGCTTTATCATCCATGGAACGCCACGCCGGTGGCCGCCATGGCTTTGTTTGCTGGAGCGAATTTCACCGATCGAAAATCGGCATTTTTCGTTCCGTTGGCCGCAATGTTCATCAGCGATATCGTGTTGGGTTTTTATCCGCTGGTTTTTCTCACCTATTTGTGTTTTGCCGCGACCGTTTTGATCGGTCGTTCACTTCAACGGAAAAGAACGGTCGTTCGCACCGGGCTCGCCTGCGTTTCGGCCTCCGTTTTGTTTTTTGTCGTAACGAACTTCGGTTGCTGGCTGACGATGGCCGAATATACGAAGGACCTTCATGGCCTCGCTCAATGTTATGCGTTGGCGCTGCCGTTTTTCCGCAATACGTTCATCGGCGATCTGGGCTTCACCGCCGTGTTGTTCGGTAGTTTCGCGTTGTCTGAAAAGGCGTTTCCTCAGCTTCGCCCCACTTCTCCCGTCGCTTAACGTCCCCGCCTTTATCCACCCCTTGAATCCATAGGGGAGATCATTACAATTAGATAGATGAATCAACCTGTTTTCATCAATACGGGGACTATTTTTTTGATGGTTCTTGGTATCGCTTTCGCGTTCAGCAATGGCTATCGCGATTCTTCCAGCCTCGTCGCCACTGTCGTTTCCACCCGTACGTTGGGTCCCAATGCCGCATTTTCTCTTTGCGCGTTGTTTGAATTGCTGGGGGCTTTGTTTGTCGGAACCGCCGTTGCTTCGACAATCGGACAAAATTTCTTCAACGGAAATTCCGAAAGCATGACGAATTCGGCGATGCCGATTGCGATGGCCGCTTTATCCTCTTCGGTGTTGTGGGGCGTGTTGAGCTGGTGGCGAGCGATGCCGACGTCGAACAGTCATGCGTTGATGGGAGGGTTGACCGGCGCCGGATGGGCGGCCTGGGGCGCCCATCAGATGCAAAGCAAAGCGGTGATATTGATTTTATTTGTGTTTGTTGCGGGTCCGTTTATCGGGTTTTTGTTGTCGTGGGCTATTACGCTGTCGTTGCGTTGGGTCGGCGGCTGGCTCACCAAGCGTGCTCGTCCGATGGCTCAAGCCATGCACGTTCTTGCATGCCTGTCCGTCGCGTGCGCGCATGGATCGAACAATAGCCAGCTCGCGCTCGGCGCGTTGTTGCCGTTGCTGGGGTCGATGGCCGTACCGACGATGCCGTTTTCGGTGCGATTGATCGTCGCCGTCGCGTTATCGGCCGGTGTTTTGTTCGGTGGACGTCGGCTTTTGAAGCGGCTCGGCATGCAGTTTTATCGAATCCGCGATCCGCAGGGCGTCGGCGCAGAGTTTGCGACGGCTGGAACCATGTTCGCCTGTTCAATCACCGGGTTTCCCGCATCAACCACGCAAGTGATCGTCGGTTCGATCATGGGGGCTGCGGCCGCGAAAGACATGCGGCAAGTGCGTTGGCCCATCGCGAAAGTCGTGGCGCTTTCTTGGCTCGTTACGTTCCCGGCCGCGATTGCGTTGTCCTATTCGTTGTTTCTTGTTTTCCAACGGATGTTCGCGTGAATATTTTCCGTCGAAAAATAAATTTTTACGGTTTGCTCGCCGATCAAGCGAGCAAGGTCGAGGAGGGCATGCAAGCGCTGGTTGCGTACATGCGCCAGCCCACTTCGTTGAACAGCCGCAACGTGCAGCGTCTCGAGGAAGAAGCCGACGATATTCGTGCGAACATCGCCAAAGAATTAAACGATGCGTTCGTGACGCCGATTGATCGTGAAGACATCCATGCGCTGTCTCGGTCGGTGGATGACATCATCGATTACGCGAAGACGACCGTTGAAGAAATGATGGCTTTCCAAGTGAAACCGAACGGGCATTTGTTGTTGATGGCGGAGGGGTTGTGCGAAGCGGCGTCCGCGATCCGAAAAGCGATCGAGTACATGGCCGACAACCACGAAAAGGCGACCGAGCTCGTTCGTTTCGCGAAAAAACGCGAGAATTATGTCGAGCACTGCTACCGCGAAGCGTTGGTCGAGCTGTTTAAGACGAAAAATATGGTGACGATTTTAAAGACGCGCGAAATTTACCGGCATATGTCGAACGCGGCCGATCGTGAAGACGAGGTGGCCAATATCGTCGGAAACATTCTCGTCAAGGCGGCCTGATGTCGAAACGCGTGTTGCTTGTCGATGATGAACAAATGATCTGCTCGGTCATCCAGGATTACCTGGAGGATTCGGATTTCGACGTGCTTGTTGCGCCAACGTTATTGGCGGCTCGCGACCAGATCGAACATGCGAGGTTGCCCGATGTCGTGGTCGTTGATATGACGCTTCCGGACGGCAGCGGCACCGCATTGGTCCATGAGTTGCGTACGAATGATCGCACACGGGACATCCCGATCATCCTCATTTCCGCGCATTCGCTGCAGAAGGTCGAAAACGCGGTTTCGGCCGAGGATCGGCCCGACGACTGTATTTTGAAGCCGTTCAACCTCCGCGAATTCAAAACCCGCCTCGAGCGTCAACTCCACCCCAAGCCTTAATTTCACGTCGTCTTTCTGTAACAAAATCGTTACTGAGCTGTTACAGAAGATTTACGAGAATTTCATGTGTTCTTAAGACGGTCCCGATAATATTTTCCCTATGAAAACTAAATCTCATTCGCGGGGACTTTCTATGAACCTTTTAAAGCTTTCCAGCAAAAAATTTATCCGCATCACGGCCGCATTTTTGGCCGCGTTGTTATGTTACGAATCGGCGGCCACGCCGATCGCGCAAGCGGCGATGATCTCGCAACCGGCGCCGATCCGTAACGCGTCGACAAATTCTTCATCCGCTTCTCAACAGATTTCTCACCACGCCGCTTCGTTCAATGAATCGTTCCGGGTCCCCGCCTCGATCGGTTCCACGGTCGAAGTGTTCGCGCCCGCGAAAGCCGGTCGTCTCATTTATCACCTGCAGGACGTACACAACAACGTCGCCGCTCAGACCAATTTGTCCGAAATCGTCTCGTTGCTTGAATCGCATGCAGGCAAACAAAACAGAAACCTGGTCATCGCCGTTGAAGGCGTTTCAGGACCTGTCGATTCCGATTCCATTTCGAGCTTGCCGAACCAGAAACTCAAAGAAGATATCGGTTCCGGTTTGCTTCGTGCCGGCTACATGCTCGGCGAGGAATATGCGGCGATCACGCATGCACCGGGCCGCATCAAACTTGTCGGCATCGAGACGCCGGGGCTTTACGGCGCCAACGTGGCCGCCCGCCGTTTGTCGCGCTCGGCTCGCAACAGCGTGTTGAGCACGTTGCGCGAGACGCATTGGCAGTTGTCGAAGTTGATCCCTCACAATTTCAATTCGATCCTTTCGCAGCTTGAACAAAAACGTGTGGCCGTTGAAGACGGCCGCTTGACGTTGACCGACTACGCGGCGTTCCTTCAGAAGACGAACGAAAAAATCGTCGCCCGCTATCCGAACCTGGCGAAGATGGTCGCGTTGAGCGATCGTGAAGCCGGCATCGATTTCGACAAAGTTGAAAAAGAAGGCAAGTTGTTGGTGCAGGAATTGATGGTCAATAAATCCGAGGCCGAAGTGAACACGATGTTGGCGGACGCGCGCGCTCTCAAAGAGGGCCGCTTGTCGCCGTTGTCCTACTATTCGATTTTGCTCGGTCAGACGAAGCGCGATTATCCGCTGGTTCGTCAGTATGTCTCTTATCTGCGCGCTTCCGAAAGCATCGATGCCGAGCGTCTGTTTGATGAAGTGTTGGCCGCCGAGTCCGAAATCGCGAAAACGTTGATCCGTCATCCGATTGCGTTGCAACTTTATGAACACATTCGTTGGATCGAACAGCAAGAACGCTTTTTCTCATTGAACATGATTCCGCAGGAATGGGCCGATCAGAAACGCCACGATGTTCGCTCGATCGTTTCCCGCTACACGGCGATTCGCGCGTTCATTGCCGAACAGGTAGGCGATCTTGGATACAATTTCAGCGCTCCGTCGCTCGGCCGTCAGACATTGTACGCCGCGTACAGCGGCGCCCGCGGGTTTTATTTGGCCGCCGAAGCGCGTGACCAGGCGATGGTCAAAAATTTGCAAACGGTTGTGAATTCGACCGATAAAGATAACTCGGTCGTCGCATTCATCGCCGGTGGTTTCCATACGCCGGGCATGACGCGTCTATTGCGCAACGCCGGTTTCGCGTACGAAGTGATTCGTCCGCAACTCGAAACCGAAGTGGAGTTGAGCGGCCAGGTCAATTTTAAAGCGAAGAAAGTCGACTATCTGCGCGCCCCTGAAGGAATCGTTTCATCGCCGGACATTAACGCCGGGTTGAAAGGCGAGATTTCACCGGAAGAGCTTCAGAGAAAATTGGATAAGCAAAAACCGGAAGGCGGCAATGGATTCGACGGCAGCAAACCGTTGACACTCGTCGGTATTTTGGCCGTTGGATTGATCGGATTCAATGATCCGTCCATCGTGGCTTTCCGCGATTTGCTCTATTTCGTGACTTTCGTGTCGGGCCTCGCTATCGGCATCGCCTTTAGAAATCAAATTTTGTCTCTCATCAATAAATCTATTTCCGATATGACCTTCTTTGATACGCGGGATCTTTCAGCGGAACAGAAGGAAGCCGTATTTGCACGCGCGAATGAACTGAACATTGGTCGTCCGTCCGATATCTTCTACATGATGCAAATGCTGCGCCAATACATTTTTGAAAGCGGCAAACCCAATTTGCCTTTGCCGGCGGCCACGCAGTCGTATCCGAATGGCGCGCAATCCTCGAATGCGACAATCGCAGCCGCGGAACAAAAATCCCCAGCGGTTGAACAAAAAGTAAACGAGTCGGTGGCCGCGAAAGCGACGGATGCGAATCAACTCAAGATTCGCATTAAATCCGCAGGAGCCGATAACGACGGAAATTTCTTGCCGGACTCGTTAATGACGCCGGACGAACGAAAAAATTTGATGGGCATCATCGATTACAAGGACATCATTTCCGCAAATGCAAAGCCTATCCAAGTGATCAATATCATCATTAATCCATTGGATGGCGGACTCGGTGAGAACTTCGGGCGCACGATTTATTTGAAAGCATATATGCCTGACGGCGTTAAGCTGGGTGCGAAAGCAACTGATTTACGCATCGCTGTCGAAGTTCTCAATCCCGCAACGGGTGAGAGCGAGATTCATCAATTGACGATTGCCGAAGTGAAGTTGCTGCAAATTATTCAACAGCGTCAACAGAACAACGGCGAAGTCAGCAAGGTTCTCTATCAACCGGCCGTCAGCGATGATTCAAAACCCTCGTACGAGAAGTTGTTGTCGCAGCCATTTTTCTTGGATCTTATTAATCCTTCGACTTCCGCAAAGCCGCGTACATATGCACAAGCTTTGAAAGATAATCGGATCGACTTCAGCGGATATTACGTTCAGCAAAGAATTCCCGGCATTGCAGTGGAGACCGGTAATTTCGGGGCTCCTGGAACCAAGGCGTTGTTGCAGGTGGCGGGGCATGCGCAGATCGGATTCCATTTCTTCTTTGAAGCGTTGCGCAAAGCGAAAGAAGGGCTGTTCAAAGCCGGAGAAGCGGTCGTTCGCGTGTTCATGAACGGCGATAATCCAAACAGTCGCGTTGATCGCAAGATCATCGACCATATGGTCGCGAACAATCATGTGATCTATATGTTGGTCACGCCGGCGCAACCGATCGATAAGAAAGGCGGCAAGCTCGGTGTACGGTTTACCCAAGTCGGCGGTAAAGAAGTCGCTGTTCCCGACATGATGGAAGTGAAGCAAGCGAAGAACGCGGGACAAGAGGAAGACTTTTATGCGCTCGGCCAAGACGGCGGCATCGGGGATCCCGGCAAACAATCGTTCAATACGAACATCATTTACATTAATGAAAATTTGCTTGGTGATATTCTCAAAGATCTGGAGAAGGTATTGGGCGGAAGCGCTTATGTTCTCACCCGGGCGTTTGCCGCGACGCGCATCGATAAAGACGCCAAAGAAGTTGATGGGAAGAAATTTATTCCGGTCGATGGCGCTATCGGTTCAGCGTTGCTGAATTTAAACGCGTTCTTTTTGACGACCGAGAATGCGGAAGTTAAACGTATTCTTTCGGATCGCGGAATCGATCGTTTGTTGCATTTGATCAATGTACCGCGCGTCGAATTCTTCACGCCGAACAAAACGCCGAGTGACCATTATTTGTACGAAAACAGCGATCGGTTCAAATACAATCCAAAGACTCTTTCGTTCGAAGACACGAATCCCACGGCGCAACAACCGGAATTGGTTTTGACCGCGAAAGATGCGAAAGGCAAAGACACCGGGTTCTGGAATGATTTGCAGGGTCTAATCGACAACCTCGGCAAAAAATTGGGAGCTCGCAATCTCAAGTCGCTGAAAATCGACGGCCAAGTCATTCTTCCGAACGCCCAACTTGAGGGGGATGTGGAAATTGTCAGTAAGGTTTCGGCTGACAATGGTGCCATCAGCCTCGGAGTCCAGCTCAAAGCCAATGGATATTCGGATTTGTTCAATAAAGACGGGCGGTTGGTTCTTAAAGATGTGAAAGTCATAATTCATGAAGACTTCTCAACGGAAGTTTTAAAAATTAACACGAAAGAGAAGGCTCAATCGTTCTCATCGAAGTTCCCGTTGTTGATTGGTAGCGGCTTTGCCGCCGGTACGGTGATTGCGTTGGCTGTGGCTGGGAAGTCTACTGGCGCGTTCACTTGGAATGCGGTTTCAATTGCCTTGCTTGCGTTCACGGTGCTGTCGTTGATCAGCGGCATCGCGCTCGAATGGCTTCGTGTGAATGCTCCGAAAGTGGCGGAAGGGACTTCGATTGAATCACTGAAGGAAGACCCGCGATTCAATCCGGACCTTGTTGATAACATAATCAAGTTTGCAGCGGCGAATAAAATCAAGGAAATTAAGATCGTGAATGGAATCCTTGCCGATGTGAACAAGGAGACTGGTGTGCTTAAAGTGGGCCCGGCTGTGCTCAAAAGCCGCTTCTTGCAGGTCTTGGTATTGAGTCATGAGCAGGCGCATTTGTCGTTGCCACAATTTCCGGCCACGAATTTCTGGTCCATCTATTTGTGGAATGAGCCGATTGCTTATTTCTTAGGAACTCCCTGGTATTTCCTGAATTTCGTCCTGTTTGGTCTGCCGACTCCGGCTGCGACTTTAAAGAATATTCCTCCATTGGCGAATGGTGTTCGAAAGAGTTCTGTGGAATTGACGGAGAAACAAGAGGAATTTGTCCGGGATTACCGAGCGTTGCTTAAAAAATACCAAACGGCCCAACTGGATGTTCCTGGTAACACACTTGTGGACGCAAACGAAACGTTGGCTGATAACAGCTCCGGGTTTAAGTCTCTTGTTTTCGGTTTGCGTCAGACGATCGCCGCGACGAATGGGGAAATGAACGTCGTCGTATATTCAAGAGATGGGGATACCGCTCTTGTTAATGCTTTTGAGAAAGCGCCCAGCGATGTTTTGAGGAATTACCCGAACCCGAAACCCATGCGATTTTATACGACCGCGGAAACGGGGAAAAAGGTTCTACAAGCCTTGCGCAGCGTTAGTTTTATCTCGGCTAACGTCAACGAAAGCAACGCTTATGTGGTCGGTGCTCCGCGCGTTGATTACGAAGAGGCGACGGCCGTTTATGAAGCTGGGAGCACTCCGCTGTCCATGGCGATCCGTACGTTTACCGCCAGCATGTATAAGAAAGGGCAGGCTGAGGCCGTGGCTCGGGAGCTTGAGGCTTTGATTCTCTCGAAGTTTCCTAAGGCGGGCACTTTGTCGGAAGACGTTATTAACGAAATGATCGCCGCTATCATGGTGTAAGCGGCGCCATCAACGATTCAGACGAAGCCCTCATTCGCTCCGGCGGATGGGGGCTTTTTGTTTATGAGGTGGTTCCTTGTTATGATGGAAATATATGTGGAACTCTCCGATTCCTGAAAAAAGATGGCGCGGCGTGCGGCGCGAGTCGCCCGGTATTGCTGCGTTTCAAACGGTCGCATCGTTTGAGAAAGCGGCTGTTGATGAGCTTCAACGCGGTTTGGCCGATCATGAAGCGGCGACCGTCGGGCGATTGATCGCGTTGAACAAGAAAGTAGAACTCGAAGTTTTTATCCGTACGCATGGGCCGAACCCGTTGTTCGATCCGGCCGCCGATTTGGACGTTCCGGTTGGCGTGGCCAAAGCGGACGTCGTGGACTTGCACGAATTGCCGAGCGCCGAAGCCAACCGGGCGATTCTTGACGGTCAGGTGTTGCATGTTCTTTTCCAGGCCGGCGAGGCGTCTCGTTTCGCGGCCGGCCCGCTTTATCAATTAAATCCGTTTCAAGCCGCGCAAAAAATTTCGGACGATGAAGAGCTCTCCTATTACTTAAAGGGCGTTAACGGCGCGCGAGCTGATGTGCCCGCTCGCGCGGCCGACCTGCTTGTTGAAACGCCTTTGGGTCCGAAGCAACCGTTGCTGATCCGGGCGGCGATAAGGCGTGCGATTCAAGATGAAATAGATGCGGGGCGATTATCGAAGAAAGAAGCGCCGGCGCGTTACGCCGAGGTGCTCGCGAATCAAAAGATTTTATTCTTTGTAAGTCCGCGCGGCGGCGTGAATGAAGCGCACGACAAGGCTTTGCGCGAGACGTTTTCGTTTTTCGGTTTTCATCCATCGAATTTGGCCACGATTGAACAAGAGCTTGCTCGCGGGCTCACCGCCAACGAAGACGGCGTCATCTCATTATTGGAGGGCGAGACCACGATGGACGCAGCCGGCCATTTGTACGCGATGATGCAAGCCGCCCGCGCCGGTGATTTCACCACATACACGGAGTCGGGGCGGCCGATCAAGCCGATGGAAGTGGACGCGCTCTCTTATTTTGCCAGTCGTGGCGCGAAGATCATCAGCATTATTCGGATCAACGACATGGACCGGCATTCGACCGAGATTGTGAACGGCAAAGCATTGGGGTATGCGCTGCGCATGTTTGAGAATGGCTACGTGAATGTGATCGAAACGGTCGCGAATCCGGACGGACAAAAAGGGGGCACCGGTACCACGTTCGGCGATCCCGAGATTCATGTTCTCACCGAAACGCACGAAAATTCTTTTCCGGCGTTGTCACGCGCATTTGATTCCGGCATGCAGACGTATTTGAAAGGCAGCAGCGGCCGTCATCCTGCTTACAATGCGATGCGTCAATGGGCCGATCTGGCGGCTACGCGCCGGTCGTTGCAGGAATTCGGCGCGCGTATCGTGTTCGTGCCGCGTCAAAAAGAAATCGACGGCAAGGAAGTTACCTATCTTGGAGTGGACATGCCGATGGGCGATCTTTCGCTGTTGTACGGTAATTACAAGTCGCGGATGTTTCAGTTTGCGGGGCCGCGCGGTCGTGAATTATTGATTCACGACATGAAGAAAAAAGAAAATTTGGCGATCGCATTGCGCACGTTGTTGCGTCAGTTGGAAGATCCGCATGTGGTGGCGGTCGCGCGCGAACTCACCGAAAAGAAAGCGGTTTCTTTTAACGAAACGGTCGAACGAGCGCTTTACGGCGCGCCTTGCCCGGAGTTCTTTATCTAGTCGTCTCCCCCGCGAAGGCGGGGGCCCAGACACCTGAAGTGCCTGGATTCCCGCCTTCGCGGGAATGACGAATTTTAGAAATCCGTTGATTTTTGGGGGTAATTCGACAAAAGTTCTGTTATGCGAATTACCGTGGGCGGAGCATTATTTATGGCGGGTGCCGGCGCGATTGGCGCCATTGGACCGTTGAAGCTAGTGGATCCGGTGCTCATCACCGACCATATCGGCGGCATGAAGCAGACCTTTTCTTGGGTTGAAAGTTATTTCAAGCCGAGCGCGCCTGTCGAAACTGCTCCGATTGATTTGCCGGCCGCAGAAAAATCCACGGAGCCCGTCCCTCCAGCTCCCATCGAAGAATCAAAACCGATTGCAGCTCCGGAGACCGTCGCCAATACGATTCCTGTTCCAGTTCCGACCGAGGCGAAGCTTGCTCCCGTCGCTCCGGTCAAACAACAACATCGTCGTCGCCGCACGCGCCGTTCCGCAGCTCCAGCTGCCGCGGTCCAATCCCCTAAAACAAGTTCCAAGTCCGCTGCTTCCGGCGATAAACTGGTCGGTAGCTATGTGTCAGTGATGTTGAAGTCGGGGCGGGAAGTGAAAGGCATTTATCAAGGCAAGACCGCCAATCAATATACGATTGAGCTGCCGGGCATGGGCCCGTTTCAGTACCCGATTGAAAACGTGACTTCGATCAAACCTGCCGAGTAACCTTTCCTTTCGTATCTATCTCATAAATCACCGGAACACCGGTCTCGAGATTTAATTCGAGCACTTGTTCTTTCGTCAGCTTCTCGAGATCCATCACGATGGAGCGTAGACTGTTGCCGTGGGCGGCTACTAAAATATTCTTTCCCGCTTTTACTTCCGGCACGATCTTTGAGTTGAAATACGGCAACGTGCGAGCGGCTGTGTCTTTCAAGCTTTCGCCGTTCGGCGGCGCAATGTCGTAGCTACGGCGCCAGATGTGGACCTGCTCATCGCCGTATTTTTTCGCGGTCGCCGCTTTATCCAATCCTTGCAGGTCGCCGTAGTGGCGTTCGTTCAGCGCTTTGTCTTTTTCGATCGGCAGTTTCGATTGGCCAATTTCGCCGAGAATCAATTGCAGGGTTTTTTGCGCGCGCTTGAGGTCGGATGTGTAGGCTTTGTCGAATTTGATTCCTTTTAATTTTTGGCCGGCCGCTTTCGCCTCGGATTCGCCTTTCGGAGTCAAATCCACATCCACCCAGCCGGTGAACTTGTTTTCCAAATTCCATTGAGATTGTCCGTGTCGGACCAGTACCAGTGTCGCCATGAAACATCGCTCCTTAATTACCTATGTATTGGCCAATGCGGCTGGCCGGAAAGAAGTGGTGTGATCGGCGGGCTCGAAATGCGTGAGCGCCGAGAATTGGGTGTAGCGGTTCAAAATGTCCTGCTGTTTCAGCGTTTTCAAACGATCGAGACTGAACGATTCCACGTTGAATGATGCCATCACGGTTCCAAAAATCACCGACCGCCGCAGCGACGTTTCGTTCCAATAATCGCCGTTCGCCGCCAGTGAAGCGAAAAATCCGCCGGCGAAGCAATCGCCGGCGCCGGTCGGATCGAAAACATCTTCGATCGGATACGCAGGAACCACAAACGAGAATTCTTTGGTCATCAGGATGGCGCCGTGCTCGCCTTTCTTAATGACAACCACGCGCGGTCCGCGTTTAAGCAGATCCAATCCCGCTTTGACCAAATTCGTGATACCGGTCAGTTGGCGTGCTTCGCCGTCGTTGAGTAAGAACACGTGTACTTTCTTCAAAAGCTGGTTTAATTTGTCCGGTTTGAGTCCGATCCATAGGTTCATTGTATCGCAGCCGATCAATTTCGGCGTTTGGACTTGGTTGAGAACTTCAAGTTGGAGTTCGGGGTCGATGTTGGCAAGGAAAACGTGGGGTGTCTTCGCGTAATTTGCGGGAATCTTAGGCTTAAATGTTTGAAATACATTGAGTTCAGTGTTGAGCGTCTTGGCCGCGTTCATGTCGGTTTCATAGGAGCCCTTCCACCGAAACGTTTTGCCGCTGGCCACTTCAAGGCCATCGGTTGAGATTCCGCGGCTCGTTAATAGTTGAACGTGTTCTTTCGGAAAGTCGGAGCCGATCACGGCGACCAATTGCACGGGCGTGTAGAAGCTGGCCGCATAAGAAAAGTAAGTAGCAGAGCCGCCGAGCGCCTCCTTTACTTCCCCAAATGGCGTCTTAATGGAGTCAAGTGCAACGGATCCTACGACCAGAATGGACATAGAACTCTCTCCTTGGAACCGGAATTTTCCGAGGACGTTTATCATATTCACTTGTCACACAGAAACTATTTAGTTGTCCTGGCAACCATTTGGTGGCTTCTGTTATACTCGGCGAAACGGCAGTACTGAAAAAATGGCACGTCATCCTTCATCAAATATCGATTCGGCTCGAACTGTAACGGCTTCCTACCCCCGTTCCGCGACCAAAGCGACTTCCTCTGCGGGGGTTGTCTGTCTTTCCGCATTGGTGTTGCTGTCGTTGGTCGTTCCGACGCACGCGAAGAGATTCGTGCCGACGCGCAAATCGGAAAAATACGAAGTGAGTTTTCGCTCGCAAGATCCGAAAACGTTTTATCGCTCACTTTCGCTTCTGCTCGAACAACAGCCGCCGGATCAAGTTAACACGATCACCGCGCGCGCGACGATGGCCGAACTCCTGTTCGAGACCGAGAATTACCGCGAAGCCGCCCAAATTTACCTGCAGCTGACCGAAGCGCCGCTCGCCGACGTGTACAAGCTTTCGAGTTTTCAATATCGGCTTGCCGAATGTTATTTCTACATGGGACTCTATGGCGAGTCGTACGATCAATTTTCACGCGTGCGAAAAGACGGCCACGTTTCTCTACAGGCGGAAGCGACGCTTGGCATGGCGATGGCCGCTCTCGCTCAAGGCAATCGATCGAGCGCACAGGCGCATCTCGATATTTTGTTGCTTGAGAACGAGTACTACAAAACGTATCCGCGCGCTCTGTACCCGTCAGGCATCATGCTTTTCCAGAATGAACAGTATCAACGCAGTCTCGCGTTCTTCGAGAAGGATGTGGACGATCCGAAGAACCTTTATTTCGCGGGTCTCGCCTATCGCCGATTGAATCAGGCGCCGAAAGCTCTTTCGTATTTCCAAAAACTTACGCAAAAATTTCCGGGTTCCGTGTGGGCTCAGCGCGGCGCGTTCGAAGTGGCCGAAACCTATTATCAACAGCAGGACTATCCGCTCGCCTATCAAAGTTTTCAGCGTTGGCTCAACGAATTCCCGAACGGCACTCTGCAGGTGGAAGCACAATTCCGCATGGCGTGCTCGGATATGCGTCGCGAGCAGTACCAAGAAGTGGTCAATCGTTTGGAGCCGTTGCAAAAGTTGGATTTGCGGCCGTCGATGGCGGACCGGATTCGTCAACTCGTTACCGAATCTTGGGTGCAGATGGACAAGATTCCCGAACTTGTGGCCAGCATTAAGAAGAAAGGCCGCGCTCGCGACCGGACCACCGATGAAAATTTCCAATTGATGTGGGCGCTCGCCGCGCTTGGCAAATACCAAGAAGCGCTGGCCGCGTCTGAAGAAGGATTGGGGAATTTCTACGATCCGGAACTGACGCCCAAAATTTTGCTCGTGCAGGGTTTCTGCTACGACAAAATCGGCCGCACCGCTGAAGCATTGGCCGCCTACCAAACCGTGGTTGACCGTTTTCCGAAATCCGCGTATGTGGCGCGCGCGCTGCATTTGATGTCGTTGACCTATGTGCGCGCGCAACGTTGGCAAGAACTCGTGACCCACGTGTATCACCATTGGGACGGTTTGCCGGCGGATATCCGCGCGAAGTATCCGGAAGTCGAGTTTTGGGTCACCGAAGGTCAGCTTACTCTCGGTAACTACGAGCTCGCGCAAAAACGCTATCAACAATATATGTCGGCCGCGCCGGATTCGGCGCTCACGCCCTATGCGTATTTGGGATTGGCGGTCGCGCAGGCACAAAACGGCCAGCTTGATACCGGATACGCGACGCTGCAGCAGTTCGCGGCGATCGCAAAACAAAAGAATCGGCCGGATTGGCTCGCGTTGGCGACGCTGCAATCGGGCAACATTTATTTCAACCAAAAGAAATATGAGCAGGCGATCGGATACTACCGTTCGTTCCAAAAAGATTATCCGAGCGATCCGCGAATTCCGCAGGCGATGTTCCAAGAAGCGCAGGCGCTTTATCGTCTCGAGTATTACACCGATGCGGTGGCGTCGTGGAACAAACTCGCCGAAAAATATCCGGATAATGCTTTGACTGAAAAGGCGCGTTTTCAATCGGCGCGTACGTTGTTCGACTTGGGTGAAAGCACCGCCGCGGCCGGCGCGTTTCAGACGTTCATCGCCAAGCATCCGAACAGCGAGCGCTTAAAAGACGCGCGGCTCCAACTCGCTCATTGCTATTACAATGCCGGCAATTATAAAGAAGCCATTCCGCGCTATCAGGAATTCCTTTTGCTTTATCCGAACGCCGAAGAAGTGGCCAGCGTCCAAGATTTCTTGCAGATGTCGTACGTTCAGTCCGGCAAGTCGGATACCGAAATCGAGCAGCTGACGAAAGGTCAAGCGAAGTCCCAGGTGTTGGCTGACTTGTATTGGGAGAAAGGCGCGAAGGCTTATAATGATAAGGACTACAAGTTGGCGCTCGGATATTTTGAGAAGATTCTTATCGAATTCCCGGCGTCGAGTTTGGCCGCGCAGGCGTCGTTCTATCGCGGCGAATCTTATTTTCTCCAGCAGAAATACGATGAATCGGTTTCCGCTTATAAAAATTTCCTCGCCCAATTCCCGAACGATGCGCAAGCGCCGACCGCTCTGTTCCGTCTCGGCGTGAGTTTGTTCAGTTTGAACCGGTTCGACGAGTCGGCAATGACGTTCGAAAGCTTGGTCCAGAAATATCCGGAGGATCCGTTGGCCGCGACCGCCGCCGAAAACATTCCGCTCGCCTACGCAAAAGTCGGCAAGACCGCCGATTCGGAACGCGCGTATGAAGCGCTGATGAGTCGCACCACTGACCCGACGAAAAAGGCACAAATGAGCCTGCAGTTGGGACAGTTGAAGGAACAGAAAGGCGATGCGGCGGGCGCGATCGCCGCGTATCAGAGTGTCAGCGCATCGCAACCCGAATATGCGCAAGCCATGTACGCGGTCGGCAATCTCTATGAGAAAGCCGGACAAACCGATCAAGAATCGGCCGCGTTTGAAAAAATGTTGAATTTTTCGCCGAAGGATGATCCATATCGCATCGCCGCTTTGAGCCGATTGGCTGAGTTGTACATCGGACAAGGAGCGGCGCAAAAAGCACTTTCGACGTACAAAGATGTGGCCGCGAACGCGAAGGATGAAACCGCGGTGTCCAACGCGAAGTCACGAATCGAAGAATTACAAAAAGTTCTCGCAAACTAGGGAGGTCAGATGCACGAGCTTACATTCAAAGAATTAATGTCCATTAGTATCGTTTTGCCGGTTTTGTTGGTGTTGTCGGTCATCTGCTTGTCGGTGATGTTCGAGCGCATGTTTTATTTTTTCCGTAACGCGCGCGTGAACGGACACATGATGGACCGGGTTCGCACGTATTTGAAAGCCGGGAAAGCGGCCGAAGCGAAACACGAGGCGCTTAAAAGTCATGGTTTGATCTCTGAGGCGATCGCCGCGCAAATCGACGCCGTGCATTTGCCGCGCAACGAACGCGAGAGTTTGGTTCTTTATTATCACCAGCGTCTTCAATCGCTGTTGGGGCGTCGTTTGTGGATTTTCGGAACGTTGAGCTTTATCTGTCCGCTGATCGGGCTGCTTGGAACGGTGCTCGGCGTTATCCGGTCGTTCCGCGATTTGGCCATTTCCGGATCCGGCGGACCGACGATTGTAGCGGCCGGTATTTCCGAAGCGTTGGTTGCGACCGCCGGCGGTATCGCCGTCGCTATTACCGCCGCGCTCATCTACAACTGGTTCAACGTTTGGCAGAAGAACGCGTTGTCGAGCAACGACTTGTTCGGCCAGGAAATGATCTTTATTACGACAGGAAAATAATTTGTCTCCCCCGCGAAGGCGGGGGCCCAGACACATACGGTGTCTGGATTCCCGCCTTCGCGGGAAAGACGGCTGGAGAAATGAATGTCTGAAATGATGTCGGAAGAGGGCGAGAGCGAGACAGACAAGATCAACGTGGTACCGTTGGCCGACTTGTCGCTCGTATTGCTCATCATTCTCATGGTGTTGTCGCCGATGGTGATGTCATCGATGATCCGCGTTCAGACGCCGCGTTTGGATAAGGTCAAAGCGTCAAAGGCCGATAAAAACGATAAGACGCCCGATCCGCTTATGATCAAAGTAACGTCGGCCGGGATTTTTTTGAACAACAACTTGGTGGAATCGGAACAGTTTTTGGCCGAGCAGATCGCGATTAAAATCGCTGATGAGCCGGAGCGCGCGGTCATCGTTTCCGCCGACAACAATATTCAAGTGGGCGACGTCGTTCATATGCTCGATTTGGCCAAGCAGCACGGCGCCACAAAGGTGTCGCTTTTGAAGGGAGGCCCCGCCGAATCATGAAGAAAAGCATGAGCGGCTTATTGACCGAAGAACCGACGATTGCTGGCGTGAACATCGTGCCGGTCATCGACTTGTGTCTTGTTCTCCTTATTATATTGATGGTGACGTCGCCGTTGTTGGAGACGGCCGATCTGCCCGTGAAGTTGCCGCAGGCGTCAACGATTGAAAGCAAGGATCGTAATATTTCAGTCACCTATGCGCCGGACGGCCGGATTGCGATCAACACCGACATCATCGAAGCCGACAAATTTCAGACTGAATTAAAGAAACTACTCAAAGAAGATCCGGAAATTCTCGTGATTTTACGCGTAGATCGCAGCGCGCCTTATTCGGTGCTCACGGATCTCATTGCACAGTGTAAGCAAGTCGGCGCGCAAAGTATTTCAATCGGAACGGAGCAAAAGAAAGTCAATGGTTAAAAGCGCAGCGATCGATATCGGAAGCAGCTGGACCAAGCAAGGTTCATCGTTCGGATTGGACGTGATGAGCTTTGGATTCGCTTTGGCCATGCATTTACCGCTTTTCTTCATCAAGCTCGATAATCACAAGAAAGCGATTGACCATCCGTCCGAACGGCTTGTTTCCGTTGATTTGATTGAGCCCGAGAAACCGAAACCGGCCGTCGTTGAAGAGCCGGCGCCGGAGCCGGTCAAACAAGTGAGCTTGATGGATAAATTAAAAGCGCTCGTAAAAAAAGAGCCGCCGCCTCCGCCACCGCCTGAGAATAAGCCGTTGCCCGATAAGTTGGCCGAGGCGCCGAAGCCGATCGCGCTTCAACCGAAAATGAATTTGCCGGAGCCTGTTCAGGCGAAGCTTGAATCGAAAGCGAATTTCCAAACTCAAGCGGATCCAAAGCTCGTACAAAACGCTCAACTGGCGATGAACGCATCGGTTCCCGGAATCGCGCCTTTGTCCGCAAAAAAATTAGGAACGATCGACGATAGAAGTTCCGTTAAATCGAACAAAGGAAATTTTCAGCTCGGCAAAGGCGACAATATTTCTTCCATCGGCGGCGATGCCCCGAGTTTATCGGGCGCCGGAGCGCCGGTGATTGCAATTAAAACCGGGAACAAGGCCACTACCGAAGGATTTTCAGCGCCGGTCACGCAGAAAACCGATAAGGGCCGCATCGGCGCGGTGCCGAGCGCGGGCTTAGGGAATGCGCCGCAATTGGGTTTGCGAGATTCAATTATTGCGCGCGATGCAGCGCCGGCCCAAATTGCGACCGGCGGCCGTGCGGGCGGTGTTGCAGGCGGAATTCCCGGCGGTGTCGGAACGAAGCGCGACGCTGGTTCATTTAAAGCAGGTACGCCCGGCGGAGTCGCCGGAGGAACCGGTATCGGTGTGGGAGCCAGCGCGCCGGCGCCGGTGGTAAATGCGGTCGCACCGGTAGCGAAACGCCAAAAGCCGGAAATGTTTACGATCACGGGACCGCTTAAAGATCGGAAAATTGAAAGGCAAGTGGCGCCCGAATATCCGGCGTGGGCTCAAGCGCAGGGGATTTCCGCTTCGGTCGTTTTGGAATTTACCGTCGATCCGACCGGTGCCGTTAAGAATTTGATTGTTGTGCGTCGCACCTCCGGTTATCCTAAGTTGGATGACACGGCGATCAACGCGCTCAAACAATGGAAGTTCGCGCCGCTTGCCGATGGAGCGAATCGCGATGAGGTCGGCTTAATCACATTCAATTATTCGTTGAGTTAATTTATGAAAAATAATCTTCAGAAAAATATATTCGGTCGTCTCCCCCGCGTAGGCGGGGGCCCAGCCAGCGCCTGGATTCCCGCCTTCGCGGGAATGACGGCATTATTAATTTCTAGCAGTGCATTGGCGGCGCCGCTGGATATGACCGTTAAAGGCGAAATCAAAGATAAGATCACGATCGAACGCGTGCCGGTTCCGACCGACGTCGCGATGAAAGATGTGATTCCGTTTTCACGACTCGGCCAAACCGATTGGATGTTGACCGAAGAGCTCGGTTACATGGACGAAGAAAAACAAGTGGCGCTGATGGACGTTCATAGTCCGAAAGTTTATCGGCCGTCAATGATCGAGTTTCCGAAGCCGCCGTTCTTCGTGCAGGCCTATCCGCCGCCGCCGACGCCCGTCGTTGTTGACCGGAGTCCGAACGCGGCGCCGCCGCGTGGTGAGAACGAGACCTGGACCTTTATCGTGGTCGATCAAAGCAATCAATTGTTGAAGAAGATTGAAGGAAACACGGTGCCCGCCGAACCGATTCAATGGGATGGAATGAGCAAGGGCCAATTCGTTTTGCGCACCGATGAAATTTATTCGTCGATGCTCGTCATTCAAGAAACGCCGGAGGTGTCGCGTACGATTGTCGGTGATCCGATTTGGTTGCCCGCGTTGCGTTACATTCGAGGCAACAGCATCATTTTCGAATTCAGCAACAAACGCGTCTACAACGAAAACCAGGCCACGTTCTCGCCCGCGCTGCAAGTGCTGGTCGATCAGCTTATGAACGAGCTGCGTAAATACGAAGGCACGCCGTTCACGGTGACGATTTACGATAAAGATTTGGATCTTTCACAAAAGCGCGCGCAGCTATGGAAAAAGGCTTTGCAGGAAAACTTGTTGAAGCCGTTGGATAAATTCTCCGTGAAAGTCGCACTGCCGGCGGACAGAGGCCCGATCACTGAGATTGCGCTGGAGATCACGAAATGATGCGCGCGCGAAGAATTTCACGATTTGCGATGGTCACCATTCTGCTGTCCGGCTTCGCCGGCGTGGGCTTGGTTCACGCGGAAGGGGCCACCGATCCACGCGTGAAAGTTTTGCTGGAGGAAGCGCTGCGTCTCTACAGTGAGCGTCAGTATGTGCGATCGTTGGATTTGTTCAAACAGGTGCAACAGATCGATCCGTCGAACGCGACCGCCTCCGAATACGTTAAAAGTTCCGAGCAACGCATTATGGAGTGGGAGCAGGGCGGCGACAAAACCGACAATAAAAAAGATGCGAATTGGGATACTCTGCTCGATAAAAAGAAAGGGGCGGTGCCCGGCGTTGCTGCCAACGCGAATGATTTGATCGCTGCCCGTAAGTCTTTGGTCGAACGGATGCGGAACCGTTCTCAGAACACCGACAACATTGTTCAAATCCAGGATACGAAGCGGGGACTCGATGTGTTGTTGTTTCATGATCAGCTTTTTGTCCCGGGTTTGCAGACGTTGCGCGATGAAGCTTTGCCGATCCTTGAGAACGTCGCGCAGTTAATCCGTCAAAAAGGCGATCGACAAGTGACCGTTCAAAGTGTTGCGCATTCGAATTCGACGGATCCTTATCTGTTGTATCCGGCGGCGTCGACGTCCAGCGACGATCCGTCGCTGCCGAACATGAAACCCAGTGGCTCCTCGATGTTGTTCCAAGATATTGAAGCGACGCGTTCAATGATTTTGTTCACGTATTTGGCCCAGCGCAGCATGGGCAAACCCGTTAAGTCGCTGAACGAATAACGGATTTGTCTTTTCTTTCCGCCTTTTCCGCTTCCTTCCCGCGTTTTTTTAAACCTCGTTCAAAAATTTTGGTCGCCTGTTCGGGAGGGCCTGATTCGGTCGCGCTCGCGTATGCGTTGAAGGATTTGCAGCGCACGCTCGAGTTTGCCGTTGAGATTGCCCACGTCAACCACAAATTGCGCGGCGTTGAATCGGACAATGACGAGAAATTCGTTTCTAAGTTGGCCAAATCTCTCGGATGGAAATGCCAGGTCGCCCGTGCCGCCGTCAAATCGGTTCCAGGCAACCGTGAAGAAGCGGCACGCGATCTTCGGTACGCAGCGTTGTTGGCGATGGCAAAGCGACGCCGTTGCGATGCCGTATTCACCGCGCACACGTTAGACGATCTGGTTGAAACTGTTCTAATGAATTTGATGCGCGGGAGCGGTCCCGATGGTCTTGCCGGCATGGCGCCGATCCGAGCGTTGGCCGGAACCAAAATTGCGTTGGTTCGACCACTGCTTGATGTCGACAAAGCGGAACTTAAGCGTTGGCTGATTCGTTCCAACCGTCAGTTCCGAATGGATCGTTCAAACCGAAATTACAATCTGTTTCGAAATTGGGTCCGCGCTAAGATCGTGCCGATGATGGAGCGAAAAGCGCCCGGTTTTAAAGCGCGAATTCGACGTTTGGCTGATATCGCTTTGGATGAAAAGCTTCATTGGGAACAGGAAATTGATCTCTTGGAGAAGCGACTTTTAAAGCCGGTAAACGGCGGGCGCTTGCTTGATTTAGGGGGGCTATTAAGATATTCTCCCGCGGTCCAGCGCCGATTTCTCCGTCGATCATTGGGTCGAGACGTATTAAATTACGAGGCCATTGAGCGACTGCGAAACTGGATGCGTTCATCGCCTACCGGGGGGCGAGTGTGGCAGTTAAGAAAAGGTTGGGTTGTCGAGAGGCTCTCCAAATCCAAAGGTTCTCCATCTGCTCGAATGTTTATGTTTAAAAGTCCCGTGGGAAAGGAAAAAATCCATTCATGAAAAAATTTGACGCTCGCACACTGGTTCTCTGGGTCATCGTGTTTTTGATGATCATTTTCTTCCTTCAAACCTCGAAGTTGCCGTCGCGTGCAAAAATCCCTTATTCCGAATTTAAGCAGATGCTCAAAGAAGGTCGCATCGCCGACGTTCAAGTCACCGACAAACTTATTGAAGGTTCCTTCAAATCTCCGGGCGGCGGTGAGCAGAAGTTTCAGACGATTCCGTTGATGGACCCAAAACTCGTGGATCAGCTCGAAGAATACGGAGTGAAAAATTACGCGGGCGCTCAGGATCGAGGGTGGATGACGTCGTTGGTTGCCAACGCACTTTGGATCGGTCTTTTCTTCTTCTTATGGTGGATCTTCGTGATTCGTCAAATGCAGAACGGTGGGCGTCAAGCGATGGCGTTCGGTAAAACGCGCGCGAAAAATCAAACCACGAAGAAAGGCAAAGTGCTTTTTAAAGATGTGGCCGGTGTTGACGAAGCGAAGGAAGAGCTCAAAGAAATCATCGAATTCTTGAAAGACCCGGCTAAATTCCAGCGGCTGGGTGGTAAAGTTCCGAAGGGCGTTTTGCTGTATGGATCTCCGGGAACCGGTAAAACCATGTTGGCGAAAGCCGTCGCCGGTGAGGCCGGCGTGCCGTTCTTTTCAGCCAGCGGTTCCGAATTCGTCGAGATGTTCGTCGGCGTGGGCGCCGCTCGCGTGCGCGATTTGTTTGAGCAAGGCAAAAAAAATGCACCTTGCTTGTTGTTCGTCGATGAACTCGATGCGGTGGGTCGTCACCGTTTCGCCGGCATCGGCGGCGGTCACGATGAACGCGAACAGACGCTGAACCAAATTCTCGTAGAAATGGACGGTTTTGAAAGCCGCGAAGGTGTGATTCTTATCGCGGCGACAAACCGGCCCGACGTTCTAGACCCGGCGCTGTTGCGCCCGGGTCGTTTTGATCGCCATATCATGGTCCCGCCGCCGGACTTGAAAGGCCGCGAACAAATTTTGCGCGTGCATTCGACCAATGTGAAAATGGCCGCTGATGTTGATCTGACGGTCATTGCCCGTCGTACGCCTGGTTT
>CAYXDS010000008.1:0-28081 GCA_964463805.1 uncultured Elusimicrobia bacterium | reverse complement strand
GCTTAGACCGCGTCCTTCAACATCGCTTCCTCTTTAAGGAACGAATCTTCGGTATCTTTCTTTTGTTGTTCGTGACGCGCGGTGAAATCCTGCAATTCGCGCTCGGCGCCGAGAATCTTCGCTCTCAAATCGGCATTTTCCGCCTCGCAACGTCGCTGATCTTCTTCCGCTTTCTCAATCAACGTCGCTTTATCGACTTCGAGTTGTTGAGCCGCAATCTTCATCGCCAAGCGAGCCGCCTCCAACTCCTTCTCTTTTTCACCTTTGATGTCGGTCAACCGATTCTGAATATGATCACGCTCGGCGCCGATCGACGCGAGTTCTTTTTTAATCGTTTCGAGCGCAATGCCCCATCCTTCGCGCTTGGCGTCGCCCGAAGCTTTTAACTGGGAGATTTTTTTATCGCCCTCGGACGAGATGGTGTTAAGTTCTTGTTCGGCTTTGTCCTTGGCCGCTTTTACTTTCATTTCCAGGTTCTGCCATTCGCGCAAAAGCCCGGCGCGGGCGACGGTGAGACTGCGCATCTTTTCCTGATAGACCTCGGTCAAAGCGCTCTTTTGGCGTTCGAGTGAAATTCTTGCGTTCGTGCTGTCTTCAGTGACACGGGCGAGTTCGGTTGAATATTTTTTCTCAATGTCGCGATATTCTTCCTCAAACTTTTTCAATTGCTCTTTGGTCGTGTTCGTATCGCGTTCGAGCCGGTATTTCGTTTGCGAATATTCTTTGCCGGCCTGTTCAAGCTGGACTTTTAATTGCGCTTCTTGCGCGGCGAACTCACCGATTTTTTGCGTTTTCTCGGCGTCCCAGTCCGCCACTGAGTGGAGGAACAACGCTTCGATCGATCGCGCTTCGCGATCGAGCAACCGGTCGTATCGTTCGGACCATTTTTGGAGCCGCGCCAATCGTTGATTAAGTTCTTCGGACGGTTTCATAACGCTCACGCCGCCGACGCCGAAATGCTCGCGCGGAATTCATTAACCCAATTTTGCAGATCCGGATTCGGCTCGATCGCGAGGCCGGCGTCATACGCGACCAATGATTCCTGATAACGTCCGGCCGAATAATACGCGGCCGCAAGCGCCAGTTGAGCGGCGGCCACCGTAGGATCCATTTGCACGCTCGTCTCAAACTGAAGCAACGCCTCCTCCATGTTTCCTTGTTCCTGTGCCGCCACGCCGGCCGCATACGCTTGCGCGGCCGCTTCTGGATCGAGCGGCATATTCTTTTTCCCCAAGGATCCTAGCCCGCCGACCGAGCCGCTCATGTCCGCGCCGAGATCCATCGCATTGGCCGACGAGCCTTTGCCTTTTTGCCGGAACGAGATTTTCCCTTCGGTCTCCATCACCTTCACGAGATCGATGATCTTACGCCGCTCTTCTTCGATTTGATCGTCGGTGACGGGCCGGCCGTAATCCATTTCTTCTTTGAGCAACGTGACCGCGCCCTGAGACATGTTTTCGAAGAACTTCTGTTGAAGTTCCGGACTCGAACCGCGCAACGCGCGCGCCAGTTGTTCGGTCTTCAATTCACGCACGACCACTTGCATCGCGGGCTTCGGAAAGTTCACGATATCTTCGAACAACAAGATTCGTTCGCGCACGCGCTCGTACACACCGGGCTTTTCATTCTTTAAGTATTCAAGGATATTGTCGCGAGACATACGGTCCGAACTTTCGAGGATCACGACCAACTTCTCCAGACCGCCGACCACGAAGTCGATTTTCTGTTTGATATCTTCATCGATCGCTTGAACTTGTTCGAGCGATGTCTGGCGATACATCGCGGTTTCAAGCGCCACTTTGGCCTGGAGGTCGGCCGGGAGCGCTTCCATCACCTTAAACGAATGTTCGGCGGAGAGATAGGAAATCACGAGAGCGACGATCCAGGGCTCCTCGTGATGCAGCAGATACGCGAGCTGCTTGATGTTTTCGTCTGTGACATATTTGAATGGTTCGAATTTCTTCATAGCCTCCTCCTCCGCCAACTGTGCGTCCAAAGCCGCTTGCTCTTCGGCCGATAGTCCGTTTTCGCCTTCAAGATTGCCTTCTTCCTCGGTATTCGCGTCGCTTTCGTTTTCGGTCTCGCTCTTATTTTCCATTTCAACTTTCGATTTCGACTGCTCGCGCATGCCTTCGATGTAGTTCTTCATGAACTCGGCGAGCGGACCGAAGAAAAACCGCAGCAACATGAACACAAGCAACAACAAGAAAAGGTAGAGCAGCGATTTCATATCCAACGAGCCGATGAAATTCTTTTTGATGGATTCTTTCGGATCGTAATTTTCGACTTCGTTCAGGAACGACGTCGCTTTAAAAACCAATTTGAGAATGCTCTTGTAGCGATCAAACGCCGACTCGAGCGCGCCTTTCGCCATGTCCACACGTTCGGCCGGAACCTTATTGTCGTGCACGACGGTGATATCGAAACGCTTTAGAACGGTTTTGACGTCGAGGCTCGATTGCTGCGCCGCTTGATTCTCAACGCTTAAATCTTTCGGCGTTTCTTCTTTCGTCACCGACTTCGGCGCCGGAACCCACGGCAACAAGAAATTTTCATCGCCGATGGAGCTTTTACTGTCGCGCTTCTGATTGACGGCCGACCCACCTTTGCGCGTGCTTTCGATTCCGAGCTCGACGTTCACGAGAACGCTGGCGCGTCCTTTGCCCATGATGCTGTCGCAAATCATTTGAGCCTGACGTTCGGAATCGTCTTTTAGGCGTCGTTCTTGTTCAAGGGCAACAGGATCGGGAGCATCGGTTTCCGCATGCAACACACATGAGACGCCCATAAAAAGGGCGCTAAAAAACAGCACGTTTTTTAGTCGGATTGAATTCATGCGCATGTCTCCCAAGGAAGTATAAGGCCCTCTGAGGATGATTTCCATGCTTGAATTGGGCGCGATTCTTATTTCGTGACGCCGAGTTGGCGCAGGTAATCGATCGCGGTTTGGTTGTTCGGTTCGAGTTCGAGAGCGCGTTTCCACAACGTGATCGCTTTCTCTTTCTCGCCCATGAGGAAGAACGCGGCGCCCATGCGGCCGATGGCCGTGACGTTGCTGGGGTCGATGCGGAGCACTTGTTCGCACTTCGTGATCGACACGTCGTAGCGGCCTTCGTAGATCGCGGTCAAAGCGTCGTGCAGTTTCTGATCGACGAGCGTCCAGCGAGCGCCTGAGACCGTGTCACGCGGCGGCTCGACTTGCGGCAAGCCCGCTTGACGCGCGATACGGTTCGTGAAATTCATGAGGTTCTGGTTCGACGGATTCTTTTCAAACGCGGTGCGCAGCGAATCGTACGCGGTGTTCAGATCGCCCGACACGTACGCGCCGACGCCTTGGCGCACCAAGCGATCGATTTCGCCATCGCCTGTCGCGGCCGGTAGTGAACCGGCGATGCTGTTCATCTTGCTCACCATAACTTGTAAGTCTTTATTCGACGGATCCACCGACAACGCGGCCTCTAAGCGAGCGACCGCTTGGGCGTAATTGCCCTTTGCGAACGCCGCTTCGCCCGATTTGATCAAGCGACGCACTTCGTCGGTTCGGCCGCGACCCGCGGTTTGGCCGAATTTCCAAGAAAGCGAAATGCGCTGCGACATACCGAGCTCGGTGAGACCGAGACCCAAATCCAAATTCAAGCTCTTCAACGCGAAACCGAGACCCACGCTCGTCTCAGCGATCTGGCTCTTGCGGCTTTCAATGCCGAGACGAAACGCGGTGCGACGAGAAAGCCAATATTCGGTGCCGAGGTTCCAACCCATGCCCGAGTATTTATTGGAACTCAAATCGGCCGCGAGCACCAAGCGTTTATTCAACATGCTGTACGCGTTGCCGAGACGCAACGTCAGCGGCAACCGATCGCTCGTGGTGGCCGGCGCTTGGCTGACCGCATTGCGGATGGCCAACGCCAAACGATAATTCTCATTGACCTTTGAAAACACCGAAGCATCCACAGCGGAAAATGATTGAGAAAACGTGTCGATTGTATTGGTGATGCGTTTCAAGGAAATACCCATCGACAATTTATTGGTGACCTGTTTGCCGTAAGCGAACGTCATCGCTTGTTGCGCGACGTTATAGGAGCCTACTTTCTCAACGGAAAGGAAACTGGGGTCGCTGACCGGCGACGACGGATCGATTTTAACGGCCACTTTCTCGAATCCGCCGGAATTGAGCTTGGTCATATTGAAGCCCCACGCGCCCATTTTGGAACCGGGGCTCACGTAACTTAAAAAGGAAAAGTTCGTGTCGTAGAACAGCGTGGCCTGCATCATCATCAATTCTTTGCGCTCGATTTGGACCATCGCGGCCGGATTCCAGTAAGTGGCGCTGGCGTCATCGGAAACAGCGAGGAACGCGCGGCCCATGCCCATCGCGCGTGCGCCGGCGCCGTACTGCAAGAAACCGGCCGGTTCGCCGCCCGCGAAAACAACGGTCGGAGAAACAAGAAACGCCAACAAAAGAGCACGGGTGAGATGCGCTTTCGAAAGACGATTCAACATCGGGTGATTCAGGAAGGATTTAGTGGAGAGAGTGCGGATAAAAAAAGAAGCGCAAAACGCCGAAAGCGTTTTGAAAAAATAAAACAACGATGTCCCCTCGTTCACATCTAACATTCTTATTTTCACCCTTTTGTTACCCGCGCTGGACGAATGCATTTCATCCAACGTCTTGAGTCTAGGGGGATGCAGTGACAGGGGTGGGGTCTTAAGAAGACAATTTGATGACAGGAATCATCAACTCTAAAGCTTACTTGAAGTTCTTAGTTGATAATACCGATCTTTCGGATAACCGTGGTCGAGCCTTTGGTGCCGACGACTTCTATCCTCATTATATAGCCGCCGGCGGAAACCTTCGCGCCGCCCGCGTCCAAACCGTCCCATTGGAACACATTGGGGCCGGCCTTTCCGCCGTTGGACCCAGCGCTGAAGTCCCATGTACGGATTTGATAGCCAAGCAAGTCGAAGATGACGATCTTCACAGTCGAGTCTTCATTGAGAATGTAGGCGATGTTCGTGGGACCTTGGCGAATATCGACCGGGTTCGGGTAATTCGTGACTTTCGTGATCGGCTCATCGGGGAAGCCGGTGCTGGCGGCCGCTGACGGAGCCGACCAATCGCTGACGCCACCCGCTTGATTCACGCTGCGAACACGATACGAATAGAAGTGGCCGCTAGGTTTCGGCGCGTTGGACGGATTGTCTTTGTTGCCGACCAAGAACGTATGTTGAGCGGCGGGCACGAGACGAATCGTGGTCCACACCGGATCGTTGTCAACGCGTTCTTGAATTTCATACGCGCGCACATTTGACTCAAGGTCGCCGGACGAATCCCAACGAACCGTAAACACGCCGGTTTTGGAAGGCGTACCGCCGGCCAATTCTTGGTCCGACACCGGTTTACCGGGAACCGTCGGCGGCGAGATGTCGACGCGATAGAGTTTCAAAGCGGTTTCAGCGCCGGTAACGGTGGCTGACCGAGCGCGGGCACGCAACACATACGCTTGATTCGTGACTTTCGCGCCAAGCAAATGATCCACGCGCGGCGTACCAAACGACTCGCCGCGTTTCGAAATGTGGAATACATTATTGACGGCGACCGAATAACCCATGATTTCGCTGTCCACCTGAATTTGGCCGTTTTCGCCGGCGAACTGAGACGAGTTCTCGACGACCACATCGAACGGCGGGTTCTTATCGATCGAAACGCTTTGCATAAGTTTTGTCACTTGCGTGGCCAACAACGTTAGGTTCGTCAGCTCGACCGAATTTTCTTGTCCGGAGGAGAACCACTCGGAAACGCCGTTCGTGAGATTGTTGTATCCCAAACCGATTTGATAATCGGTTAACGCCGAACTCTTGATCTTCGCCCAACGTGAGAACAGACGAGAGGTGTCTTTCGACCATTTTTCCGGAATGTATCCGAAGTCGGGGAACCCGTCTTTGCTCAAATCAATTTCCGGAATTCCGTCGCCATTTTGGTCGGCGAGAACGTCGTCCGGCACACCGTCGTTATTAAAGTCGACCGAAATCATACCGGTGCGCGTCATATCGACTTCAATGAGACCATCGCCGTCCAAGTCCACGCCGGGCAGGCCGGTGGCCGCATCTTTGATCACATCATTGACGCCATCGCCGTCGACATCGACCATCGGCACCCCATTAGAATCGTACTGCCGCGCCTCGGGCGAGCCGCTGCTGTCGAGCGATGGATAACCGTCGCCGAACGGATTCGCCCAGATCTTCGGCAGGATGAACACCGGCGACACGATCATGGCGCCTTCATCCAAGATCGTGGTCAGGTTCGTATTCAATGACACAAAACTGATGGACGGATCGGCCCCGGCCGTCGCGGGCACGAACGACAATGCCGCGAACGAACTAATCTTCAATCCGAACTGATGTCCCTTCGTAGAAACAGTGCCGGTGCCGGCGATCGCGCGCGTTCCGACGTCGACGGTCACAAAGAAATTAAGTTGATTCGTATCGATGGTTTGTCCGGCACCCGAATTCAAACTGATATCGGCCACACCATTGATGAAACTCGTCGAGGCCGCATGCAACGCGCTACCGATCAACGTATCGACATTCGGCTCGAAGATCGTATTGCCGTTGTCGCGCCAAATCGCAATACGGTGGATGTCGCCGTCGCCGTTCGATGTCTGAATCGTTCCGGTCTGCGTAAGCTTGAGACTGTTCAGCGTAACGAAATTGCGGTTCGTGTGCATCGAGAACATCATCATCGGCACGCCGGTCGAAAGTTGCGGAATTTGCGCGGGCGCAAGCGATTGACCGGCGATGCTGACCTGAACCGCATTGATCGGAATCAACGACGTCGAATATGGATACGACTGCGTGGTCGCGCTGGGCGTTAAGAATTTGATGGTCGGAGAAACGACGTTCGGATCCGAAACGTTGATCCACGATAAATCACCGATCTTTACGCCAACCGAAGCTCCGGCTTCGGCACCGTCGCCGATATCGTACGAAATGAACAAACTGCGCGCGGTCGGCGACAACAGCACCGGGTTCGTCAATTGCAACTGTGCGATGCGATCGTTCTCGTCGGTCAGATTGAAGTGAGCGGTGGCTCCGCTCAATAGTTCGTCGCCCGAATCGAGAATATCGTTGAAGTTGACGTCGCGCCAAACCTTCACATATTTGACGTCGGCATTGTGACCGAACGGATAGGCCGGATCGGCCGAAGCGCCGATACGTTCCAGCCGGATCGAATTCCAGTACGCTTGGGCCAGATCGGTCGTCAACGTAAACCGTAACACTTCGACATTCGTGCTCGCCTGATACGTACCGCCCCCGTTTGCGACGTCTTTCGCCGAGTCTTTGACGGCCAGCGTCACTTGGTCTCCCACTTCCAAGATACTGGAGCGGGACGTCGCGAACGGCGCCGTTACATTATTGAACACCTGGGAGTCCGGAGAAGAGACGGTAAAGTAATTGGTTGCGGCGATCCGTACGCCGACGTTCACACCCACTTGAGCGAACGCGTTGATATCGTACGCAAGGAAATAATTTCTGCCGGCCGGCACGTTTATTTCGGAATCGATGATTTGCGGCGTCAACGTGAGCACGGTCGTGTTGTTGTTGAAACTTTCGGTGCCCTGCGACAACATATGAATGAGTTTGCCGGTCGCGTTCGTACTCGTCTCCTCGACGCTGAAAATGGTGTCGTTGCCGACGTCTTCGAACAAGCGGATGGCCGCGATGTCTCCGTTCACGGCGCCGTTATCGGTGGTCAGATCAACCTTCAAGTTCGTCCACACGGCCGTATTGTGATCGGTCTTCACATTGATGCGAGCCATCGGCACATATTTCTGCGCCTGCGTCACCTCAGGCGGCGCCAAATCTTCGATGAAGATCTTCATCATATCGAGCGTGGGACGAATCACGCTGGCCGGCGTCACCACCGGTATGCTGCTGCCCGAAACGCTGTGAATGCCGTCGTTCGCGGTCAACGCGCCGATGGTCAAACTGCTCTGGCTGTTAATGCGCAGCGCGAGCAAGTCATCGAACAAAGCGGTCGGGTTTATGTCGACGGTAATCCAGTACGTGGTCTGTTGCGAAGTGACCAATGCAAAACCGGGGCTGCCGATCGTAGAATCGTTGAGACTGATGTTGGCGGTTCCGCCGGCATCGCCGCCGGTGCCGAGCGCCTTTTCACCGATCAGGAATTCGGTTCCGGGCGGAATTTCGCCGGTGGCCGGATCGCGGTCGAGCACGCCGTTGCCATTGTCCTTCCATATTTTGATTTTCGTGACATCCGTGTCGCTGCCTTTGATCGAACCGGCCGGCAAGTAACGATTCAGTTTAAGCGAGAACCACCGAACGTTGAAGCCGTCGCACGACAACAATAACTTCATGTACGCGTTGTTCACGTCGCCTTGCGTGTAATAGGCACCCACTTGCGTTCCGCCGGTGTGCGCGGCGGCCGCCGTGCCCAGCTGGGCGCGCTGCAGGCTTTGCAACGCACCGATGCTCTTTGCTCCGTAGTAAACGACTTCGGCGTCGATCACCACGTAACCGGATGCCGGCAACGCGAGCGTATTCGGACGCAATGGAATGGTGGCGGCGGTCGAACTGACATCCACGTCGACAAGCGGCACTTGTGAAACGCCGATCGTATTACTGATCAAGATCTGCGGAACCACGGTGACCGTGCGCGGCGACGGAATAATCGTTCGGAATTTGGTCGTGAACGGCAATCCTGTCGGCGACACCGCATCCGAGAACGGCGGCGTCGGCGTCATCGAGAACGCGGACGGTCCGCTCAGCACAAAGCCAAGCGTGGTTTCCGGCGTGGCCAACGATTCCATGTCCACGGTCATGAAATACCTCGAACTGATATTTTGAGACGTGCTGCGCGTGGCCGTGACGAGCAAACGTTCCGCGTTGTAGGTGATTTGAGCGGTTCTCGGGTTGCCCGTGTTTCCGAAGGTACCGGAACCGATCATCACATCGGACGCGCTTGAGAAAACACCGTTATTATCCACGTCGTACCAAACCGCAATGCGGCGAACGTCCGCGGGATTGGCGGTTCCCGTCGACAAAACCGTCAGACCGGTCCAGAACGCTTCGGATTGATTCGTGTTGAGCGTCATCTGCATCACCGATTGATTGACCGCCTGTTGCTGCAAGGTGTTGCCGAGCGAGGTGTTGGTGCTGACCACGGAAATCGTGTCGCCATATTCAAGAATGTCGCCGATTTCAGCGTTGAAGCTCGGAACGATATCCACGATGTCGGGCGCTCCGACGGTAATATAGGATGTGGCAGGAATCGCCAGTCCGAGCACCGTTTGTCGGCCGGCCAGACGACCCGGCGTCGCGAGCGCATCGATGTCATAGGCGATAAAAAACGCTTTGTTGCGACCCGCGCTGTAAACTGTTTCTCCGGTCAAATGCGCAATCGGCAGCGAGCGGCGAACGCCGGTGAACGTGGTCGCGGTTTTGCCGGTGTAAGTGAATCCCGACTCCGTTCCGACCTGGAACGTACCGGTCGGCGGGAATTCGGTGGTGTCGCCCACGTCAACGGTGATCGGACCCGTGCTAGTTCCAATATCGATGGTGAGAACGGTTTGGGCCTTGAACGACAAGTTCTCCAAAACTTCTTGACCATTGAACGGACCCAGGATCGGAATATACGCCTGGCCGTCGGCTTGAGCGCCGATCGCGTGCGCAATCGCGGTCGATCCCTCGACGCCGCGCGTGCAGCCGGTAAATTCATTGAACACCGCATCGATCCCTGCGTACGTCACCACTTCGCGATTGCCGCTGTTGTCTTCCAGCACGAGCCGACCCGGCGCGGTCGGGAAATCTTCGACTGAAATAACCGGAATGTTCGTCGCCACATTTGAAATGGCCGATTTCAGAGTCGTTGTTTTAAATACGATCGGTTTGTTCGTCGGTGAAACAATTTGGTCGACGCTCGGATTTAAGAGCTGGTTTCCGTCCACGTCATAATAAATGCGGATATCCGAAATATCACTCGCTTTATTCACGAGGTTCGTGTTTTTACGATCGATGCGCACACCGGTGAGAATGACCGAGTGATCGCTCGAGTAAGAATCAAGCCGTAACACGGGCACGTCTTTTTGACCTTGCGTGGCGGCCGCCGGCGCCACCGGGATCGGATTGACGACCAAATGATCGTTCGTCGCGGCGATCGGCGGCGTTCCGGAAAGCACGGGAAACGCTTGCGCCGACGCGTCTTGCAGGAAGTCCACCATCTGACCGTCGGCGAGAATAATATCGGTACGCGACGGAATACGCACGCCCAGCGTAGAGCCGATATGCGCTGAATCGGCGAGCGCCATCACCAAGAACATATAGCGCGTGGTGCCGTCGATGAGCATGTTCGGTTGAATATCGAGCGTGGCCGCGCTCGTCGAGAATTGAACGACGCTCGAATTGATCAACGTGTCGGCGCCGGGCTGGAACAATTTGTCGCCGTCGGTGCCGTCCAAACCGTCCAGATACAACCGCACGTTGGTCACGTCGATATCGGAGGCGGTTCCGGTGCGCGTCACTTTGATCTTATCGAGAACGCCGGTAAAGTCTCGCGTCCAGAATCCAAGACGTAAATATCCGGCCGCCGTCAAACCTTGAGGAACGGTCGCATTTTGGGCGTTGCTGTAGTAGGCGGCAATATCGTCCGCGCGCAACATCACGGGCGCCGGAGTCTTTGAAATCGGCGACAGGTACGAACGCATCGCGAAATTATTCTCGGCGATACGCGCCGTTGATTCGGCTCCCGGGATCGTGAACGCGCTCGAATCGAGAATGCCGACGCCGAGCGTGCTTCCTTCTGCCGCAACGGTGCTGACGCGAACCGTGATGAAATATTGTTGATAAACGTTCGTGATCACTTGCGAAGACGCGAACACGAGATCGCAAATATCGTTGCCCGAAACGTTCGCGAACGTACCGGTCGCCAACGGCACGCCGGTGACCAATCCGTTTCCATCATCGGCCACGTCAAACTCTCCGTCTTTCGGACCCATGTCTTTCCAGAGCGCGACTTCAATCACGTCGCCGTTCGGCAACGTTCCGAGCTTCGTCACGCGTAGTCCCTTCCAGGTCGCGTACGAGCTGATGGTCGGTTTAATGACCGTGTGCAACCGCAACATCGCGACCGGGTTTGGTTTATCGACGGTGGTTCCGTCGCCCTGCGCAAGCGAGAATGCAATGGAGATCGAATCTTTGTAAGGATCGCGCGCGCCGACCGGTTCCGGCGCGATATCCGTCGGAGTGGCTACGAGACCGGTCGTGGTGATGTCGTTGCTCGATGGAGGCAAGTTGGTTTGACCGAAAATTGAAGGTTGCGCGTAGTCGGTCGCAAAGAGCCGCAGCGTCTCTTGAATCAAGTCCTTAACGGTAAACGTGCCGGTGGCGGAAGCGGTCAACGTCAGCGTCGATATACCAATGCCGTCGCCCGACAACGTGACGGTTTGCGTGCTCGCCGATTGAGACAACATGACGATACCGCTATAAACGAGTCCGTTGTTTTCTCCGATCGTCGCGCCGCCGTCGGCCACGTTGTTGTAGACGTCGCGCGCGATCACATTCACCACGCCTTCATTGCGCACGCTCAACGGGGACGTGTTAGTGAACGAATGTTCAAGCGAGAGCTTCGTCGCCCGGTTCGGCGTGATCACCGCGTACTGCGTAACCGATAGAATTAAATTCTGCTGATGCACGGCCGACAACACCGGGAATCCGACCGTTTGATCTTTATAGAACATGTCGCGTTCGGAAACGCCGGCCGCGAAGCTCAACGACAATCCGTTGGCGCCGTAAATGCTGTCGAACACGCCGTTCGGAGAAACCGAACCTTGACCCAACGGCGACGTCGAGAACACGTCAACCACTTGCGTGCCGGTCGACGAGGTAACGTTGTCGTAAATGTCGCGCATTTGAATTTGGATGTTCGGCGTCGAAACGCCGAGCGCGTAGGTATTTGTGGTACCGGCGATCAATTTACGGTTCGGCGTGTTGAACACCAACCGGTACGGCGGCGCCGCGACGACCGTATACGTCTGTGTGGCGATACCCCAGCCGCGCGAAGGAGCCAGATTCTCACGCACCGTTTGAATATGGTTGCCCGATTTCGTGTCGCGCAAATAATAAGTGGTCGTATGTTGACCGAGCATCAACTGCGCCAGCGAATTGCCGGACGAGAACGGGCTCGTGGACGGCGATGCGAACCCATAATTGCCGGTGGAATCGGATTCGAGACGGAATTTGATGCCGGTGCCCGGATTGTCTTCGGAACCGAGAATGACGGGCGTCGGGTTCGAATATTTATCCTGCAATTGAATTTGCCGCACGGACGTGGTGCCGCCGGCGACAAACACGGCCGGCGACGACAAGAACACCACTTTATTCTCGAAATCGAAGGTCGGCTGAATATCGACGAAATGATCCACGGTCTGCCAGGTTCTCCCCACCGCGGCGCCGCCGATGATCGGACGGCTCGATTGGAGCACGCCATACGACTCGCTCGAACGCGTATCGAAGTAATAGAACTTGGTCACATAGGTACCCGATGCGATGTCCAACGAACCGGTGGTGAGCGCGCTCAATCCCGGCAACGTGGTCACGGCCGAGCTCAACACGAATCCATACGCGTCGTTGGTTGGAGAGGCCGATCGTGTGCTCAAGAACATAATTTTGATCGTTTCCGTCGCCAATGTCGGATTCGCGAACGAGTCCCACAATTCATATTCGAATTCTTGGACCACGCCTTGATACGTGATCTTACCCGCTTCGATCGAACGCTTCGGATTGTCGACACCGATCGTCGCGGTTTGTCCCGCATTCACAATCAATTCGGAAACAGCCGGCGTGAGAGGCGCGCCCTCGGCACGAATTTGCCACGTGCCGAGCCGGTTGTCTTCTCCGATCGGCAAGGACGACATCGTATCGTAGAACGAGAATTTCTTTTGCGACGTGCCGATATTGAACACGAGCGTGGTGATATGCGTCGATTGGTCGAGCGGCTGCGTGAAGTAAAACGTCTTGCCGTCGTTCGAATGCGTGGTGCTTTGTCCGGTACCCAGCAACAAACTCACGTTCGACACGGACTCCGACGTCGGGTTATCGAAGTCGTCGCGACGCTCGAGCGTGAATTGGTTCGCGGTCCACACGCCAACGGTCGCGCTGGTCGGAGGATTGATAAATACGAATTTCGACGGAGATCCACCTTTCGTGACCAATGGCAGCGTATTACCGTTCACAGAACCATTCACGAATTGGATGACGGCGCTGTCGGCCGCTTTTGTCGAAACGAAGTAATAAAACGCGGGCGACGCTCCGATTTGCCCGTTGGCATCGGTCGCCGTGGCCGTGATCAGATTGTAGCTGGCGCCGTCGAACCAGCGCACCGTTCCGGTCGCTCCATACACGCTCGTGACATTTAAATTCGCGGTGAAACCAGCGGAGCTGATCGAATTATTGAATTGGTCGCTGAGTTGCGCAACCAATTGAACCTTGCCGAGGTTCGAAATGTTGCCGGCCGCCACCAACACTTGGGAATCGGACACACCATCGGTGAGATCGGTCGGCGACGTAAACACGAATTTATTTGCGACACCGGGAACGATCGTCACATACGGACGCGTCGAATAGCCCGAGCGCTCGGAACTAATCGTCGCGTCGCCGAAATCGAACGCCTGCAAGTAACGTGACCCCGCTTTCTTCAACGTAAAGTTGCCTTCGGCGCCTCCGCTGAAATTCTTCACGCCGGCGTCGGACGATAAGAACGTGTAGTTCGGCGGCAGCGAAGGGTCTTGGGTAGTATCGGTGAAACTCGCGTTGGCGGTGCTTTCCGCATCGAATCGAATGGTTCCGGTGTAAACATTCGGACCCGTTGAAGCCAAGTTTTGGAATTGATCGCGCACGCGAACCGTCGCGGTGAACGGATCGCCGGCGGCGACCGATGTCGACGGTAAATTCGTGAATTCTAAATGATGCGCGACCGCGGGCCAAACGCGCATACCGGTCGCGACACCCGGTTTAATTCCTTCGGTTCCGGCACTGGTGCCGGTCGTCGTGGCCGCCGTTATCATGAACGTAGAGGTGGACGTTTTCGCCTGCATCGTATACGAACGCGCGCCGTTGACCAACGTATTCGGATTCGCGGAAACATACGTCTCCAGCGGATCGTTCGATTGCAACAACAATTTCGGCATTGTGCCGGTGTTGACCAAGTTGAATTGCTCGTCGGTCAACTTCACGTCCAACGTAAACGACACGCCGGCCGTTTGATTGGTCGGCGTTCCGGTCTTACCGGTAATCGAACCGGGCACGTGCAATTCATTGGGCAACAACACGAGGAACCGGCTCGCCGAAGAAGCGACGACGTTAAAGGGTCCCGACGCTGAAGATGTGAATGTGACGGTGCTGATCAATTCATTGGTATCGATGGCGGTAATGGTATGGCCCGCCGCCGCCGTGCGCAGATTTAAGATGAACGTATCTTGACTGGTGCCGCTGGTATAAGTAGCGGTGCCCGGATGCGTGTCGTATAGATCGGATGTATCGACGCGCAAATTCTCAGTCGCATGGATCGGTTGCGGGTTGTAATAATCGTCGACGATCTGAACGGTGACGGTAAATGTGGCGCCCGCGACTTGATCGCTCGGCGTTCCGGTTTTACCGGGGGCGGACCCGCCCGAATTGGCGGTTTCACCGGGCATCAACACGAGCAGACGAGTCGCCGTGCTCGGCGCAACGGTCAATGATGACGACAACGAACGCGCCCATGGGACACCGTGCGCTGCGGTTATGTCGTCGCCGGCGATCGTATGAACGCCGGCGCGCATCATCGTCATTTGGAAGGTCGCGAAGCCGGTGCCCGGCGTGACCGCCACCGTCGAAGCGTTGACCGTCATATAGGGATCGGTGTTATTCTCCACGGAAATTCGAATGTCGCCGGTATTCGCGCCGGCCGACGAAGGTGGAATGGTAACCACGTTGTTGAACGGATCGACCACGTACACGCTCACGTCGAATTCGACGCCGGCCGTCACCGTCGACGCGGTTCCTGTTTTGCCGAGCGGCGAACCGGAGGCGATGGATTCGCCCGGCAGCACCGTAATCAATTTCGATGCGGTGCCCGGATTCACCGGGATGGCGGAGGAAACGAACGTTGTGAAACGAATCGGATACGGGGACACGTTGTCGTCCTGATCGATCGCGGTTAATTTCCAACCGCCGGTGCTCAGCGTAATCAACGGGAAGCTGAACGTGCCCGAGCCATTGTTCACGACGAAGTCGTACGGATCGATTCCAAAACTGGTCCACGGACCCGTTGATTGGTCAAACGGATCGCTCGAGGTTAAGCGCACGGTGGTCGAAGCGCCGGTGAGATTCCAGAAGTTATCGGTGATACGGACCTGCACCGGGATCGGCGAACCGGCCAACGCAGCACTCGGCGTGCCGGTCACACCGCGTGCCAACGCGGCGCTGCCAGGCACGGCCGTTTCGCCGGGCAATACCAATTGCAGTCGGCCCGCCGTCGACGGGACCACCGCAAACGACGCGGAATTGGCCGCTCCCAAACTCGGGCCTGCGCCGTCCGCGTCTGTTGCGGTGACAATGGCGTTGCGAGCGGCCGTGCGCAAATTAACGGACGCGATCGTCAACGATCCGCCGGTGATCGCATAATTGCCCGGGTTCGTGTCGAACGGATCATCGGTCGTAATCGAAACCGGGTTCTGCGCGGTGCTGACCACGTTGAAGAAATTGTCGACGATGAGCACGGTCGTCGTGACGTTTTCTCCGGCCGTTGCCGTCAACGGCGTTCCGGATTTTCCGGCGGGCACCGTCATTTTTCCAGGCACGTGCGTTTCGCCGGGCAGCAATACGAGGAATCGCGTCGGCACCGCGGGCTGCACGTACACCCACGTCGACGTGTCGTTTTGATAGGCGTTCGTGTAAAGATCATCGGTCGCCGTTAACGTCCAGCTTGAGCTCGTGTTGAAGAACACGCCGATGGTGGCTTTGCCCGTCGCCGGGTTCAACGATTGCGGGTTGCCGCCGAAGTAAGAAGTTTCGTCGTCGTACGGATCCGTGGACGTGAGACCGACGGTCGGCATCGTCGTTCCGGTGATCACGTTATAGAAAGCGTCGGTGTAACGGACTTCGACGTCATAACGCGTGCCGGCGATTGCGTTGTTCGGGTATCCCGTTTTTCCTTTGGCGCCATTCGCGGTCAAACCGGCCGATTCAAATTCGCCGGGCAAAATAAGTTGCAGTCGCGCGCCGGCGCCAAACGTAACCGGAACGATCGGCGACGTGTTCGGCAACAGATTGGTCGCCGAGTCCGACGTGCTCGAGACGGTGATGGTCCAACCCGGCGCTTCGTTCGCGGTTTGCATGTACACGTAGAACACGGTCGCACCCGACGTGAGCGTTTGCGCAGGCACCGACGGTGCGTTTGAATCTGAGAACGCGAGCTGCGCTTTCGCATTCGGCTGAACCAAGTTGTAATAATTATCGACCGCGCGCACGGTGACCGGGAACAACACGCCGGCCGGGAACGACGTCTGGCCGTTCGTGCTCATCCCGTCATAATCGGGCGACCCACTGCGACCGCCGTTGCCGTTGTACGGCGGCTTACCGGGTGTCGCGGTTTCGCCGGGCACCAACACTTGGAGTTGCGTGGCCGTATTCGCGCCGATCGTGAAGTTCGCGGACGTCGCGGTCGGATTGCTCAACGGCTGGCCGCTGACGCGTTGCGCGAGGAATGAAGTCGTCGCGGTTGCCGTGTACGTAACGAAGTTAAATGTGGTGGTGCCGTTGACGAGCGGCAACGTTTGCGAGGACGAATAAATGTCGGTGTTGTTCGACAACATCACGGTCAAGCTCGCGCTCGGCACCACGTTCCAATTGCTGTCGACCACATTCACGATGACGCGGCTCGACACGCCGGCGACCCAAGCGGTGGGTGTGCCTGTTTTTCCGGTCGCCGTTCCAGGCGCGGCCGTTTCGCCGGGCAACAACACCTGCAGCTTCACGGCGGAACCGGGGTTCGTCGGAATATTCGTCGACGTAAACGCGGTATACGCAGCCGGTCCGTCGTCGACGGTCAATGTCCATCCGGTCGAATTTGAACTATTGAACGTCCACGCGACGGTCGTTGCGCCCGCGACCAAACTCACGGACAACGGATCGTTCGCATCGTTGAGGTCGGTCGACGTCAACGTCATGTTCACCGGCGTCGCCGTGGTCTTGTTCCAATATTTATCGACGGCGCGGATCATCACGTTGAACGGTGTGCCAGCCACGAACGGCTGGACGCCGTTTCCGTTGTTGCCGTCGACGTCCGGAAGCAGCGACATGTTCATTCCGCGCGCGCCGTTCGCATACGAACCGGGCACCGCGCTCTCGCCGGGCAAAATCAATTGGAAGCGATCGGTCACGTCGGGCTGCATCGTGATGCTGCCCGAATATCCGCTCGTGAGCGCGGGCGCCGTCGCAATGACGACCGTCTGTTTATTTTCGGCGGTCACCAAGTACATATCGAACGTGGTGGTTCCGCCGATGAGATTCTTTGCGGCCGGTCGCGTCGGTTCGGCGAACGGATCATCGAGCGTCGAATCCGAATTTCCGATGAACGTAAGAGCGACGAGCGAGTCGGTGGTCGTGACGATATTGTAATTCGCGTCGACAGCCCGCACGGTCACCGTAAACGTGGTGCCCGCGACTTGAACGTTCGGCGTGTTCGTCGACTTACCGATCGGATTCCCTTCGTCGCTGACTTCACCGGGCGCCAACACCAACAAGCGTTGCAACGCACCGGAAATCACCGGCACCCAGGTCGAACGTCCGATCGCATAATTGTCGCCCGAATTCGTCGACGCGGTGATCTGCCAACCGGGCGACGTGTTGCGCGTGACCAACGACGCGCCAAGGAACTGCGTTTGGCCGCTCGGGTTGCCGTTCGCGCCCGTTTGCTTCTGACCGAGCGAAACGAAGTCGTCGTACGGATCGTTCGCGCTGACGACCACGAACGTGTTTTCGGTGGTCGAACGGTTAAAGTATTGGTCAACCAAATTCACGGTAATAGTAAAGGTGCTACCCGCGACGAACGGCTGGTTGCCGCCGGTAAACGAATCGCTATCCGGTGATCCGCTCTTTCCTCCGTTCTCGCCGGAATCGTACGGCGGTTTACCCGCCACAGCACTTTCACCGGGCAACAGCACTTGCAACAACGCGCCCGGACCCGGAGTGGCGGTGACGTTCGCCGACGTGAAATCATTCAGAGATTGCAACAGATAACTGGGCGTGGTCGCCACATGAATCGTCCACGGACCCGGCGCCGTGTGGAATTGCACAAGGAACGTGGTCGCGCCGTTCGTCAACGCGCGCGTGGACGGATGCGTGTCATAAGGATCTGTCGTATCGAGTTGAATTTGCATCGGCGCCAAATCTGTCTTCGGGTTATAGAAGCGGTCCGTCATATAAACGGTGACAGGATAATTTACGCCGGCGGTGAACACGCTGGGAGAGCCGCTCAAGCCGCGCGCGTTACCGGCCGTGGAACCCGGCACGGCGGTCTCGCCGGGGAGCACCAATTGCAACCGATCGGTCGTGGTCGCGACCACGACGACGGACGGCGACGTATCCGCGGTAGCCGACAAAGCGGATGCGGTCACCGTCGCCGCCAACACTTGCCAACCGGAAGCGTTCGCGCGCTGGAACGTCATCGTATAGTTGGCGGTGCCATTGATCGCCAACGTTTGTTGAGTGGAAACGAACGTCGAGAACGCATACGGATCAAGCGTCGCCAATCGCACGGTCGGCTGCGTGGCCTGCGGAACCACGTTGAAATTAGCGTCGGTCAAGTTCACGGTGACCGTGTAATTGTCGCCGGCCGCCACCGAATTCGGCGAGCCGGTCTTTCCGGTCGACGAGCCGGGTACCGCAGTTTCGCCGGGCATGAGAATCTGCAAGCGCGACGCCGTGTTCGGATTCACCGGAATCGCGGTCGACGTGCTGGTCGCGAGGCCAAGACCACTTACATACAATTCTTGCGGCGACAACGTGGCCGTAGAAACTTTCAACGTGATCGGAACCAGCGATACGTTCGCGCCGGCCGACAACGCGAAGCTTTGCGATTGCGGCAATCCGAACGGATCACGCATGGTGACCGCGACCGTTCCGTTCGTCGACACCGGGTTGTAATAAGCATCGACAGCGCGAATGTTGCCGACTGGAATATTGAATGTGGTACCGGCCGTTTGCGTGGACGGCGCGCCGGTCTTTCCGGTCGCCGTACCGATCGTTGGCGATTCGCCGGGCACTAAAATTTGCAAGCGCGCGAGCGCACCGGCGTCGATTGGAATCACCGTCGACGTGCTGTTGTTGAAACCATATCCGCTCGCGACACCGGTCGCGACGATAACCCAGCCCGGCGTCAAATTCTTCGTTTGCAATTGCACGGTAATTCCCACCTGACCGTTCGAAATCGGAGATCCGCCCGCGTTCAATGGAACGCTGACGTTCGGATCGGTTGCAGTCAACAAGATGGTGGGGCTTCCGACCGCCGGCGTCTCAACGAGGTTCCAATAATTGTCAACGGTGCGGACCGTCATCGTGATGTTTTGTCCGGCCGCGAAGCTGCCGAACGAACCGGTTTTTCCGCCGGTCGGCCAAACGCCGTTGCCGGGCACCGCCGATTCGCCCTGCACCAAAATCTGCAAATTACGGACCGTGTCGTCGTCATCGACGCCGATCGCGACCGATTGCGACGTGTAACCAGTGGCCGAAGCCGTCGAGTACGTGAACGTCGGCGAGGTCACTTCGCCGGCGTCGTCGGTGCGTTCTGTGACGAACGTGTGCAGGAAAGTGGAAGTGCCGTGCGTCAACATGACACTGCGCGGATCACCGGTATCGTACAAGTCATCGGTGGTGAACGTGACAGTGGAACCCTTATCGAGCAAGTTGCCCCATGTGTCGGTGGCGTCGATGCGAATGCTGACCGCGGTACCCGCAATGAAATCGGTGTCGCTTGCCGGGCCGGTGATCGTGCCGGATTTGCCCGCGGTGGTTCCGGGCGCGCGCGATTCACCCGGGAACAACATGCGTATTTTCTGCGGACCGACCAAGTCCGGAAAAAGTGTGAGCGTCGGCGTGTCGTAATTCGGATTCGTGATGCCGAGGATATTCGCTGAAATCGTATGAGTGGATCCGTTAAAGTCGATCGCTTTGTACAACGTGACCGAATACATGGTCGTGCCGGCGGCCAAGTGCAACGTGCCCACGCCGCTCGGATTGATATCGTCGGGCGCGGTCAACGTGACGGTCGCCACGGACACCGCCTGGTTCCAATACGCGTCGGTCGCGTAAACGGACACATTGAACGGAATGCCGGCCGTCTGCGACGACGGAGAATCCGGAGATTGTTTGCCGCCGGCGCCCGAGCCGATCGTGTACGGCGGCTGACCCGGTTGATAAACTTCGCCCGGCAAAATAACGAGCGCGCGATTGGCCGAGCCGGCCGTTATCGGAATGTTCGTCACGGTCGCCGTCGAATAAATTCCTTGAATGTGATACGCGGTCAACGATTGATTGCCCGCTTGCACCATTTGCACGGCAAACGCAGTGGTGCCGTTCACGAGAGTGCGCGTGGTGCCTTCGGTGTCGTACGGATCGGACGTCGCGAAGTACGAATCACCGCTTGCGTTCGTCGTCGTGTTGTACCAATTGTCGACGGCGGTCACCGTAGCGATCCAAACGCTGCCGGCCGTTGCGCCCGAAGGGGTTCCGGATTTACCGAAGTTCGTTACGTCACCGGGCACGTGTGTTTGTCCGGGGACGAGCAAGATCAACTTCGTGGGCGAGCTCGAATGAACGATCGCATTCGCCGAAACGGCCGGCGCCAAATAGAAGCCGAAGCTCGTGGACACGTTCACTTGCCAGCCCGATGGATTTGCGGTGTAGAACGTCTGATAGAACACGGTGGTGCCCGCGATCAAATCTTGGTTTTGCGACGCCGGTTGATCGTACGGATCCGTCGTCGTCATCAACACTTTCGGTGTGACGCTGCTGACCAAGTTGTAATAGTCGTCGGTGGCGCGAACGGTCACAGGGAAAGCGTTGCCGGCCACGAAGTCATCGATATTGCCGGGGAAACTGTCGCCGTTCGCGCTGTTGTTGCCGTCGGAATCGGGCGTGCCGGTTTTACCGGTCGATGAACCGGGCACCGCGGTTTCGCCGGGCAGCAACACTTGAAGTTTCGTCGGATAATTCGAATTCACGACCAACGTCGACGAGGTTCCGGTACTGTATTCGATGCCCGAACCGTACGTGGATTCATAAGCGGTCAGAGTGGTGCTCGTTGACCGACGCAATGTGACGTTGATCGTCGCGCTGCCGTTCGAAAGCGTGAACGATCCGGACACGGCCGGTGCGTACGTCGGGAACAAGAACGAATTCGCCGATATCGTCACGAGCGGATTATCCGAATCATCAACGCGGTTGTAGAAACGGTCGACCGCGATGATCGTGACCGGGAACGAATCACCGGCTTTCGGCCACGACGAACCCACGACCGACGTAAAGTCCGGCGATGTGCTGCGGCCGGCCGGAGCCGACGTTTTGCCCGGATCGAATGTTTCGCCGGGCAACAACAAAAGTAAGCGATGCGTATTTGCCGCGTTCGTATCGGCGATGACCGGCACGAGTCCGGCGGTTCCATCGGTGTAAACCGGTCCAGATCGCGTGGAAACAGTGACGGTCCAGCCAGTCGCGCTCTGACGTTGGAATTTGTGCAGATAGGTCGTTTCGAAATTGCCGGCACCTTGAAGAATCGTCGCGGTGTTGTCCGGATCCGGAGCATCATAAGGATCGTTCGTCGTCAAACGCAAACCGACGTCGGAGGATGTGTTCCCCACCGCGTTCCAATAATCGTCGGTGAGTCGCACAACGATCGGATAATCTTCGCCGGCGATCGCCGACAAAATCGAACCGGTTTTACCGATGGTCGTTCCGGGCGCCGATGTTTCACCGTTCAACAAAATCTGCAACTTTGTCGACGAGTTCGGCTGAATATCAAGATTTGGCGTTTGACCCGGCGTCAACGAACCAGCCGAAGCGGTCAATATTTGCGTGATCGGCGCTCCCGAGGAATCTTGCGCGGTTTTGAACACAACATTGAAGCTGGTCGTTCCTCCGATCAACGCGGCCGTCAACGGCGTAACGTCGTTCGGCGTGCCATTCAGATCGCTGGACAACAAACTGACGGTCGCATTTGTGCTGATTAAATTGAAGAACGCATCGACCGCATTCACAGTCACCGCGTACGTGTTGCCCGCGTAGAACGCCTGCACGCCGTTTCCGTTGATGCCGTCTTCATCGGGAGATCCGGTTTTCCCAGCCAATCCGCCGCCGCCCTGCCAATTCGCCGGACGGCCCGGATCCGCGCTTTCACCGGGCACCAATGTTTGCAACCGATTCAACGTGTTCGGTTGCACCGTGAAGAATGCAGAGGTTTGCGACGTATAAGCGGAACCGGGATCGTCCGCTTTCAATCGATGCGTGAGCGCGGACCCGGCCGTGCGCAACGTCACCGTGCTAATGAACACCGCGCGATAGAAGCCGCCGTTCAGCGTCATCTGACGGCTCGACGGTAACAGCGCATACGTATCAACGGATTCCGGTGCGGTAAGAACGACCCACGGCGCCGGCGCAACCGTCGTAATCGGGTTCCAATAATCGTCGGTCAAGCGAACTTCAACGCCCGGGGACGGAATGGCGGTGCCGGCTGTCTGCGTATTCGGCGTTCCGGTTTTGCCGCCGTTCGGATAGCTGCCCGAGCCCGGCAACGCGGTCTCGCCCGGCAATACAATCTGATAATGCGCGGCGGCCGCCGGATTGATGGTGATGCCGGTAATGGTTTGACTCGCGATCGCCGCATTGCTGACGTCGTACGCCCACACGGTCATCGTTTGAGCGAGACGCGGTTGGAACGTTGAATAACTCTTTTGTCCTTGGGCCAACGGTCCGGTCGCATGGAACAACGCATAGGGGTCGTTGCTCTCGATATCGACGTCATCGCCGGCCCCCGAGTTGTGATTGGGGCCCAACCCTTTATTGTGGTTCCAATACAAGTCAACCGCTTGAACAGTCAGCGCATAAGCGGAACCGGCCGTGCCGCTGGTCGCCGCATTAATTTTTCCGGTACCGCCCGGCGTCGTGCCTTCACTCGCAAGTTGATTCGAAGCCAACAAGCGCAATTTCACGATATCGTTGGGCCAGGTGGCGACCCACGTCGATACGTCGGCCGTATAGAATCCGCCGTTGTCGGTGGAGACCTGCCAACCTTTCTGATTGCGCGCCGGGTTCGCCGAAGCGGAGAACGGATTGTTCGACGTTACGAACGTAATCGTCGCTTGTTTCACACCGGCCGATAATGTGACGGCAACCGGATCGAAACCGAACGAGTCGTCGTTCGGGTCGTCGGTGGTCAACGTAACTGTGGGCATGACGGCGCCCACCGTAATCAAATTGTAGAAGCGGTCGACGAGTCGCACGCTCACCGTGGAGCTGATGCCCGCATATTGCGGGCTCGGTGATCCGACCTTGCCGCCATTTTGCTGCGCGTAGGGCGGCAATCCCGGCACCGGCGTTTCACCCGAGAACACGAGTTGGATGCGCGCTTGCGCGGCATCGGTGTCCGGATAAACAGTAAACGCTTCAGACGTGTACGGATTGTTCGTAACCGATGCGGTGCCCGTCGACAACACATGCTGCGTGCCGGCTGTGACAGGCGTCAGCGTAAAGCCGGTGGCGCCGGAAACGAGCGTGAGCGACGATGGTTTCACCGCGTAACTGTCATCAGCCAACGAGGCGTAGACAACATTGTTCGCGGCCGGATCTAGATTGTAATACTGGTCGACGGCATAGACGGAAACGCTCATGCTCTGACCGGCGAATATTTGCGAGACGGAACCGGTTTTTCCAACGGGCACCGTGTTCTTACCTTGCGTGCGCGTTTGCCCCGGCAACACGGCGATCAACCGATCGGCGCTACGCGGAGCGACGACGAGCGTATCGGATACGCCATCGATACCGGCGCCGGTGGCGGTGACGGTTTGATTGCCGGCCGTCGTCATCGTCACATTGGTGGTGCCGGTACCGACCGTAATCGAGAGCGAACCCGGATCCGTGTCGTACGGGTCGGAGGTCGTTACCGTCACAACAGGCGAAGACGACGTGACCACGTTCCAATATTTGTCGACGACTTTCACTTGAGCCACGACCGTGTTGCCGGCCGTGGTCGGTGTCGGTGAATTGTCGCGTCCATCGCCGGTCGGCGTGGGACTGTCGCCCGCCACATATGTCTGGCCTGCCAGCAACACCATCAGACGCTGCGCGGCGGCCGGGTTCACGGTCACACCGGTTTGCAAACCGAAGATGGCCGCATCGATCGTATCTTCCACGCGCAACTGACGCGAACCTGATTTGCGGAAGCGCGTGCTCGTGGTGAACGTATGAATTCCGGCGTCGGAAATCGTGAACGCATAATTCTTCGGAAGTCCGTATGTATCGTCGACCGTGTTGTCCGTGTCAGGCGTTTCGGTACCGCCCGGCGCCGAGAACACGACGGTGCCTTGATAGCCGGTGGCGCGGAATCCGTCGGTATCGATCGCTTCAACGGTCACCGTTTGATCGAAACCGGCATCTTGACCGCTCGACAATCCCGTGACGACAAAGCTGGCGGCCGGCGCGGCGATTTGGAATTTCGGTCCGGGCGTGATCGAATTCTGCACGTTGCCCGCGTTGTCCACTGAGCGGACCCACACCACGTAGAATTTACCTTTGACCCAATTGTTCACGAGGCCGATGTACGTCCATGTGTTCGGGCTGTCGATGGTGGCGGGCACCCAGGTTTGTCCATTGCCGGTGGCCGTCCACGTTGAACCGTTCCAGAAATAATCTTCGGAGCCCCACGCGCCGTACGCGACAGGACCCGCGCCGATGCTGGCGCCTTCATCGCGCAGCACGAGAATTTCCACTTTTCCTTGATGCCAACCCAGCGTGGGCCGGAAACCGGAACCGGTGCCGCTGATACCCGACGTAAATCCGGGATCGCTCGCGGTACCGAAAATCGTTTGCGAAGGTTGGCCGGTGTCGTCATTGGCGGGGCTTACGACGCCGGACAAAGGATTCTGTCCATCGAGCAAGAACCGGTTGCCGCTGCCGGGCACTTCGACGTTACCAATCGAATCCGCCGCCGATGACTTCACGACATAGTGGTGTCCGTTCGTATAGCTCAAACCGCCGGAGGTGTAAGTCCAACTCGCTATGAACAACTGCGCCACGTCGAGGAATTGCTCAGTCGTTGCGCTGAACGTGGAACCGTTGTAGTACTTGGCTCCGCCGGCGGCGTCTTCGTCCTTGATCGAAAGTTGCACGAACTGCACCATCGACGTCGCATCCACCGACGTACCCGAAAGCACGGTCAAGTCCGATGCTTTATACGCGCGTTGATCGAACGGATTGGTCGGCGAGGAAACGGGCGCCGTGTTATCGAAAATAAACGTCTTTGTGGACGACTCGACGGCCGTGTTTCCGGCCGTATCGACCGCGCGCGACACCAGATAGTAAGTGGTACCCGACGTCCACGTAAGCGGCGGCGTCGTGAAGTTCGTATCGGTGTAGTCCCAATAATAAAGACTTCCGCCCTGGTTCACGCTGTTCGAAACCAAGTTCCACACTTCGGGACCTTCCCACGCGTCCGAACCACCGTTCCAATGTTCAGTCGTGCCGGCCGTGACTTTATAAATCTTGATGCGCGTTTCAGAAATGTCGCGTGGCGAAAGTCCGTCCTGAACGGTACCGTAAATGCGTGACATCGTGCGATAGGTGACCGCGGTGACCGGGAACGTCGTGATGGTGACCGGCGGAATATTGTCGAACGTGAATGTGATGGTCGAATAGGTGGCCGTGTAGTTGCCGGCTTCGTCGAGCGCACGCGCGTTCAACGTGTAAGTCTGCGCGGCCCATGACGGCAATGTCGAATACGTCCAATTCACGACGGAGCCCGTTGCCGACGTACCGGTCGCGATCACCCAAGTATTCACCGACGCGACAAAAGTAGTGCCGTTCCAATATTGGTTGCTGCCGTCTTTCAAACGCAACTCGACTCGTTTCGTATTGAAATTATCCTGCGCGGTTCCCGAAAGAACTGGGATGCTCGGATAGATATTGTTGTTCGCCGGATATTGAATCTCAACGCCGGGCGCGTTGATATCGTAACGGAACGTAATGCCGGCCGAAATCGATTGTTGCACGTTGCCGGGCACGTCGGTCGCGCGCGCGCGCAAACGATAGAGCGTATCGGCGGTCAACTTGTTGTCGGCCGGTAGCGATGCAGGCTGCTGCCACACGCGCGGATGAACACCGGCGGGCGGGTTGATCGTGGCCGGCGCGCTGCTATAAAGTGGAATACCGCTGGTGCTCCAGTCGTTGAGACTGGTATCCCACCATTTGTTGTCCGACAAGCGCTGCACGGACAATTCAACCGTTTGAATATCATTTGCATCGTCGGCGGTACCGGTCACCAACGTTAAACCGCCGGCCTTGATGAACGCGCCATCGGCCGGCGCCACCACCTCGGACGCCGGGTCCGTCTTATCCCATGTAAAACCGCTCACCGATATCGGTTGCTGATTGCCGGCCGCATCGACGGCATACGCGTTAACCGTGTAACTACGTCCGGTCTGCAACTTGCTTGAATCGAACGCCCACGTCCACGTGGTCCATACGTTCGGTGACTGCGGCGTGACCAAGTAGAATACTTTTGCGCCGGTGGCCAACGTGAACGTTGAACCGACGGAATTCCACCACAGGTCTGTCGTGTTGTCTTTAAATGTGATGTAAACGGCCGAGGTCACAAACTCTTCGCTGGTGGTACCGGCGAATTGAGTAAGCGCCGAAATGACCGAACCGTTCGCCGGCGAAATGACCGTGGCCGTCGGATATTGCACGTCGTAGATGAACGTCGCGCTCGACAATACGGCTTCTGTGTTCGGCGTCGGCGTCACGTTATCCGACGCTTTCACGCGCACGAAATAAGCTTGACCGTGTTTAAACGTCGGCGAGGTGAGCGTCCACGTGGAGTTCGCCGCCGCAAGGGCCGATGCTCCGTAAAATTGTTCGGTGCCGGCGGTGAACGTCGACGCGCCAGACCACCAAGCGCCCACCGGATTCGATTCTTTAATACTGATCGTCACTTGACCCGCCGAGGTAATGCGAGAGATCGCGTCAAAGCTCGTTCCTGAAATTGTCGGCAACGAATTGAAGTACGTGGTGGCGCCAGACGTCGGCAAAATCAGTCCCGACACGGGACCGACTTTATCGATAATGACCGTATTCGAATCGACACCGAGCGTAAAGTTCGAATTGGTACCGTTCGATGTGGGGCCTTGGTTCGCGGGCACCGCCGTATCTTTCGCGCGCACTTGAATCAAATAAGTCGTTCCACTCAACAACGTGCCGGTTAAACTTCCGTTCGAATAGGACCATGACGTCGGCGTACCGCCCGTGGCGTTCGTCCATGCGGCATTCGAGTCGGATTGGTTAAACGTCGATCCGCCCCACCAATTGCCGCCCACTTCCAAAATACGCACTTGCACGCCGCCCGACGCCAACGCGTCGAGGCCCGCGGTCGCGTCAAACGCGTTCCCTTGAATCGTGTCAAGTTCGGATCGATACGTCGAGCTAACCGGCGAAGTAACGGTGGCCGTCGGTTTCGTAAGGTCGAAGAATGTCTGAATCTGCGCGGCCAAGGCCGTCTCAACATTGCCGGCGAAATCGACCGCATAACTTCTGAACAAATATTTCAGACCCGACGAATACGGAATCGACGTACCGTATGTCCACGACGTCGTACCACTGGTTAAATTAAAATATTCGGTCGCCGCCGCGAAGCTCGTACCATTGAAGTAGTTCGTGGTAACTCCAGTAACTTGCCCGATTGCTATATACACGGATGCCACGCCGACTTTATTGTCGGTCGCCGTTCCTGAAATTTGCGGAATCGTCGAACGCACTTCGGTTC
>CAYXDS010000007.1:4819-29363 GCA_964463805.1 uncultured Elusimicrobia bacterium | reverse complement strand
CGGACGTCGCCCGCTTTGTTCGTACAAATCGCTGCCCCCAGCCAAGCGTGTGGCGAATTCCGACACGACGCCGCCGTCGCCCTTAATAAAACTTCGAACCGTGTCGCGGTATTTCCCGTTCCATTCGGTCCAACCGATCGGAAAATTGCCGACTTGGTAGCCGCCCGCGCCTAAATCCCACGGCTCGGCGATCAATTTCACGCGCGACAACACCGGATCTTGATGGATGATGTCGAAAAAAGCGCTGAGTTTGTTAACGTCGTGCAACTCGCGCGCAAGCGTGCTGGCCAAATCAAAACGAAACCCGTCCACGTGCATCTCGAGAACCCAATAACGCAAACTGTCCATGATCAACTGCAGCACGCGTGGATTGTCCATGTGCAACGTATTTCCGCAGCCGGTGAAATCCATGTAATACCGTTTATCCTCCGGCGATAATCGATAATAGGCCGCGTTGTCGATGCCGCGAAATGAAAGCGTCGGCCCCATTTGATTTCCTTCGGCCGTGTGATTGTAGACCACGTCCAATAAAACCTCGATATTGGCCGCGTGCAGCGCCGCGACCATCCGCTTGAACTCGCGCACCGAGTCATCCGATCTTTTTTCGGAACTGAAACGTATGTCGGGTGCAAAAAATCCGAGCGAGTTGTATCCCCAATAATTGGAGAGGCCTTTATCGATCAATGACTTGTCGGTCACATGGTAATGGACCGGCAACAATTCAACGGCGGTAATGCCGAGTTCTTTCAGATATTTGATCGCCGGTTCGCTGCCAAGTCCGGCGTACGTTCCTCTTAACTTCTCCGGAATCTCCGTGTTTAGTTTGGTAAAGCCCTTTACATGAAGTTCATATATCAACGTCTTATGCCAAGGAATGTGAGGGGCCTGATCATTTCCCCAAGTGAATGAATTATCAACGACCGTACCTAAAATGGCGGTGGCAGCGTTGTCGCCGTCACTTTTCGATAAATCCAAATTCGAATCGCCGATTTTGTAACCGAACATTTCATCGGTAAACGTTATGTTCCGGCCGATCGCTTTCGCATAAGGATCCAACAGCACTTTATTTGGATTAAACCGGTGCCCGTTGGCCGGATCAAAAGGACCATGAACGCGGTAACCGTACAACTGACCCGGTTTTACATCGGATAGAAAGCAATGCCAGACGAGATCGGTACTCTCTTTCATTTCGATTCGATGCGTTTCACGCGTTGCATCGAGAGAATCGAATAGACAAAGCTCCACTTTTTCCGCGCTCTCCGAATACAACGCGAAATTCGTGCCGGCGCCGAGCCATGTGGCGCCAAGCGGATAGGGACGACCAGGCTTAAGGTTCATTAATTATGATTTGGAGTGGGCGGTTCTACCGTTTGAGTGCTGCAGGAAAGATGACAGGATTTTTAATCCGGCTGTCGTTAAAGCTGTTTTTAAAATCGGCCCTTTATTGTTAGAAACGAATTTTTTCGCGGCATTAAAAAGAATCGGTGCCGCCAATTTGATTCCAAGATGACTCGAATGCGCGTCCATCAAACCGAAAGGGCGGGCCGACAATTCGGCGCGACACTGATGTATTGCCGTCTGAAGTATCCGGCGGCTTAAAATAAATTCTTCTCGATCCAATTGACGCTCCTTTTTATTTCTTCGATCGTGCCTTGAAAGGCATCGCCAACGATTTTATCGCGCTTACCGAAAAACTTGATCATTGCGACGCCCGATACCGTATAAACCGCGAACAGCAAAAGACCGATCCATCCGATTTTCATACCAACCGCTAGCAATCCACCGATGATCGCGATTTGAAGGAAAACGAAGCCGCAGAATAAAAGGGCGGCGCCGCCTCCCCTAACCAAGAGGCGGCGCCGCCAATTCTGCTTCTCGTATTGCCATTCGAGCGAAGCGAGCTTCACATGATCCCGTGCAAGATCGAAGAAACGCTTGCCGGTCGATGGAGCGGCCGCTTCGGTGGTATTCATATGTTAATCGTTGTCCCGTCGCATCAAGACCGCGCCAATCGCGAGACCGATCAGCAACGTTGCGCCGATCGTTTGAATCGGGCGTTTGCGAATGTAGCTGCTAACCTTCGAGATGACCTGCTGGCTGTTCGCCTCAATGTCGTCGATTAGATCTTGTCCCTTCGCTTTCGCACGATCCCATAATTCTTCGCTTTTCGCTTTTGCCTTTTCAATCGCCTCGTCAGCCACCGGATACGCTTTCTCTATTGTATCGACCGTTTGTTTGCGCGCGCGGTCAAGCCCATCGCGAAGTTTTTCCGCGCTTTCATTCACTTTTTTTTCGGTTTGTCTGGTCACATCTTCCATATTTGACTCCTCTGGGGTCATGCCCCCTCCTATTCTCGGCTGTTCCATTGTTACGGTGATTTGTGCGAAAAAGTTCGAGAACTTATGGCCGGATCGTGCGTAAATGCCTCATCTTTAACCCGAGGAGGAAACTTTCATGCTGAGATGGTCACTCGCGTTTCTCATCGTCTCATTGATCGCGGCCATGTTCGGATTTACCGGCATTTCAGCGGCCGCGGCCGACATCGCGCGAATCCTATTTTTCATCTTTATCACGCTGTTCCTGATCGCGCTGGTCGCAGGACTAGCGGTCGGACGAAAAATCGCCAAATGATTTAGTTTTTGCTCTGGTCCATCGACGCGATGAAGCTCGACAAGTCCTCGGCGTGTTCTTCTTCAACGGCTAAGATCTCTTCGAGCATGCGTCGCGTCGTCGGATCCTTTTCGCCGACGTATTGAATGATCTGCCGATAGGCGTCGATCGCAATACGTTCGGCGACGAGATCCTCTCGAATCATCTCGTTCAAGCTAGCGCCTTCCACGTACTCGGAATGACTGCGAGAGAGCAACCCTTCGGGATTAAAATTCGGACTTCCGTCCAGTTGCGTGATCCTTTCGGCAATTCGGTCCGCGTGCGCCTGTTCTTCCTTTGAATGTTCAAGAAACTCATCGGCCACAATTTCAGAGTGAATTCCTTTTGCCATGAAATAATGGCGCTTGTATCGCAGCGTGCATACGATCTCCGTCGCGAGCGCGTCGTTCAACAGTTTGATCACGGTATCGCGATCCCCTTTATAGCCTTGAGTTACCGCCCCTTGTTCGATATTTTCGCGCGCGCGTTTGCGGATCGATTGCAAATCAATAATGGTCGTGTCTGTAGCAGCCATAATTTCCTCCTAATTTCCGTTTGTCGTGATCTGCACATCTACGTTTGAAAAAGCCTTGTAGTTCATAAGAACTTTTTGCGATCGAACACGTACCAACCTGTGGAAGATGAACAAACGCAAACACATTGAAGCTCGGAATTTTTTTGACCGGAGGAAGCCCATGGAACTCGCAGAGGTCGCACCGAAGAGATATTTGGTGGACGCTCGTCGAAGGTCCATGCGCCATCGAGAGCTCGAAGAATGCCGGTTGATAATGGAAGGATTCTCACCCTATTTCCATGCGAAAAGCTTCCAACGCGTTTAACTTCGTCACGCAGATCGACCTTGTCGAAGTGACAGGCGCCAAGGCGCGCACGTTACCGGAACTGCTCGAGCATTTGAAAAACGCTTCGGGCGCGGTGTTGTACTACCACACGCACCACTTTCTCAAACAACATCAATTCCTGTCGCCGGAACCGCCGAACGACTTCGCCTATTGGGTCGGACAAGTGCTTCAAGAGAACCGGCTCGGCGAGCAATTGGCTTCCATTGACACCGTTCGTTTTCCGTCGATCATGGCGCTCGGAGAGAGGATCAGCGATGTTATCGCCAAACATATCGCAACAGCAAAATCGACGCGGATCGCGCCGGAAGGAGAAGAATTCCATTTCATGAAATCACAAAGTTTCGTGATTCCGACGCCGCACCATGCGACCGACTTGAAAGAATTTTTGGCCAGCATTAAGAAAGTATCCGTTCGCTCGCTGTATCACCATATTTTTCAAGCGCGACTGCGGCTCGGCAAACCGACGAACGATTTCTCCCATTGGTTCGACACCGAACTAGAGGAACATGCTCTCGCAAAATCAATTGGACGTTTGGACCCTTACACTCAAACTCTCGAAGATTTGCGAGCTCAAATCATCGGCCTTATCGAAACACGGATAAAAAAGTTAGAAGCGGAGCCGGTGCATGCAGCTTGACAGTTACGCGCCCATTGTCGGCGAATCGGTGATCGAAGAATTGCATTTGATCGCCGGCAAATTGAACGGTCGAAGCGTTAAGAACATCAATTCGACATCGGTCGGCGGCGGCGTCGCGGAAATACTGAACCGAATGGTGCCGCTCATGAAGGAACTCGGAATCAATGCAAGCTGGGACGTCATCCGCGGAGGAGATCAATTTTATGGCGTTACAAAAAAAATCCACAACGGACTTCACGGGGTTCCCGTGGAATTCACGGAAAAAGACATCGAAATCTTCGAGGCGAATCAAGCAGAGAACCGAGCCAACCTCAATCTCGATAGCGACATTATTTTCGTACATGACCCGCAACCGGCGGGATTGATCGAAAACAAAAACGGTCAACGCTGGGTCTGGCGATGCCACATCGATTTGTCCACGCCAAACGCAAAAATTTGGGATTTCTTAAAACCGTGGGTCGAACGTTACGACGCCAGCGTCTTTTCGTCGCCGAGCTTCGCACAACAATTAGCAATCCCTCAAGCGTTGGTCACGCCGTCCATCGATCCGCTGAGCGATAAAAACAAAGATCTTCCGGACTCGTTCATCCAAGACGTGCTCGAACGTTTTGAGATTCCAAACGACAAGCCATTGATCACACAAGTCTCGCGGTTCGATTATTTGAAAGACCCGCTCGGCGTGATTCAGGTTTACAAGCTCGTGAAACCCTACGTCGATTGCCAACTTTTGCTGGTGGGAGGTTCCGCCACTGATGATCCCGAAGGCTCGAAGGTCCTCGCCGAAGTAAGAACCGCAGCGGAAGGCGATCCGGACATTCATGTTCTCGAGCTACCTCCCACCAGTCATCTGGAAGTCAATGCGTTGCAGCGCGCGAGCACCGTTATTCTTCAAAAGTCGTTGAAGGAAGGATTTGGGCTTACCGTGTCCGAAGCGCTATGGAAAGGCAAACCGGTGATTGCCGGCGCCGTTGGCGGGATTCCACTTCAAATCACACACAAGTTTTCAGGCTTGCTCACACAATCGATCGAAGGCGCCGCCTATTACTTGAAACAACTGCTGCAATCGCCGGTCTACGCGAAAAAACTCGGTGAAAACGGACGCGAACACGTGCGCGAAAACTTTTTGTTGACCACCCACCTTCAACGCTATCTGCTGCTTTTTCTTTCTATCGATCACGCGAAAGAAGACGTGGTCTATCTCTAAAGGAGTTCAAAATGCGAATGAAACGCTTATTGACTTATAGCTCGCTCGTGGCACTTGTTGGAGCAACGATCATCGGCTGCCGACCGAAAACCACCGGCGAAAAAGTCAAAGATAAAGTCGAAGACGCGCAACATGAAGCCGGGCAAGCGATTGAACGGACCGGCGACCGAATTCAAGACAGCACCAAGTAAAGGAGACCATCATGCGAAAAATGAAATCGTCGAAAAAATCAAAAAGCCGCAACTCGAAGCGAAGCTCCAAGAAACGGATGCTTCCCGGACGAACCTCGAGTTTGTTTGAAGGTAACGAATAGCGCCGAAGCGCTCGGCTCGCTAGGAATCAGTATTGCGGGCCGAGCGGTTCTTGCGGTTGTTGAGGTTGCGGGCGTTCCGGACCTTTCTTAATCATTTTTTCCCCTCCCCGATTCCATCGGCCCGCCTTTATCATCACCGCGATACGGATCGACCGGCGGGTTGTTTCCGCCTTGTTCGGTGAACACGCCGATGCTTTCGCTTTGTTGACCGACTTCCCGACTCTTTCTTTTGTGGGTTTTTCTCTTTTGCATAAGACCTCCTTGCCTTCCTCATTTTTACGAAGTGCCACCCCAGAAGTTCTTACTGAAACTTTCTCCGCTCGGCTCTTTTACGCCTCGTTTCGATGTGAGTTCGAAACTCTCTAACGTGCTTTAAACGTTTTTACAAGTTGAGCCGCGAGCGGGTTGGGCCATTGACGATTGCGCGTCACCAGATAAAGGCTTTCATATATCGGTTCACTCATTTTCCATTTCATTGCGCGCAACGATTTCGAGTACGGATGTTTCGACATCAAATGCGAACTTAATGGTGCGATACCGAAGCCGTCCGCGGCCAGCCGACCGGCTACCGCGATATCCTGCACTTCCGCCACCACCCGCGCATTGATGCGCCCGTGAGAAAGAAAATCCTTCACTTGCTGATAGATCGCATTCGGCGCGGTGGCCAAAACGAACGGCGCCTCCATCTTATCCATCAGCGCTTTTTCGTATCGCTTCGCCATGCCCGGGCTCGCTGCGAACAGCACGGGCACGCGGCCGATCGGAACGCTCGTGCAATCGATACCGACCGGATCGGAGACCGGTGTGTCGGTCAAAAGGATATCGAGCGCGAGATTGCTCAATTTCGCGACCAACGCTTCCAATGCCCCCTCTTCCACCAACACATGCGCGGACGGGTGCCGTTTCAACACATGCGAGACGAGCGCGTCCGTGAACGCGCGCGGCGTGCCGCTCATCACGCCGATTTGAATGGCGATGCGGCCGCTGGGTTCCCGGTCGCGCAGCGCGTCTTCAAGCTGCCGGCCCAAATCGAAAATTCGTTCCGCGTACTCGAGCACCATTCGTCCGTCTTCGGTCAACCGCAACCGCTTCTTATGACGTTCGAACAGCGGGCGCTTTAATGATCGCTCGAACTGCTTCAATTGAGCGCTCAATCCCGGCTGCGACAAATGCAGCTTCTCACAGGCGCGCGTGATGGAACCGGCCTTGGCAATCGTAAAGAAATAGTACATGTGGTGATAGTTCATAATTTATTTTTATGTTTTTATCATATTTTATCTATTTGATTTATATATGACCGTCGGGTATTCTCTGCGCAACTTTAAAAGCTAAACGGCGTTAGAGTTAGAGGCGAAGGAGGCCATGAATATATGAATAGTGTCAAAACAATGATGCTTTTAGCGGCAATGACCGCTCTGCTGCTCTGGTTCGGACAAGCGCTCGGAGGCACCTCCGGCCTTCAGTTCGCGCTGGTCTTTGCGGCGGTAATGAATTTTGGCGCGTATTGGTTTTCAGACAAAATCGTGCTTCGCATGTACCGCGCGCAACCGGTTAATGAGAATGAAGCGCCTGAGTTGTACGCAATGGTCCGTCGACTGGCCACACAAATGGGCATGCCAATGCCAAGCGTGTACATCATCCCCGAGCAGACGCCGAACGCGTTTGCGACCGGACGCAACCCCGAACATGCGGCCGTCGCGGCGACGGCCGGCATTCTCGAGATGCTCGACGCAAACGAACTCGAAGGCGTGCTCGCGCATGAGATGGGCCATGTAAAGAACCGCGACACGTTAATTTCAACCGTTGCCGCCACGATCGCCGGCGCGTTAAGTCATTTGGCGAACATGGCCATGTGGGGTCAAATGTTCGGCGGCGGACGATCCAGAGACGACGACCGAGACGCCAACCCGCTGATCGGACTTGTCGGAATGATCCTCGCGCCGCTGGCGGCGAGCCTTATTCAAATGGCCATTTCACGGTCGCGCGAATTGATGGCCGATGAAACCGGCGCCACACTCACCGGCAAACCGTTAGCGCTCGCGAGCGCGTTGCGAAAAATCGAGCAATGGAAACAGCGGTTACCGCTCACGCACGGCACGCCGGCCACGGCGCACTTATTCATTATTAATCCGTTCAGCGCGCGTGGGCTTGCGAGCTTGTTCAGCACGCACCCACCGACCGAAGAACGTATCAAACGGCTTGAGCAAATGGCGCTGCAAGGGCCGCGCCCGAACTACGACTGATCATGGCCTGGATTCTTTTCAATCTGTTCGTGCTCGGGATGCTCGCCGTCGATCTCGGCGTGTTTCATCGCAACAGTCATGAGGTTAAACTAAAAGAAGCATTGTCGTGGAGCGTCGTGTGGTTCGTGCTCGCGATGCTGTTCAACGTGGGCGTCTATCACTGGCTCGGATCGAAAGCGGCGCTTGAATTTTTCACCGGCTATCTGATCGAAAAGTCACTGAGCGTGGACAACATTTTTATCTTCATCATGTTGTTTTCGTTCTTCTCGGTGCCGCGGCAATATCAACATAAAGTTCTGTTCTGGGGGATTCTGGGCGCGCTCATTATGCGCGCGGTATTGATTGCGACGGGAACAGCCTTGCTCGCAAAATTCCACTGGGTGATTTATTTGTTCGGCGCTTTTCTCGCGTTCACGGGCGTGAAGATGCTGACCGCCAAAGACACTCAATTCGACCCCGAAAAGAGTTTGCCGATTCGTGCGCTTAAACGTTTCATCCCGGTGACAGCCGATTTCATTGGGGATCGATTCTTCGTGCGCAAAGACGGCCGGCTGTGGGCTACGCCGTTGTTCGTGGTTCTGTTTGTGATTGAAACAACCGATCTTTTGTTCGCGATCGACTCGATTCCGGCCATTTTCGCGGTGACGACCGATCCGTTCATCGTCTATACGTCGAACGTGTTCGCGATTCTCGGCTTGCGTTCGCTTTATTTTGCGTTGGCCGGCGTCATGGACAAATTCCGCTATCTAAAAGTGGGGCTCGCGTTTGTGTTGATGTTCGTCGGCGCGAAGATGATCGCGATGGGTTGGATTAAAATTCCGGTGGCCGTTTCACTGGGCGCGATCGCTACGATTCTCGGAACTGCGATCGGCTTTTCGCTTTGGTGCGCGCCAAAGACGGACTATCGCTTGGATTCCAAGTGATCCCATCGCTCCATCATTGCGGTGAGTTTCTGTTCCAACTCTTCCAACGTTTTTTGCCGAGCGAACAACTCAGACGCGTCGGAGGAGATAGCTGGGTCGGCGAGCGCTGCGCGCGCTTGGTCGCACAGTTGCTCGGTATTCTTTATATCGGCTTCAAGTGATTTCAGTTCTTTCGCGTCGCTCTTCGAAAGAACGCTCCTCGTGGGCTTGGCGGGCTCGACCGCCTCGACTTTGGCGGGTTCGGAGCGGTCATCGCGCGAGTCTTCCCATTGCGAAAGGTCGGCGAAGAAACGCGCGTTTCCTTTGCCATCGAGAGAGAGAAGCTGGCGGCTTACTCGATCGAGCAGATAGCGGTCGTGCGTGACGAGCACGAGCGCGCCCGGAAAATCCATCATACTCGCTTCGAGCACTTCGAGAGAATTGATATCGAGATCGTTCGTCGGCTCGTCGAGCAGAAGAATATCCGCCTGCTTCAACATCAAACGCGCAATCAGCACGCGAGATTGTTCGCCGCCTGAAAGTTTGCGCAGCGGTTTGTCCAACTGGTCGTTCGTGAACAAGAAACGCGAGGCCCAACCGGCCACGTGAATAAAATTTCCTTTGTATTCGACTTTCTCGCCGTTTTCGCACAACGCCTTGCGCAGCGGCAAGTCCAAATTCAATTGTTCGCGGTGCTGATCGAACGTCACCACTTTCAAACCGTCGGCGCGTTTGATGGTGCCCGAATCCGGAGACAATTGACCCGACAATATTTTCAGAAACGTGCTTTTTCCACTGCCGTTTCCGCCGAGCAAACCCAATTTGTCGCCGGGCCCCATCATTAAATCGAGCGGACCGAATAATTTCTTTCCCCCCATGCTTTTCACGATGTCGGTTGCTTCGATTAATTTTTTACTTTTGCGTTCGCTGCTCGAGAAATTGATCGTCACAGAACGAGCTTGCGCGTTTCGGTACGCGAGCTCGCCCAGATCTTCGATGAGTTCCCCAGCGCGATCGATACGAGCTTTCTGTTTGGTTGTGCGCGCTTTGGGTCCGCGACGCAACCACTCAATCTCCTGACGTACGATGTTGCGTGCCGAATCTTCGCGCGCGAGTTGAGCACTGAAGAGTTTCTCGCGTGACTCGATGAAATCACTGTAATTGCCGACGCTGCTGAAATGACCGTCCTCATACCGTTTATTAAGTTCGATCACCCGGTTTGAAACCGACTCGAGGAAACGGCGGTCGTGCGTGATCATCAGGAAAGAAAATTTGAGACCGGACAAAAACTTCTCGAGCCACAACACGCCTTCCACGTCCAAATGGTTCGTCGGCTCGTCGAGCAACAACAAATCGGGTTCGAACAACACATGAGACAGGATCGCAAGCCGCTTTTTCCAACCTCCGGACAATGAAGTGATTTTCTGCTCCGGATCGAAACCGGCCTCGGCCAAGCCTTCGTCGACGCGAATGTCGACTTCCCAATCTTCAAGACCCAGCGGCTGCAGCTCACGACAAAGTTCCTCGCGCACCGTCACGCCGGCCACCGCATTCGCAAAGAAATCCTGCTGCGCCATGTAGCGTACGCGCAAGCCGCGGCGAACCGACAGTTCACCCGAATCGGGTTTTTCGAGACCGGCCAGGATTTTCAAAAGCGTGGATTTCCCCGCGCCGTTGGGACCGATCAACCCGGTTCTTTCGTTTTCAAACAAACCGAAAGACAGATTTTCGAACAACGGACGGGAACTGAAACTTTTGGAGAGATTTCGGCAGCTTAATAGGATGGACATGGAAATCGCGTCTTGAACTTTTCAATTACGTCGGGCGTAATCATACCATGCAACCCGAAAAAACCATCGGACAAAGTCAAAGCCTTTGGGTTTCCACCGTCGATCCGATCCGCTTCCCGACGCTTTTAGAAGATAAAAAAGCCGACGTGTGCGTGGTCGGCGGCGGAATCGCCGGGCTGATGAACGCCTATGCGCTGCTCAAAGAAGGAAAATCGGTGATCGTTTTGGACGACGGCCTCATCGGAAGCGGTGAAACCGGACGCACCACCGGACATTTATCGAACGCGCTCGACGACCGCTATTTCATGTTGGAAAAGTGGCACGATGAAGCGCGCGCGCGGCTGGCCGCCGAAAGCCATACATGGGCTATCGACGCGATCGAACGCATCGTACGCGATGAAAAAATCGATTGCGACTTCGAACGATTGGACGGCCACCTATTTCTCGAAGAAAACGATTCAATCGATACGCTCGAAAAAGAATTGCAGGCCGCACATCGTGCCGGATTGCTCGACGTTTCACTCGAACAAGACAACGGACTGCCGCCGTTTTCCGGGCCGGCATTGAGGTTTCCACGCCAAGCACAGTTCCACTCGATGAAATTTTTGGCGGGCCTGTGCACGGCAATCACGAATGTGGGCGGAGAAATTTTCGAATCTGCTCATGTGAACAATATCCGTGATGCGCACCCTTGTGTGGTTTTGGTCGGACGAGACAACATCGTTACGGCCGAAACGGTGATCGTGGCAACCAATACGCCGATCAACGATCGCGTCACGATCCACACGAAACAATCGGCCTATCGAACCTATGTGATCGGCGCGCGCGTTCCAAAAAACGAAATTCCCCGCGCGCTGTATTGGGATACCGCGGATCCGTACCACTATGTGCGGTTACAATCGATGCCGGATCACGATCTCGTAATCGTGGGCGGAGAAGACCACAAGACCGGACAAGCCGACCAAGCGAACGAGCGCTACGATCGTTTGGCCAAATGGATCAAGCGTCGGCTGCCGGCCGTCATCGGCATCGAGTACAAATGGTCTGGGCAGGTCATGGAACCATTTGATGGACTTGGATTCATCGGTCTTAACCCGGGCGATCGCCATGTCTATATTGTGACCGGTGACTCGGGCAATGGATTGACGCATGCGGCGATTTCATCTCGATTGATCCCGGATCTCATTATGAACCGCCCCACCCCGTGGGCCTCGCTTTATGATCCGTCGCGAATGGTTCGAGTGGTGAAACCATTCGTTGAAGAAAACGTGAACGTGGCCGTTCAATACAAAGATTGGGTGAAACCGGCCGAAATCCGATCCACCGACGACATTCCGCCGGGATCGGGCGCCATTCTTCAGCAGGGCCTTAAAAAAGTGGCCGCTTACCGCGACGAATGGGGTCAATTAAAAGAATTTTCGGCCGTTTGTCCGCATCTGGGGTGCATCGTCCATTTAAATAGCGGCGAGAAAACGTGGGATTGTCCGTGCCACGGATCACGATTCGACATCGACGGCCATGTTATAAACGGTCCGGCAAATTCGGATCTTACTGCTGTTAATGAGCCTGTTTCATCAAAAACTTAAACCTATTTTTTGATCATTAATGAGTCCACTTTCTTTGCCGCATAAAAATCAAGATTGGTAATTCCGCGGGCCGAATGCGTTGAATAGGAGACCATGACTTTCTTGTACTCAAGCAACATTGAAGGATGGTGATCCATCCGGTCGGACTCCAGCGCCACCTGATGCACGAATTCCAAGCCATCCAGGTAACTGGCGAACTCGAATGTTCGAACCAGAGAACCATTTATATTTCTCCAATTCGGTAATTCTTTTAATCTTTCGGTTATGTCAGCTGTGCTAAGTGGTTGATTCACGTGTACTTATTTCCCCTTTTGTATTGGCGTTTTTTTAGTACGAGCAAGATAAATAAAGGTTCAGACCAATGAACTTTGTCTGATTTTATCCGTAGAGGTCCCATGCGTATCAACGCTGCGAATGAGATGGTCAGCGAAGGCGACCCCATTACCGCGGACAAAATCGGCCAACAAAAAGATACGGTCCTCGTTACAGGCAGCAAAGGACTGATTGGGCGAGCGTTGTGCGAGCGGCTGGCCACGTCTTACAACGTGGCCGGGTTTGACCATGCCCAGGGCCCTTCTCCTGGTGCGGATATTGAGCAAATAGACGCTGACATCAGCTCAGACAGCGAACTAAGGCACGCGCTTCAAACTTTAAGCGACAAATTCGGTCCCCGCATCGCCAGCGTGATCCACCTGGCGTCTTATTACGACTTTTCCGGACGACCCAGCCCACTCTATGACCAAGTAACGGTCCAAGGGACGGCCCGATTGCTTCGTTTTCTTCGAAAATTCCAAGTTGAACAATTCATTTTCGCCAGCACGATGTTGGTCCACTCGCCGGCGCGGTTCGGTCAACGCATCAACGAAGATTGGCCGCTTGGACCCAAATGGGACTATCCGATCTCGAAAGTCAAAACTGAAAATTTGATCCAACAGGAACACGGGCATACCCCAACCGTGCTGCTGCGCATCGCCGGCGTGTACGATGACCACTGCCATTCCATTATTCTCGCGAATCAGATCCAACGCATCTATGAGCGCAAACTCACCTCGCATTTATTCCCGGGCGATCTCTATCACGGGCAATCGTTTATCCATCTGATCGACCTCGTGCAGCTTTTCACGCAACTGATCTCGCGCCGCAAACAACTGCCGCATGAGTGCGCGCTGTTGGCCGGAGAGCCGCAGACGCTCGGGTACGACACGTTGCAACGCGAATTCGCGAAACTCATCCACAATGAGGAATGGCATACCTATCAGATTCCGAAAAATCTCGCGAAATTCGGCGCGTGGCTTCAAAACAACTTAAGCGGCGGACGCGCGTTCATCAAACCGTGGATGATTGATTTGGCCGATGATTATTATCAACTCGACATTTCGAAAGCGAAACGCTGGGCCCATTGGGAACCGCGCCACTCGCTTCATCATACGTTGCCGCTGATGGTAGCCGAATTAAAGAAGGATCCGTACGGTTGGTATAGAACCAACCATCTCACGCCCCCCCAAGGAATCAAGAAATTCGAAACGGCGGAGGTGCCGATAAAAAAACTTGAGCGTAGGCATCTTGCAGTGGCCAACTCTGAGCATGGTTTGACCGGTGCCGGAAACCGTTTGAGTGATAGGTAAAGCAGGCGTAATTTTTGGTTTTCCCGGTTCGTCAACTTTTCCAATAGGCCGGCTGCCGGTAATGACCATGCAACCGTTGTTCGTATTCGCGATCGACGATATAAGCCGAGTCGTACGGCGGGCTGTCTTTGATTTGTTCGCGTGAAAGGAATGGAATCGTCGCTTTCTGATCTTCCCAACTCAACGTATCTATCCATTGTGAAGCGATCAATACTTTTCGACCAGGCAACCAATTGCGCGTATTGATCGCAATATAGCGGATCGCCCAGGTTCCACGATCGGCGATGAAATCATCGACATGACCGATTTCTCCGTCTTTCGCATGAACCCGGTAACCTGTAATGTCATTGATACTGTGCAAATGTGGATCTCCTTCCTCAAGTGAAACGGCAAACTCACCCTGTGGAAACAGGATGGAAGGATTTCCCATATCCGGATTAACCCAGTACGGACTCCAACGATAGTACGAATAAAGGTCTTCAATTTTTCGCTGCGAGACGGGTTTGTCCGTATCGGCGGCCGGACTTTCTTCCATTTCCGTTCGCGTGATATTCAGCTGAAAAACATTCGTGCGTTCCGATAATCTCCTCTCAAACACCGATGGGGAAATCAACACGTGCTTTCCGGGTAACCACGCATTCGTGGCAGCCACCAAATATCGGACGATCCACACTTTTTCATCAAAATAGAAATCCTTCACTCGTCCGTGATGACCATCGGATGTTTGAAGAAGATATCCTCTCAACTTATTCAAGCTTTGGAGCATAGCCACCTCCTCTCACACTTTTATTACGCACACAAATCGATCCGGTTCTTGACATTGATTCGTACAATCTTCATATGAGTCATCAAGCAAAGCTTGCTACGAAACGGGATTGGATTGGGCTTGCGGTGCTCGCTCTGCCCTGCATTCTTGCGACGATGGATTTGACTGTTTTAAATCTAGCGGTTCCTCATTTGAGTGAACAATTGAAACCAAGCAGCTCACAGTTGTTGTGGATCATGGATATTTACGGATTCATGATCGCGGGCGCGCTGATTACGATGGGTACGCTCGGCGACCGCATCGGCCGTCGCAAACTCTTGTTGATTGGCGCCGCCGCGTTCGGTCTTTCGTCGATATTGGCCGCGTTTTCAAAAAGCACGTCCGCGCTGATCGCCGCGCGCGCGGTGCTCGGTGTTGCAGGCGCCACATTAGCGCCGTCCACATTGTCGTTGATCCGCAACATGTTTCACGACGCGCGTCAGCGCACGATCGCTATCAGCATTTGGGTCACTTGTTTTTCGGTCGGCGCCGCGATTGGACCGTTGTTAGGCGGTATTTTGCTCGAGCATTTTTGGTGGGGTTCGGTTTTTCTATTGAACGTACCGATCATGATCCTCTTGTTGGTATTGGGACCGATTCTATTGCCGGAATTTCATGACCCGAACGCAGAGCGCCCCGATCTGCCGAGCGCTGCGCTGTCGCTAGCGGCCGTATTGCTGATCATTTTCGGTTTAAAACGTTCGGCTGAATACGGATTCGGTCCCTTGCCGCTCGGTTGCATGGGGGCCGGCTTCGCGATTGCTGCGATTTTCGTGCGTCGACAAACTTCGTTGAACGATCCTCTGATCGACTTAAATCTTTTCCGCTCGTCTGCCTTCACCGCTGCGCTTTCGATGAATATGCTCGGATGTTTCGTGGCGTTCGGCGCGTTTTGGTTTATCGGACAATATCTTCAATTGGTGCTTGGATTGTCGCCGCTTCATGCCGGCCTCGTGTCGTTGCCGTCGTCGGTGGCGTTCATCATCGGAACCCAATTGACGCCACCGCTCGCGCGTCGCGTACGGCCCGGGTTTATCATTGGCGTCGGGCTAATAATTACGGCGGCCGGGTTTGCGTTGCTCGCAACATTGCCCATCGACCATGGAATTCCAATGATGATGATCGGTTCGTTCGTTTATTCGCTGGGAATCGCGCCGATTTTCACGCTATCGACCGATCTCGTGGTCGGCAGCGCGCCACCGAATCGCGCGGGCGCGGCGGCTTCGATTTCTGAAACAAGCACCGAATTCGGCGGGGCGGTCGGCATGGCCGTACTGGGCAGCCTGGGGATGGCTTTTTATCGCGGCCAGTTGACCCGCGCGTTGCCGACCGGGATTTCGTTCGAGGCCGCGGAGGCCGCGCGCGGCACGCTCGGCGGCGCGCTGGCCGTCGCCGCAAAATTGCCGGCGGAGTCTGCGCAAACGATGCTTTTCTCGGCTCGCGAAGCGTTTATGCAAGCGCTGCACGGGACGATGATCGTTTGTTCGGTTATTTCGATCCTTATGGCCGTGCTCGCGGCCTCGGTATTGGGTCGTCTTCGAATTCCGAAGAATAACGTTTAGAACAATTCGAACTCTTCCGAAAATCGCGGCATGGTGACGCGGTCGATGCCCGCTTGATTCAACCGGTCGACCAACCCTTGACGCTCTTTCGGACCGCCATGCACCAAGAAAATTTGTTTGGGCCGCGGCTTCAAGCCTTCAATGAACCACAACAGGTCGTTTTGATCCGCGTGCGACGAAAAATTTTGCAGCATCTGGACGGAGGCTCGCACCTCGTGCTCCAGTCCGAAAATTTTTACTTTCTTCGCGCCCTCGGCCAATCGTCGACCCAACGTGCCTTCCGCTTGATAGCCGACCAACAGCACCGTCGTATCGTCTTTGGCGATGTTGTTCCGCAGATGATGCAAAATGCGGCCGCCTTCGCACATGCCGGAACCGGCCAAAATAATTTTTTGCCCCGGGGATTCGTTGAGACTTTTGGATTCTTCGACAGTTCTCAGATAACGCACGGTTCCGAGCCCAAAGGGATTCCCCTTTTCCAGAACGTATTTCTTGAATTCGGCGGAAAAGCACGCGCAATCGAGGTTTCGATTGAAAACCTCGGTGATATTTACGGCCATCGGGCTGTCCACATACAAATGAATCGGAGGGATTCGCTTCTCGCGCCGCAATTTTTCAAGTACGAAAACAATTTCTTGCGTGCGTTCCAACGCGAAACTTGGAATAAGGATAATACCTCTCTGCTCGGCCGACTTTCGAATCAATTCGGAAAATATTTTCTCGACCTCATCGGTGGGTTTGTGCAAACGGTTGCCGTACGTGCTTTCGGTCAATAAATAGTCGACGTTCGACGGAATGACCGGCGGCTCCATTAACAGCGATTCGCGCCGCCCCAGATCGCCGGTGAACAAAATGCGGCGCTTCCCCTTCGGAAGCGCGAGCTCGATTTCAATCATCGCCGATCCAAGAACGTGGCCCGCATTTAAAAAACGTGCGCGAACGCCAGCGCCCACATCGAAGAACACGCCGTAATCGTGCGGCTCGAGTAAGGCAACCGCCTTTTCCGCGTCTTGCCGCGTGTACAACGGATCGATGCGCTGGCCGTCCGACTGGTGGATCTTATTGAAGAACTTCGCGTCTTCTTCCTGCAGAAAAGCCGAGTCGAGCAGCATCACTGGCGCCAAATCGGCGGTGGCGCGCGTACAATGGATTTTCCGGGAGAACCCCACGCGCGCAAGAAGCGGCAAACCGCCCGAATGGTCGATATGCGCATGCGATAAAAGCACCGCTTCCAATTTCGAAACGTCGAAAGGGAACGTTCGGTTTTTTTCGATCGCCTCGTGTCGATGTCCTTGGAAAAGTCCGCAGTCGAGCAGAACCTGCGTATTTCCGCAGCGCAGTAAATGGCGGGAACCGGTGACTTCGTCGGCGCCGCCGTAAAAGGTTAAGTTAGCGGCGACGACCGCCACCACCGCGCGCTCCGCCGCTCGGTCGGCTTCCGCCGTACGAACCGCTTCGGCCTGAACTTCCACGTTGATAGGAACTTGCGCCGCGATCGTATCCGCCGGACCGTTCCACACGTTGGTTTCCTTGCTGGCGCGCGCCCGCGTCGCGATTCAACTGATCGCGCGGAGAAGCGCTGGGGTTATCTCCTCGATTCGCATCGGACCATCCGCCTTCGCCATGTTGCTGCCAACCGTCTTCGGTTTTTCGATAGACGTTGCCGTCTTTGCCCGCGTAGATCGTGTCGCCTTGTTTCCCGACGAAACCGCTGCCGCCTTCTCCGCTCGCGCGAATCGCGCCGCCGCCTTCGCTCGTGCGAATGCCACTGACCGAGCCTTGATCGTTCTTCACGCGGCCCGACTGAATCCAATCATCGCCGCGCTGGACTTTCGTGGTTCCCCAACTTCCGTTCGCGTTCCGGCCTTGGCGAGTTTCCATCGCTGTTCCGGTGCGAGGGTTATACGCTTGACCGCTGGCGCGAACTTCGGAACCGCTCCTGGCGACCGTTCCTCTCGCGTAGGTGCCTGTGTTCGGGTTGTAGGTCGCCGCGCGGGAAATTCCTCCGTTCGGACCCGATACGCTGCTACCGTAGCCATAAGCTCCTGTTCGCGAATTGTAAACCGCGTACGAACCATAGCTGTGCGGATACGGATAATAAACGCCGCCGTAATAATATGGAGGATAATACCAACCGGTTCCCCACATCGCGACGCCGAACGAGACGGTCACGCCCGAATATCCGGACGTCTGAGCGTAAGTCACCGATTCCGCCGTCGCCGATTCGATGCGCACGTAGGTCACGTGATGCACCGGGCATTCGGCCGGAATCTTGTAGATCTCATCGGGCACGGATTCAGCCAAGGCCCAGGGCCCCGCCGGTTGCTTTGATTGAAACCAAGCGCCTTGAAAACACAAATAATACACGTCGCCCACTTTCAACACGTCGTTCGCGCAATTCGCCGCGTACGATACTTTGGTGCCCTTGATCTCTTTGAACTCGGGCGCGCCTTGATATTTGACTTCGGGAATTTGAAGACCTTCCTTGGCGATGGTCAATGTGTGGGGAATTTGAGCGAGCAACACCGCTTCGGCCGCCTCATCGGTGCCCGGAATCGCCGCGCGCACGCGAGCGCGTTCATGCGTGCGCGGAATGCTCTGAAACTCTTGCGGAAGATCCGGGGTCGCGAACTTCCAAGGACCTTCGAATTTTTCCGCGCTGAACCAACGACCGGAGACGAGAACATAAGTGAGACCTTTCTTCATTTGGAACACGTCGCACTCGGTGTTTTTTATCCAATAAAGTTTCGTCTTCCCGATCCGTTCTTTTTTCGGTTTGCCGTCGGTAATGATCAATTCGGCCGGTTGCTTGCTGACGAAAATGGTGGGAGACGCGCGTTTGCTGATGCTTTTCGGCGGGATATTTTCGCGGACCTCATCCCAATCCGGCACTTTCGGCAACGTTTCAAACGTTTTCGGCAATTTACTCTCCGGCGTCCAATCGTTTTCAAGCGTCTTTGAGGAATACCAGTTCTTTTTGTTGCGCAAATAATAAAGCGAGGTATCCGGATCGAACAAAACGTCCCAATTCGTATTGACAATAAATTTCAATGTGCTGTCTTTGATCGGACTCGTGATCGGTTCGCCGTCGAATTGGACGAGAATCGCATTGCGCTTCGAATAAAAAATCGGCGGCGGGCTCAGGTTGATTCCGGCGCCGCTGGTACGAACCGCGCTTTTTTCAACGGCAGCCATCACCCTGTCCAATGCGATGACCAGTCCTTCCTTCGGGAAACGTTCGATCAAAGCGCCCGTCACATCTTTTGATTTGGCCTGATCCAACGTCGGGAAATTCACCTGCGTCAAATGAATGTTGTCGAGTTTGACCAGACGTTCCTCGATCGATACTGAGGTTTTCGCCTCCAACTTCACCACGCCCAAATCCGAATTCTCTCGACCGTCGAACAACACTTCCACCGCCGCCCAAGCAACGATCGCTTTTTGATCCTGCCAACTTTCAATTTGCGGCTGATGCATCAGCACCTTGGCGCCGGCGCCGGAGGTGGTGATTCGCGGCCAACCTCCGTCGGGATCGGCTTTCGGCGTTTCCGCCGCCGGTGTTTCGGCTCCGATCGCGATTGAAGTTGACAGAACAAAAAGACTCAGCAGCGTACATGTTGCTTTTTTGAGCATTTAGAATCCTATAGAGAACGAAATTTCGGGATACGTCGAGGAACAGGACGAATAGATGTTGTCGTTGCAATCGACCAGTTTTTCATAAACCATGCCGATACCGGCGTAGCCTTTCCCTCCGAGCGGAGAAAAAATGCCGGCACGACCGCCGTACGAATTGAGGTCGGACAAACCTTCGTACATCGTTCGACGGTAAAACGCTCCGACATACGGCATCAGCCGTTCTGCGCGATAGAACACATAACGGATTTGCGGTGTGAGTTTGTAGATGTTCGGATCGTGTCCAAACCAGGCTTCGCCATCCATACCGAGCTCAACGCCATTAAGCAGATAGTAGCCGGCGCCGAGACCGACCAACGTATAGGTTTGGTTGAGTGCGCTCGCCGCACCGGCATAACCCGATAGGCGAAAGTGACCGCGCCCGAACAAGCTTGTCCCAGCCGTGACCGAACAATCCGCCGGCATCGCGAACATCACTGCAAACAACACCATTGCAACGACGATGGAGGTGAAGCGAGACAACTTAATGATGAAGCGCATCCTGACACCCCTTCGGCAATTTATCGAAGTTGCTTCTTAAACAATTGACCAAGCGCCCATACCCAGGCCGAACATCGCGACAGTATTCGCGAGCCGAGTCTCTGCATGCATTTCCCAATTGCCTCAGCGCTGTGTCCATTTTTTTCAGCTAATCACGGCATTGAAACGAAAGGTTTGCCTCCTGCGATTGAAGACAGTTGGCGATGGAACCTTGGCCCGGCTGCACGTCGCCGCAATATTTATCGACGTCGGCGTCACACGGTCCCGCGAATGCGACCGCGCCCAAACTGAGTGCGACGGCAAATAAAAGGAATGATTTCATGAAACCCTCCTGATTAGAAGCTTTGTCGATAACCGATAGCGATCGGGATGATTTCCAAATCCTGTTTTGTATTGATGATGTAGTGATACTGCGCTTGCAAGAACATCGCGCCTCCACCCTCAAATTCCATATTTAGGCCGCCGCCGGCGATCCAACCGCCGCGCCACGTGCTAAAGTCCGCCACGTCTTCAGTGTTGTTGTAGTTGTAGCAACCAAACCACGGATCGCACACAACGCCTCCGCCTCCGGCAAACCGCGACGCTTCCAAATGCTCATAATAGATACCTGGGCCAAATTGAAGATAGGGTCGAAAATGATTTGCGTTCGGAGCGGTCAAAAGCAAACTAAGATCGAAGCCCGTGACCGATCCCCATCCGGAGTCCGCGAAATTGATTTGTTTCAACACGGTGCTCGTGAGATCGAAGCTTTCACGCATCATGTCGAACCGTATTCCCAATGGGCTCGATTCCTTTCGATATCCGAAGTCCAAGCCCCAGCCGAATCCGTTTTTAATAAGAGCGGTCGAGTTTCCTGCCGGCGTGGGCCAGTTTAAGTTGAAACCGATGCTGTACGGTCCCGCCGCTTCGGCACGAACGACTTTCAACGGCGCCGCAAGCAACGCAACGACGAGTAATATTTTTTTGCCTTGGTTCATAAACGAACATCCTCCTTAATAACTATCACTAAAACGCTTGTCCGACATTGAGCGACACCACGTATCGTCCCGCTTCCGCTTGCGAGTATGCGAAATAAACAGGACCGATGCCGGTATCAAGCGCGGTAAAAACGCTGCCGGACCAAACCCCCGAGCTCTCGGACATTTCCGAACGATGCTGCCAAGCGCCGCCCCATTCGCCGGCGCCGCCCGCGTACAACGGATAACCGATCAACGATCCAACTCTGTAGAGGTATTGCATTTGACCGAGCGCTTTCGTGGTGCCGAGCAATACATTCGGTGAATAGCCGGAAAGATTTAAGAAACCGCCGATCCGATACAAATAACGCGATTCGCTTTCTTCATTGAAATTCGTCGCGTAAACGCCTTTCAAGCGGAACGTGTGATTGCCGAAGGACCGAGCGACGCCCAAATCCGTCCGCACCGTCGAAGCGGACTCGTCCGCGCCCAACGACTCCGAAGCCGCTCGCCCCTCCAACGTCCCCACCATCCCCAAGCGAGGGAACCCGGGCTTATCAAGCGTATCAATTTGGATTCGGCCAAAACCGTCGCCGATGTTTTCATCAAAGCGAAACGCGGGAATCGTCGGCGTTTTCCACGTCTCTTGCAGCCAACCAAGACCCAATTTGATGCGCCCCCACTTGCCCAGCGTGCGTCCCATACCAAGATCGGCGCCGCCCGCTTTTACTTCGAATGGAACTTGGTTGTCGTCGTCTAACAACAACGGATCGTTTTGATTCGCATACAACACATCGGTAAATAAAAAGTAAGGCGCGCCATAACTCATTTGATGAGGAATCGCGCCGATCGGCTGGTAAAATTCGGCTCTCGCGCCGAAGTTGGTGCCGATTTCAGCGTCGGCTTGAAACTCAGCGCCCAACGAATTGATTTCGGTCATCTGATAACGCGCGAGAATTCCATAACTGCTGTCGCCGTTGAATCCTTCGGAAATTTTCACGCCGAGCTTCAAGTAATTCGGTCCCCAACTTTTACGCGGCGCGTCGACGATCATCGCCGTCTGTTGATCCTTGGGTTCGGTGTGATAATCGAGCGCTTCAAAATAACCCAAGCCATAAATGCGCGCCAAATCTCCCTGCACTTGCACCGGATTTAGCGGCTCGCCCAACGGCTGCCGAATAAACGGACGAATGACTTCGTTGGGAATGCGCGTTCCGTTGCGGATCTCGATCGAATTCACGACTGGAAATGAGGGGCGACTCTTCAACGACTTTCGCCAGCTTGCATATTCCTCTTCGGAGACCGAAAACTGTTTGAGTTCGTTTTCCATCGCGGAAGCCGCCGCTTCTCCGCGACGGATGAATTCCGGAATTTTGTCGAAGTCGGTGAACGTCAAATCTCCGAGGTCAGGTTGGACAAGAACATCGGTGGGTTTCATCTTCGATAGAGAAATTTTGTCAGTCTCGTCGCCGCCGACCCGACTCACTTGCGCCAGCACATCGAACACTGAATTGATCTTTTCTTTTTTCGCGAGCGGCGTTCCAATATTGACCACGATCAAACGATCGGCGCCCATCGACTGCGCCACTTCCACCGGAATGTTTCGCAGATATCCGCCGTCGGCGAGCAGACGTCCGTCGATTTCAATTGGTGTAAATAACGGCGAGATGGCCACGCTCGCGCGAATCGCTTTAACCAGATCTCCGCGGTCGAGAATGATCGGTTTTCCGGTTCCCAAATCGGTGGCCATTGCGCGGAAAGGGATCGGCAAATCATCGAAACTATCGACCGATTGCGTGACGCGTGATAGTTTGCGCAACTCGGTCACGAAATTTTGCCCTTCGACCAGTCCGCGAGGTAATTTGACGCCGCCCTTTCCCAACCCGATGCGCCGCTTCACCAAAAAAACGCGGTCGTCTTCTTTTCGACGGAACGACAAGTCTCGGCGCGGCGGTGAATCGTTAAACGCCGCTTCCCAATCGAATTTAAGAAAAACCTGTTCGAGCTCTTCGGCGGACAAACCCGCCGCATAAAGACCGCCGACCGCTGATCCCATGCTGGTTCCCGTGACCAGCGCGACCGGAACCCGCAAGCGTTCCAACACTTTGAGCACACCAACGTGCGTGGCGCCGCGCGCACCGCCGCCGCTGAGAACGAGTCCTATTTTCGGACGCACCGCGTTTTTTTGTTCGGCATGGAGAGGCCCATTGAACATCACCGAAAGAGCGAGCAGACAAGCTAGCGATCGTCGTAATTTCATGAGGAACTCTTTCGCAAATGATAGGCCAAGCGTCGAACCGCCATGTACGGCAACATCGCCAATACCGCGAATACCAAAATCGCTTGAAGCGGGAGAAAACGTTTCATCATGAACAATTGATAAATCAGGTCCAGGGCCAAGGAGGTGATGAACACCACATTAAAATCCTTGCGGACGGCACGAGCCAAATCTTCGCGGCCGAACCGATTCGTTAAAAATTCCATGAAATAAGGTTCTCTTCCCATACGGACGTCACGAAACGCCGCGCGAATGGCCAAAAAAGAAGCGACAGCCGGTTGAACAAACAGGCGCAGATGCATCGGACCGTCAATGAGCTCTAACAGACGACTCCACATCGTCGATAATTCGTTCATATTGGCTTTCTATTAACTCACGAAATGCCAATCTATTGGACCTTGGTCCAATAGGCAGCGTGACGTCCGCTTCATATAACGTATTCGCTTCAATAAATCGATTCAAAATTGAACAAGAAGGAGACTCTAGAAATGAAAAAGGCTTTAGTGGCACTGGTAGTGGTGTCCGCGTTCGTTGGACACGCGTTCTGTGCGGAAACTATCGAGAAAAAAGCGGCGAAACTCGTGAAATCCGTTCAAGAAGGTTGCAAACAAGAATTGTCGACCTATTGCAAAGACGTGACGCCCGGAGAAGGCCGCTTGCTCGCCTGCCTCTATGCGTTTGAAGACAAATTGTCGAGCCAATGCGAATATTCGTTGTACGACGCGGCCGCTCAACTCGAACACGCGGTCGTCAAACTCACCTATGTGGCAAACGAGTGCTCGGACGACATCGAGAAACTCTGCAAAGAGATTGCGCCTGGAGAAGGACGCATCTTGAACTGCCTGAAGAAGAACGACAAGAAGACCAGCGATCGTTGCAAAGAAGCGCTGAAAGAAGCGAACGCCGGCTAATGACGTTCGGCGGAGTTCGCCTCGCGCGGACTCCGCCGGCGGCCTTCGGC
>CAYXDS010000007.1:0-4719 GCA_964463805.1 uncultured Elusimicrobia bacterium | reverse complement strand
TGAATGAGCGAACACGCCAATAACGCCCAGAAAAAAGTTCTGTTGCCGGGCCCCGTTTGTCCGGCAAGGAAGGTTCGATAGAACGGCACGCCTTTCCACAACACGATGCTCACACCGGCCGTTTGCATCGCGAAGCACAACCAATATTTACGGATCACCCGGGTTCCGGCTTGATCGCCGGCGCCGCAAACATTTTTTCTTTTGTGACTATTTTCGGATCCGGCGGATCGCCTTCGTAAGCGGGCGTCATGATTTGCACGCCGTACTCGTTGAAAACGTCCAAGATGTTTTTATGAAGCGCGTGGAGAATCAAAGGCGCCATTATTGGAATTTCGCAATAGACGTTCAATTCGTACTGTACGCAAAAGGTATCGAGCACGCGTTGAAGCACGAAAGGCTTTTTATCTCGGCGGATCTCCGGTGTTCGCTCGGCAGCGAGAAGAAGCATCGATTCCACTTGGCGCCACGGAACTTCGTAGCCGATGCCGATGGTAACGTGCAGAATAAGTCCTTCCACTTTTGCCATCGTCGAGTAATTGATCACACTGCTGTTCAATAGCACCGAATTCGGAATCACGATTACTTCGTTGTAGCGGGTTCGCAAATGCGTCGCTTGGAGCTTCATATCGACCACCCATCCGGTCGTGTCGTCCACTTTAATAATGTCCCCCACTCGGAACGCGCGACGGTACGTGAGCGCGAATCCGCCGACGATGTTCGCGATGAACGACGTCGATCCGAGCGAAAATAAAAGTCCGACGAACAATGATACGCCCTTGAACGCGCCCGAATCGGATCCGGGGATGTGCGGATAAGCGACGACCACGCCGAAACAAATCAAAAACAGCCGCAGCAACCGATAGGTCGGCCACGCCCAGTCCGAATCAAAATTATCGAAAGTGAACGTGCCGTTGTCGATCCCCGTAAAAAAAAGGCGCGTTACTTTAATCAGGTAACGAACCAGCAGGAATAAGATCGTCAGGAAAACGAGGTTCGGAATCGCCCGGATGAAACTAACCCCGAGAGACCGCAGCGGCTCGATGAAGATCGAAAAAAGCTGGATTGCTACAGGACGTGTCCAAGGGAACAGACCCAAAATAAAATTTAAATAGAAATAGCCGAGAATAAATAAGACCACCGAATGAGAGGTTCGGATCAATCCGACAAACGCAGACCATATCGTACGGGACTCGATCACCTTCGACGTGCGTTTCTCCAATGCATCAACACGCGCTTTGACCTGTCGTTCGGCGATCCGCAAAACCCTCATATACAGCCGCCGTATCGTTTGCATCAACAGAATCCATACCAACGTCGCCATCGCGGCTATGCCGAGCTGCCGCAACAAACGCATCGGGCTTCGATCGTGACGGTAATCTTTTATCGCTTCAATAATGTGGACGCGCGCGCGTGTACTAAGCAGCTCTCGCGGAACGCCATCGGCTTGTGCATCGGCATCGAGAATGGCTGCCAATACCGTATCTCCGACCCGCAATTCGGATCGATCCGGCAGTTGCTCCACGGACACCGCTTCCGGCAAAACGGAAGAGTTCGCGGCCACCGCCGCAATTCGATCGGAAATCGCGTTCGCGCGATCTTCCGCCGTATATCCGGTCATCCCGCGCACGCGGAAAAGCGGCTGTCCATCCAATGTGACGATAGCCGTCTGAACGGATGAAGAATCGGGCGCCGGAAGACTTTCGCGCGTGGGCGCGGCCGCTTCTTCAGCAAGCGAAAGCGTAACCGCATTCGCGGCGATCATGAATCCGAATAAAATAAATCCGATTATTTTTTTCATTTTTTTAGTTTTACCGGCTTCACCCGAATAAATCCCAACGCGGCCGTGGCTGAAACGCCGGCGTCGGTGATCAGATAAGACGTGTATCCTTTGTTAGTGGCGTTCGTTTGACCGGCGCCGCCCGCCGCTCCGGTTTCTCCCACTTTAGCGGACGCCTCGGCTCCAAAACGCACCTCAAAATTTCCGTCGATGAACTGCAGGAATTTATCGGCGTCTTGGAAAATCATCACGGGCCGAACGCTGCGCGCGCCCCAGCCGGCTCCAAAATCAAACCGTCTCATCCGCAAATATATTTTTTCTCCGGTTCCGGTGTTGGTGGCGACACCGTATCCGGAGCCGACGCCGAAGACTGGAATTTTCGTGAGTTTATTGTTCATCACAACGTAGCCGACCGAGGAATTGATCTCGTCTTTCGCTTGCGGCGACTGCGCATACAGATCCGACAAGGTTTTTTCCACCAGTTCATCAATCGTGACGACTTGTTCCGAGCCCGATTTTCCTGGAATCGTCGCGCACCCGACGTTTAACAACAAAGCGAGCGCGAGGACGGCTCCGAAACGATTTACCATCTATATCCCACGCCGCCCGTGATTTGATAGCGCTTGCCCAGCGCGCTTTCCATCAGCAGTTCCCAGTGCTTGCGAATAACGGTTCGGATTCCGAAGTTTCCAACCCATGAATCCGTTTTCACTTTAACGTCGAACGAAAGATTGTTTCCGGTCGCGAGCGGGACGGTGCCTTTGTAGTGTTCGTTCTTTGAAATGTAGCGGGCTCCGATATACACCTGCGATAATCCGGCGTTGTATCCAAACTTCGGCGCGGCTGTAAATGTCCAGAACCCGTCTGCCGACAAACTGGCGTTGCCTTGAAGCTGAGTTTTTACCCATGAAAAATCCGTAGCCGCATAAAACCTCTTATAAACACCGGCCAACACGCCGCCGAACGAATAATAATCTCCGGTGAACGTCATCGGAACAATTTTGTCGCCGTAAACAAATCCGGCGTTGTGTTGGCTCGGACCGCTCAAATTACCCGGATCAAAATAAAGTGGTACGTCCCGCAAACCGAGACTCACGTCCGCTTCGACTTTTCCGACGCCGGCCATCACATCCAAGAACGGCAACAGCCATAAATCGGCCTTCACGCCATTCGTTTGAATTTGGAGATCCATCGTCGCGTTCGCGGCGGCATCAAGTGAAATGGGGTTGGTTCCATCCAAACCGACGGCAGCGCTCTTGAAATGCCAATCCGAATCCATCCAGTTCGTCACAAACATCACACCGAACGGCGGCGGCAATTCTCTCTGGCGTTCGCCGAGTCTTTCCCGCATCAACGGAAATATCCTCTTTTCGGAACGCTCATAGGAATCGGGTTCTCCGGAGAATGGCATCGTGCCCTGTGGCTGGGGATCGCCCTGCGCGTGCGCGACCTTTTGGATCAACAACAGGGTTCCCATTAGTAATACCGTGAGCAATCCACCTTTCCTTTTCTTCATAGCCGTTCCTCCGTATTTACTCATTCGCTTTTTCCCACATGCGAACTTTTTTTCGAGCCGCGTCAAAAAGTCGCTCGTAATTTTCTTTACGAATTTTTTGGACCGCCTCTTTCGTCAACGACTTCCACAAAGGATCGTATTGTCCATATACCTTCAGATAGGATTCCTGAGTGGTCGGAGCGACTTCATCGGTCCCGAACAGAAATCGATCCGGATATTTATTCATGAGATCCGATGCGATCTTTACCGCTTCCGGAGAAACGACGACATACTTGGCCACTTGATCCCATGAGATGTCGAAATTCACATGATTAAAGGCCGGATCGCTCAAAATTGACTCCAACACCGCCGCATGATTTTTTACCGGTTGCACAATTCGCCCCAAACCCATGTGCGCCCAAATAATCGTGGTCTTCGGATGACGCGCGAGCAGGTCTTTCATCTGCGTAAGAAACACGGGATCGGCGCCTTCTTTGGACAACGGCGAGTCCATATCGTTGTGCAGAATGACAACCAAGCCGACGTCGCCGGCGAAATCGAGAATCCGATCCAACGCCGGATCCGTCAGACTGGCCACCTCACCGGCGATTTTCGATGAAACGAATTCCTTGTGAATCGTGAATTCACCAATGCCGGAAAAAACGCCCGGAAATGTTTTCAGCACACGGCGAATATGGTCGGCCGCGTACATATCGGTTGGATTAAATCCTGTGATCATCGGATCGAATCGCTTCTGTTCCGCGGGCGTCAGCGATTTGTACGCCATCGCGATAGCAGCGTCGGTAAACGAGTAATAATAAAGAGGCGCGTCGCTCTGTAGGTAATAGGTTGGGCCGACTTCGGTTCCGGAGACGCGGGCCGACCATTGTTGTTGCAGCGGAATGCCGAAAAGCGCAACGCGGTCCACTTTATTTCCCATGATTTTCAGAAAGTCGTGGATGTCGGTGCCGCGTTGAATGTAATTGGTCAAATGAAAATGAGAATCGTTCAATTCATACGATTGTTTTGTCGCCGCCAGTGAGACGTTCGCCAAAACAACGCTTAATAACGCCGCCGTCTTAAATCTGCGCATTAGAAGTTTATGAGCCATGATGCGGATAGGATCGTTCCTTTCTGGCCGCCCACGTAGTAACCGAACACGGAGGACGTGGGCGAACGATTGATTTCAATCACATGCAAATTCAAACGGCAGTTTCGATGACCGTACATAAACCAGTTCACTCCTTCGATTAATTCACGGCTGTCGCTATAACCGGCGTCTTTGTCGCCGAACACGAACGCCGTGCTTAAATACAGCTCGAGTTTTTTCGGCTTGATCATCTTTGATGCAAACGTAAAGAAGCCGGTATCGACAACCGAGTTAATCGGAACCGGCCCGTCCGCTTCGAAATTGCTTAATCGGCGCATGTATCCTTCACCCTGAATA
>CAYXDS010000006.1:0-29606 GCA_964463805.1 uncultured Elusimicrobia bacterium | reverse complement strand
AACTTGGACCCGACGAACTCGTCGGCGACACAGTCCAATTGGCGGCCATCGAAAAAAAGATGAAAGACGAAAGCAAACCGGGTCTTGCCGATTCGCTGCTCGTGCTTCCCGAAAAAACCTTATGGAGCGCCGACGGGCTCGACGAAGCGACGAAGAAGTCGCTTGAGATTGCTTATCTCAACGCGCTTGTTTCGTCGATTCGCTTGTTGCCCGCCGGCGGAGTTAGTCGCATCGACCGCATTCTGCTCGCGGTCTTGCGCGCCGCTTAGCGGCTTCTAACTCGGTTGATTGCTTTTCGGACTCGCGATCAACTGTTTCGCGATCCGCTCATGCTCTTCAACCACCGGTAGCACTTCGGCCACCAAATCTCCAGCGCTTGAACCCTGAAGTTTCGGCTGCTCCGTCTTTAGATTGTTGATCGCTTTCCGGTGATCTTCGACCATCGCTTTCGCGAACGCTTGGTCGAAGCTCGCTCCTTTCAACGCTTTCAACTTGTCCATCTTCGCTTGATCTTTTGCCGTCATCGGCTTCATGTCTGGCAATTTGACCTCCAACTGTTTCGCGAGGTCCTGCACCTTATCTTCAGCAGCTTGGTGGTCTTTCACCAATCGGTCACCGAATTGACGCACGCCTTCGGACTGACCTTGGCCCGACGCAAGTTTGCCCATTTCGATCTCCATCAGGTTATCGTGATGAATGCTCGTCAGCGCAGCTAGCGCCGCTTGTTTGTCTCCGATTCTGACCGACGGCGTCGATGCGGTAACTGAACCTATCGAACTGTCGGCTGCTTTCAACACGGACGGCACAGCGAAGACTGCCGCTGCAAACGTCATTACCATTAGCTTCTTAACCATAATCTTCCTCCACCTTTTCTCTTGGGATGAATTAACTACGGAGGTGAGAAGCGCAGAGTTCTCGCTATTTTTACATTGATTCTTTCTTGCGGCGGATTTGTTCGAGCGTGTCTTCCGCATAAACGCGATAGGCGGGGGATTCGGCCGCGCGTTTCGCGTATTTTTCAGCGAGATCCAAGTGGGTCGACTGAGCGAGATAGGTCATCGCTAAATTGTTGTTCGCGCCGCCGTGGTCGGGATCACGTTTCAACACGCGCTTAAAGTAATCTTCGGCCGCTTTATAATTCTTGTCATTGAACGCGAGATTTCCCAACCCCATCCATGCAGGCACTTCGGTATCTTTTCCCGAAACCGCCGCTTTATAATTTTCAGCGGCCTTTTCTTTCAATCCCTGTGCATCGTACGAACGCGCGAGCTCCAAATGCTCGGCCGGCGTCAAAGCGTCGTGGAACTTCACACTCTTTCGAACCGGAGTGCAACACGATAACGCCAGCACCGCCAGAGTGACGATGCATAGTTGTGCCGCGCGAATCACTGAGTGTCCCCATCGGGTGGCGATACGAACAGCGTCCAACGGTTCGTGTCTCCCCAACCGCGTTCGAACCGCCGGTAGGAAACGAATTTGTCTTTGTGTTGCGCCGAATGCACATAGAGGCCGTTGCGTGAATCATCAAAACCGGTGATAACGACATAATGACCGATCGGATGACGGCGCGTGCCGAAATCCAAGTACGCGATCATCGGACGGCGTTGCCGCAGTTCGGATTTGACGCGCTCCAGCGTTGTATTCTCGACGTGACCGGTCAGTCCATGCGCTCGGATTTCCGGTAACAGATCCAGCGGCAATGTTCCTTTCAACGAACGCAGATAAACATCGCTTTTGATGTCGGCGGGTGAAACCTTCTTCCCCCAGAAATTCAAAATACTCGCCAACGACGACGGACCGCATTGGTCCGCATTATCCGAAAAAAAAGGAACTCCGATCAGATGAACCGCCTTCTCAGGCTCCGCCGACAGCACGGATGCAAATGACGCATGGCCGAAAACCGTGATGGAGAATGTTCCGATCATAATCGCGGCAACCTTCCGAATGGTCAAACCCGCTTCGCCAAATAGACGAACAGCAACGCCAGCACGCCAATCATCAATACCGTGATCACCACGCCGCCTCCGTCGGCAGCTGGATTTTGTTTGTCGACTTGCAGCGCCACTTGATGAATATCGGCGTCGCTTAATTTTTGAAGACGGGACTCGATTTGCTCTTGCGTCAGACCGAAATCGGTCAACCGCTGACGCACTTGTTTTTGCTCTAGAAACGCTTGGACTTTTTGCATGTCCGCTTCCGATTGCGAAACCGAAGCGGGCGCCAGCATCGCTGACGCGCGCGGTGACCCACATAAAAGTGTTGTCGTGACGGTAAGAATTAAAGCAATCGTTCGCCTCGCGTGTGAAAACATAACTGTCTCCTTTGTTTCGGATATGGACAATTAACTGACTTACGAAACGGGTAGGAGAAAAGTTCTTAGGGAGATTACTTCGTGAACAACTTACCGTACGGCGTCGAACAGAACGCGCCGAAATCAATTTCTTCTTGGCGAATGTAACCCTTGTGCGGGAGCCGGTCGGTCAAAATCAAATCGGCGACAGATGCCGCACTGGACGCCGTGATGATTTGGATCGCCGACCAATGACGGCCGAACAAGTCGCCGTGACGAACCGTTTTCGTGTAGGTTTGCTGAGTGAGCACGCCATTTTTTTTGCCTTCGACGCTGCACAACACCACGACCAAGTCTTGATTCGTGGTCGGTACCGCCGATTCGAGTACCTGCTTGAGAATGGTGCGGTACTCGTTCAGTTTCAAGTCGAACAGCAAAAATTTCATGAGGTCGCGATGGCCAATGTAGCGCAACGTTTTATAGGTAAGATTTTTTATTTTTGACTTCATCGTATGCGCGAGCGTGCCGAGCCCGCCCGATGTATTGAACCCTTCGTATTCGACGCCGTCGATCACGAGCCGTTCATATCCTTCGAGCGGCTGCAGCGTTTTCACTTGGCCGTCCTCGATGCCTTCGCATGAATTGCCGTATTCGTTGATGAGACCGTCCGTGCTCCAGGTCAAATTGTATTTGAGCGCGTTTGTCGGGTTTTCGGGCAGCGCGCCTACGCGCAGCGACGCGCGCTCGACGTGATCGTACGGCTGCGTCATATGGCCCGCGATGATCTGGATGAAGCCCGGAGCGACTCCGCAGCGCGGCGCGATGTGCGCGTCCCATCGCGCAGACAATTTCAATATTTCATCGCCGGATTGAACATCCTCGGATAAATCAATGTAACTGATTCCCGCTTTTTGCGCGGCGCGCGCGATGTGTACGTTCATGAACAACGGACACGAATTCACAACCAGCGCTTTGTCTTTCAAATGCTTGACCAATTCCTTTTTATTGCGCGCGTTTACGCGTGCGGCCTTCGCGAGGCGGCCCGCCGCCGCTTTCGCGCGTTTCAAATCTTGGTCGTACACCGAAACGTCATACCGTTTCGATAATAACGCGACGATTAACTCGCCGATTTTTCCGCTACCCACCACCGCGACTTTTTTGCGTTTGCTCATGAGAGTGCCTGCCTTTCCGGATGGACCGCTTTGATGATCTCACTGACGCCTTTCTGGTTGAATCCTTTGAAGCCGTCGCGTCGTTGCAAATTTTCCAAATGGCTTCCGACCGCGCCGTTCGCTTTCATCTGGCGATACGCGTCGTCTGAAATTTTTCTGGACATTCGCAACGCTTCGAGCCGGTTCGAATCCACGGCCCACATTTCGGCTTTCGTGAACGCCTGGCGTAAAAACGGGAAATCGCTGAACGGCGGCATCGTTTCGATTTGCCGGGTTTTTAAATCTTCCTTCAATTTGTCAAACTCGAATTTCGCTTCGAGATGATGCATGCCCGGCCCCAACATCGATTCGCCGTGAAGCGCGCACCATAAACCGACGGTTCGATATTTATCGATTTCAGGCAAACGCGCGCGCGTGAAATCCACGAGCACTTCTTCGGGCGCCAGATCCACGTCCGCAAAAATGATCACGCCCGCCTCGGGCTGTTCGACAATCTGCGCGCCCCAGCCCGCTTCGGCGCCCGCGTAATAGCGTTCGCGCAATTTAAAACCGAGCGTCATCAATATCTCGATCAACGTGCGGAAATGGGCACGGCTCGAACGAAACGTGTGATGGTCGTGATTGGCCCAGCCGAGGCCCAGTCGATCCTGTCGCGATTTTTGTATCTGTGCCGCTCGATTGCGTGATTGCCAATAGATGCGTTCGGTTTCGAGGAAAATGTCGGCGGCCGAACCCGTGCCGAGGTCTTTGACTGTTTCGCGCGCAAGCTTCAGCGTGTATTTCATCCCTTTGTCATCCGAATCGAACCGGCGCAGACGCGTGGCCCAACGCTCGAAATGGTGCATATATTTTCGGGACCGATCGCGCGTGTCCGGAATCAACGTTTGTGTTCCACGACGCTCGACCACCACCAAATCGGACGCGCCTTCGCGTATCCGCATGCGACGGTATGTCGAGTGGGGCGCACCTTCAATCGGAAGTGAAAGACCATGCGCCATTTGAAATTCCCACAACCGGTCCACCATAATCGCACAACCAACCGCTTTGGTTTTCGGCGAAATCACAAGCCGCGGCAAATCCGCAAACGGATGAAAAAAAACTTTCGCTCCGGCGGGCCGCCGGACTTTTTTGTCTTCGCAAAATCCGAGCCGTTGCAGCATCGACGTCTCGTATCCTTGCGACGACAACAACAGATGATCCACCCAAACCGCGAAATGCGTGCTGGTCTCAGCCATCATTCGCTGCGACAAATTACTCGCGAACGAATGTTGGCCCAGAAAAACTTGCAGAGTGTCGTTGATGAAACGATCCGCCTCGGGGCAACACGGCCATTTGTAATCGGCGGGCGCCGGCGTTAGAAAATTATTCTTCTTCATAAATTCTCATGAGTTGTCGATTTGAGCGCGCTGTAACTTGCCGCTGTAATCGACGTACACGGTTTTCCATTCGGTAAAAATATCGAGACCGGTTTTGCCCGCTTCCCGATGGCCATTGCCGCTGCCCTTCACGCCGCCGAACGGCAGATGAACTTCTGCGCCGATCGTTGGGCCGTTTACATACACGATGCCCGCTTCGATGTCGCGCACGGCGGCCAACGCGTTGTTCACGTCGCGTGTGTAAATCGAGCTCGACAAGCCGAACGCCGAATCATTCAGCGTTTCGACCGCTTCGGTTAAACCCGAAACTTTCACGACCGACAGCACCGGGCCAAAAATTTCTTCACGAAAAATTCTCATGCCTTTATCAACATCGGTGAACAGCGTTGGTTCGACGAAAAAACCGTGGTTCAAATCCGCGCTCGTCGCGCGCGCTCCGCCCAGCCGCAATTTCGCCCGCTCTTTCTTTCCAATTTCGATATAGGCGAGCACGCGCTCCAATTGCTTTTCATTGATCAGCGGACCGATTTGCGTTCCCGGTTTCAACCCGTCGCCCAACTTCAACCGTTTGGCGGCCGCGATCAATCGCTCCACCATCGTATCGTGGATGGACGCGTCGAGAATCAATCGGCTCGTCGCCGTGCAACGCTGACCGGCGCTGCCGAACGCACCCCACAAAACGCCTTCAAGCGCGAGATCCAAATTCGCATCGGCCAATACGATTTGCGCGTTTTTGCCGCCGCATTCGAGCGACACACGCTTTCCGGTGGCTCCGCATGTTTTTGCGACCGCCGACCCCACATCGGTCGAGCCGGTGAACGAAATCAATTGGACCTGCGGATGTGCGACCAATGCCTGGCCCGTTGTTTCACCGGCACCGAGGACCAAGTTGACGACGCCGGCCGGCACTCCGGCCTCTTCGAGCGCTTTCACATATTCAACCGCGCACAACGGCGTGTCCTCGGCCGGCTTTAAAACCAAAGTGTTGCCGCAGATCAATGCATGCAGCGACTTCCAAGACAGGATTGCAATCGGGAAGTTCCAAGGCGTGATTAGGCCGCAAACTCCGACAGGCTCACGGAAAGTCATACACATTTTGTTGGGGAGTTCGCTCGGAGAGGTTTCTCCATAAAGGCGACGACCTTCGGCGGCGGCCAGTTCAGCCATATCGATCGCTTCTTGTACTTCGCCCAATCCTTCCGCAATCTGTTTGCCGCACTCGCGCGTCACCAACGCGCCCAACTCATTCTTGCGGCGGAGCAGGATTTCACCGGCCTTGCGCAATATCTTCGCTCGTTCCGGCGCCGGTTTGCGCCGCCACATCGGCAGCGCTTTGCGCGCAGCGGCCACCGCGCGGTCCACTTCATCGGCTGAAGAATCGGGCGCGGTACAAATGACATCTCGTTGGTCGGCCGGGTTGATCGACGGAATTTCGCGCGCATTTTTTGGCCACGACCAAAGGCCATCAATATAATTCAACGCTTTCACTCGCGATTCGCTCATAGAAGGTAGCTTGACGCGCCCGATTGGAAAACGCCAGGGGATAAATAGCTAATATGACGCGGTGATTTATCAATTGAAGGCGTTGCGGGCGCTGCTTAAAAAACTTCCGCTCAATCAGCAGTTGATCTTTACCGGCGTGGCCGTCGGCATCGCGGCGGGTGTCAGCGCGTTCCTTTTTGAACGGCTGATCGGCTTTTCGATGCGCTTAAGCACGGCCGGCCTAGATCAACTTCCGCCTCACTGGCGCGTGATCGGCATGATCGCGATTCCGGCGATCGGCGGAATCGTGGCCGGCGTCATCACGCACGTGTATTGCCCCGACGCAAAAGGTCACGGCGTGCCCGAAGTGATGACTGCCATTAATGAACGCGACGGTCATATCCGCAGCCGCGTGATGTGGTCTAAAGCGCTCGCTTCGGCGGCCACGCTCGGCACCGGCGGCTCCACCGGACGCGAAGGCCCGATCGTTCAAATCGGCGCGGCCGTCGGCTCGGCGCTCGGCCGATTCTTGGATGTGTCGCGCGACGACTTGCGCACGCTCGTCGCGGCCGGCGCCGCGGGTGGTCTCGGCGCCGCGTTCAGCGTGCCGCTCGCCTCGGTGTTCTTCGTGATGGAAGTGATTTTGAGAAATTTCGCGAACGAGGCGTTTCCGGCCATCGTGATTTCATCGGTAATGGCCACCGCGACCGCACGAATCCTTCTAGGCAGTTCCGCGTTTTTCACGCCGGTTAGTTATCAATGGCGGCACCCAATTGAATTCGCTTATTACGCGTTGCTCGGTTTTATTTGTGCACCCGTCGGCGTTTTTTATCGGCGTTCTATTGACGAATTTGAGCGCGTTTTTTCGAAAATGACATTGATTCCGGATTGGGTTCGCCCCGCCATCGGCGGCGCGTTGCTCGGCGCGCTCGCGTTGATTCTGCCCGACGTGCGCGGCACCGGACAAGATTTACTGAATGAAGTGTTGCTCGGACGAATGCTCGGATGGGGATTCGCGGCGTTGGCGCTCGGAAAAATCATCGCGACGTCGCTGACGCTCGGGTCCGGCGGATGCGGCGGCGCGCTGATGCCGAGTATATTCGTCGGCGGCATGATGGGCGGATTTTTCGGTCTTGGACTTCAATATCTGTTTGGCCCGAGCGTGGAAGTCGGCGCGCTCATTCTCGTCGGGATGGCCGGAGTGTTTACCTCGGCGTTTCAAGCGCCGATCACGGCGATCGTGATGATCTTCGAAATCACGCACGACTACGGCGTGCTCACTCCGGTGATGTTCGGCTGCATCATCTCGTTTATTTTTTCACGCAACGCGAACGTCGATCATTCCCTCAAAACCGAATCCCGCAACCTTAAAACCTCAGCCACCGACCACGCCTGAAACGGGCAGCCGCGCTGGGTGTAGGGCGCTTCGGCGTCGGTAATTTCGCTCACGTGCCCCATCCCGGCTTCATCCAAATGTGTGAGCAACGGCTCGAGAAATCGTTTACGCGCTTCGACCAAATTTTTCGCAGAGCGCCCATGCGCGTTCAGCCACGCTTCGACAAACGGCCCGATCAGCCACGGCCACACGGTCCCTTGATGGTACGCGTTGTCGCGATGAAACAGAGGGCCCTCGTAGCGCGGCACGTAACCTTGCTCGCCGCGTGCGAGCGAACGCAGCCCCAGCGGCGTCCATAATTCGTTTTCCACCACGTCGATGACGCGCCGCGCACGCTCCCCGGAAACCAGCATCAGCGGCAATCCGCCCACGGCGAGAACTTGATTCGGACGCAGCGATGCATCGACGTTTCCCCGCTCGTGATTGAAATCAATGATGTCGTACAAACAGCCGCGATCGGCGTTCCAAAATTTTTCCTCAAACGAAACACGGCCGCGGCGGAACAGTTCTTCCCACTTTTTCGAAAAACGCGACGCGAACGCCAAGGCATTCAGCCACAACGCTTGAATCTCGACCGGTTTGCCGATGCGCGGCGTGATCGGCGTGCCTTCGAAGCGCGCGTCCATCCAGGTGAGCGCGAGATTCGGCACGCCGCCGGCAATCAGTCCGTCGTCATCCATTCGAATACGAAAACGCGTGCCGTTGCGATAACCGGTGAGAATTTTATCGACCGCGTCGAACAACCGGTCTTTTTCCTCGGACGACACCGGGTGCCCTTGCGCATCCGCCGCGCGCAGGAAATCTTGAACCGACGCGATGAACCACAGCGACGCGTCGATCGAATTGTATTCGGGCGTCACGCTGTGGTCAACGAAGAGATTCGGCATCATGCCCGCGGATACAACGGACGTCCATTCTCCGAGAATTTGCCCCGCGTCTTCCAGACGACCCGTGGTCAGGCACAAACCGCGAATCGAAATGAACGTATCGCGACCCCAATCGGTGAACCAAGGATAACCGGCAATGATCGTTTTGCCTTCGCCTCGACGAACCAAATATTCATCGGCGGAGCGGTGCAGCCGCGTCGGAAAAACCTTACGCCGCTCCAATTCGGCCTCGCGCAACGCTTCAAGCATCGCCAGCGGCGAATCGCTGTCCGGAAGCGCCGCGCCTTCGATGCCTTCGGCGTTAAAAATCATCACCGCTTCGCGGCGGCCGATGTCGTAAATGAACTCGCCCGGTGATGCCAAATCTTCGGTCGCTTCAAGGCCGCGCTCGAGTTCCACCGTATAAAGAAAGTGGCGATACCATTCAGGCCAATGCATGTAGCGCGCGTTCGTAATCGCCGCGACGGTCGGCACGCCTTTGTACGGTTGCCAAACCACACGCGAGTCGGTCAGGAAAGGTTTGAAACGGAAGTCGGGATTCTCCTGGTGCATCGCATGCGCTTCGCGGCACGATAACAACGGACGAACGTGCAACGTCGCTTCCGATTTATCCATTAGCTTCCACGACAGCGCAACGGCGGGAGAACCTTTCGGAACGAATACGTCGTGTTGCACACGCAGGCCGTTCGGCAATTTGTAAATCCAACGCGGCCACGGCTCAGACGAAAACGATTCGATGAAATTCACGCCGTTTGGCGACAGCACGTCCGGCTGATACCGTTGCGACGATAAATAGAATCGACCGGCCGAGCATTCGACCCACGCTTCGAATCCGTTGACCAACGTGAACCGCGTGGTCGGCGGCGTGGTGGCCACTTGAAGCAACGCGTGATAGCGCCGCGAGCGCACGCCAGAGGCGGTTCCCATTGCGAAACCGCCGAGCCCGTCGGCTTCCAACCACTCTTGATGAAATCGTTCGTTCGGTAGCATCACTGAAATAATTTTTTGAAGGAACCGTAACCTTCTTTCTCGAGATCTTCGACCGGAATAAACCGCAACGACGCCGAATTGATGCAATACCGCAACCCGCCTTTGTCTTTCGGGCCGTCGTCGAACACGTGCCCGAGATGCGAATTGCCTTTTTTGCTGCGCACCTCGATACGGCGCATGAACAAACTGTCGTCTTCTTTCTCGACGATGCTTGTGTCGTCGACCGGCTTCGTAAAGCTGGGCCAACCGCTGCCCGAATCAAATTTGTCCGTCGATGCGAACAACGGCTCGCCTGAGACGATATCCACATAGAGACCGGGTTTGTGATTATTCCAATATTCGTTTTTAAACGGCGGCTCAGTGCCGCATGCTTGCGTGACGTCGTATTGGAGCGGCGTCAATTTCTTTTTAAGTTCTGATTTATCTTTTTTCGGCACATCGCCTGTTTCCATCATGACTTTCTCCGTATAAAATTCACTTATGACCAACATTATCGCATTCCTCTCCATCGGCATGCTGCTTTTCCTGGGCGCCTGCGTTCAACTCAAACCAGTACGTATGACTACCGATCCGAATTTGGAGCGCCAACAAAAAATCGATGAAAAAAATGAGCAAAGCAACGCGGCCGCGTTTATCGCCGACCATCCGGAACTCGATGAACAAACGAAAAAAGAATTACGCGACGGCACGCTCACGCCGCACGGAGCGATGGAACGTCTCGAACAGCAACGCGCCGAACGACAAAAAAATAGCACACATTAATCGCGCTGATCCACCGATAAACCGACCGTGTTTCGGATGCCGGTGGCCACTTGCGGCAAAATTCCCATACGTTTGTAAATCGGGCGGACAGCGTCGCGGATACTTTCCAATTTGAACGCGAACGCTCCGGCGGCCAACAGGCAACAAGCGCCGCCGATCCGCAGCGTCATCGGCGCGCCGATCCGTTGCGAAAGACTGCCGGCCAATAAACTTCCGAACGGCGCGGTACCGAGAAACGCCATCAAAAAAAAGCTCATCACGCGACCGCGTTTGTCGTCGTCGATAATCGTTTGCAGGATCGTGTTGCTCGACGCCATCTGCACCATGAATCCGAACCCGCCGATGAATAAAAACACCAACGATATCGGCTCGTTCTTCGATAACGAAAAAGCGATCAACGCCGCACCGAAAACGGCGGACGCGATCGGAATCGCCCGCAACAACCCGCGAACCGAGCGTCGAGAGGCGAGCCAAATGGCCGCGCACAACGCACCACAACCGGCGGCCGTCATAAGAAATCCGAGCGTATGCGGACCACCATTCAGAATCTTCACCGCGAACACCGGCAACAACACGCCGTACGGAACGCCGACCAAACTGACGATCGCCAGCAGCGATATGATCAGGCGAATCGGCGTCGAACCGTACGCGTAGTTCCATCCTTCTTTGAATTCAACCACCGCGCCGCGAAATTCTTTGTTCGGCGGTTTTAGATTCACTTTCATCGCCAGCAACACGCCGATGACCGCCAAGAAACTCATGCCGTCGATGAAAAAGCACCAGCCTTCGTTTGATGCGGCGATGATGAGGCCCGCGACCGATGGTCCGATCAACCGCGCCACATTAAACATCGATGAGTTTAAGGCGATCGCGTTGCTCAAATCGTTTTTGTCTTCGATCATCGACACCACGAACGATTGACGGCAAGGCACGTCGAACGCATTTATCATGCCCTCGATCACGTTAAGAATAATGATGGCTGGCACCGTGATCGTGTTCGTGAGCGTGAGCGCGGCCAACGCGAACGATTGCAGCATCGATAGTATTTGCGTCCATACCAACAATCGATGACGGTCCCAACGGTCGACCATCACGCCCGCGTACGGCGACAAAACAAACGCCGGGAATTGTCCGGCAAACCCGACCACGCCGAGCATCCACGGTGAATTCGTGAGACGATAAACCAACCAACTGCTGGCCGTCATCGTCATCCATGTTCCCACCAACGAGATGATCTGACCGCTGAAAAAAAGTTTGTAGTTCCTATATTTCAATGCGCGAAAAATATTCATGCGTTCGATTCTAGAACTTCGAGTGAATCACCCAATAAACGGAGGACGGCGCCAGCCTAAAGATCACCGGTCGTAAGTGATTCGGTAGATGGCTCCGGCCAAGTCGTCCGAAATCAACAACGCGCCGTCGGGCGTCACGAGCACGTCGACCGGGCGACCCCAAGCGTCTTCGTTCGCCATCCAGCCGGTCGCGAACGGCTCGGGTTTTCCCGCATGACCGTTAACGATAGGAACGGTGACCACTTGGTAGCCAATTTTATTCGTGCGGTTCCATGAACCGTGTTCGGCGATGAAGATCCGGCCGCGGTAGGGGTCCGGAAATTTTTTTCCGGTATAAAAACGCATGCCGAGCGCGGCCACGTGTGCGCCCAATTTCGCTTCCGGTTTTTCAAATTCGCCGCAGTCGCGCTTGTCGCCGTATTCGGGATCCGCGATATCGCCGGCGTGGCAATACGGGTAACCGAAGTGAAAGCCGGTTTTCGGCGCGCGGTTCAATTCATCCGGTGGAATATCGTCGCCCAAATTGTCGCGGCCGTTGTCGGTGAACCATAGCGCTTTCGTTTGAGGATCCCAATCAAAGCCGACCGTGTTGCGGATGCCGCGCGCGAAGACTTCCCGACCGCTTCCATCGGGCTTGATGCGCGTGATCGACGCGTACGGATCTTTCGGCTCGCAAATGTTGCACGGCGCGCCGACCGGCACATACAGCCACCCGTCGGGCCCAAACGCGATGAATTTCCAGCCGTGGCTTGGATCCGACGGATAGTCCGCATTGATCACTGTCGGTTTCGGCGGAGACGCGAGATTTTTTTCGATGCCCTCGAATTTCAAAATGCGCGACACTTCGGCCACGTACAACGCGCCATCGCGAAACGCAACGCCGTTCGGCATGTTCAACCCATGAGCAATCCGAATCACACGCTTGCCTTCAACCGCGTAAACCGACCCTTCGTCGCGGTTGCCAACGTAAAGGACACCGGAAGGACTCAACGTCATTGACCGCGCGTCCGGCACGCGTGCAACCACAGAAATGGAAAAGCCTGGAGGCAGCTTGATTCGTTCAATCGGCAGCGGCTGTTCCGCACCTGCCGCGGACGCCGCCATCAACAAAAGCGCGAACGCCGCCTTTTTCATGCGGGGAATTTTCCTTCAAAAACGAACTCGGACACTTTTTTTCGGTCTGACGGCGATTCGCGTTTTTGCAAACCGGCCGGCAACGTGGACACTTCGCCGGGCTTTCCGATCGCGGCCATCGCTTCGACCGTGTAATTGTCGGGCAAGCCGAGCGTCGCTTTCGCTTTATCGTAATCGAAGCCGGCCATGCCGTGCACGACGAGTCCTTTCAGCGAACCTTGCAACGCTAAGCTCATCCAAGCGGAACCCGTGTCGAATGTGTGCGTGCGCATCGGCCGCCCTTTATCGTCGTCGTTTTTTGAAACGATCACCACCAACACGGCCGCGTTCTTCGTCCACGATTGATTGAACTCCACCATCAAATCAAACAACGGTTGCCACGCGGGCGTATCTCGCTTCGCGTAAATGAAACGCCAAGGTTGGTTGTTCGACGATGACGGCGCCCATCGCGCCGCTTCGAACAACGTCATGAGCTCCGCATCGCTGATCGCTTCCGCCGACATTGCGCGCGGCGACCAGCGTTCGACGAACAGCAAGTCCACCGGATGTTCAGGATTTCGCGCCATAGATCCTCCGTTAAAGGAAAAAACTTCGCATCGATAAATTTCCGTAATGAAAACCTTCGTAGATCCAATGCGGCTTTTCGTCACGGGCTGCGCCCAACGCAAAGAACAAAGGATCAAAATGCTCGGTGGTTGGAACCGCGAGCCGCGGCTGCGGTGCGGCACCCCTATAACTACGTAACGCGTTGAGATCCCGTTGCTCGATTTTTTGCTTGGTCCAAGTGTCGAATTTCTCAGCCCAATTGTCGACATCCGCGTCTTTATCGCCGAAATGCAAAAGCCTCAAGTTATGCACGACTCCGCCCGTGCCGAATAACAATACGCGTTGTTCGCGCAGCGGCGCAAGAACCGCGCCGATCGCCTCCAACTCTTGCGGCGAACGAGGAATGGGCAGCGTTATTTCGACGACCGGAATATCGGCGCTCGGAAAAACGCGGCGCAGTGGCACCCAGACGCCGTGATCCCATCCTCGTTGTGCGTCCGGCTCGGCCGCGATTCCCGCCTCCGCCAATCTCCGAAGGATATCAGCGGCGAGCGTGGGATCGCCCGGCGCAGGATACGTGAGCCGATAGAGTTCGTCCGGAAAACCGCCGAAATCATAGATGACGCTCGGGCTCGCGCCCGTGGTCACGCGCAGCGGCAATCCCGCTTCCCAATGAGCGGAGACGGCCACGATTGCTTTCGGCCGCGCCACGGTCTTGCCAAATTGTTCGAGCGCGCGGGTATAAGCGTCGTTTTCGAGCGCAACCATCGGAGACCCATGCGAGATGAATAAAACCGGCATTTTTGTCATAAGCTTTTCTATCATCTCATTTAAGCAGGCGGAGCGGGTTTTGTTCCAGATCTCCGAACCGGCAGGAGGATTTCATGTCAGAAACAAATATTTATTTACCGACGGGCGCGGCCGAATCGCGCAGTTTCATTACAAAAGTTTTCGGATGGATGGGCGCCGGCCTCGCATTGACCGGATGGATTTCGTGGATGGTCGGATCCAATCCTGCCCTTATCGGTTTCCTGCTTGAAAATCGGGTCTTGTTTTATGGGCTCATCATCGGCGAGTTTGCTCTCGTCGTCGCGCTGAGCGGATGGGCGCGCAGCATGACGCCGGCCGCCGCAACACTCGCGTTCCTATTTTATGCGGCGTTCAACGGCGTTACGCTCTCCATGTTGTTCATGGTCTACACGTCGGCCTCGATCGCTTCCACGTTTTTCCTCACGGCCGGAACGTTCGCGATCATGAGTTTTTACGGAGCCGTCACGAAAAAGGATCTCTCTTCCATCGGTAACTTGTGTTTCATGGCTCTTGTCGGCGTGATCCTCGCCACGGTGGTCAATATCTTCCTGCGCAGCGAAGCGCTCGTTTGGGTTACCACGTACGTCGGCTTGTTTGTGTTCGTCGGCCTGACCGCCTATGACACTCAGCGTCTGAAGAACATGAATCTTTCCGCCGATCCGGACGGACACAATCTCGCGATCCTTGGCGCGCTCACGCTGTACTTGGATTTCGTGAACATGTTCATTTATCTTCTGCGTCTGACCGGAAAACGCCGCTAAAAATCAATTCGTTCAGCCGCGAGGCCGATCCGTTGCATAAACATCGGCATCATGAAAAACTTCTTGCTGATCGTAGCCGCTGCGATGTTGTTCATTGGTTGTTCGAAAGATGGCGCCAAAGCCCGCCTCATTGACGGAGGCGATATGACCGACATCACGCAACCCACCGATAAAAACATGCCGGAATTGGGCCCCAAACAGTAAGCCTCTTAATGGGACTATTGCAAAAGTCGTCTCCCCCGCGTAGGCGGGGGCCCAGACACATGAAATTCGTATACAGGTTGCTCCAAAGGTGTCTGGATTCCCGCCTACGCGGGAATGACGGCCATTTCGCAACTATCCCTTAATTCGTTCGTCGGTTTTTAATCCGTCGTTAAGGCGATTTTAAGAACCTTCCTGGTATCGTTCGATTATGCGCTGGAAATCCATAATTTTTTGCGTCGCCCTCTGTGGCTTCGCCTCTTGTAAGGACAAGAAGAAGGAGCTTATTCTCGGCAAACCGGACGGCCCCAGCATCGAAGGCACGTGGGCCGGCGATTTGACCGTGAATGACAAAACCTCCCAGGTGCAACTCGACCTCACGCAAACCGACGTAAGTTTCAAAGGAACTTATCGTGTGACCGGCGGAGACGACATCAGCGATGTACTCAGCTCGACGGGCCGCATCGACGGCGTGACCAGCGGCCCCGGCTTCTCATTCAAATTTTTCCCCGAAAACCACCCCTGTGACAAGACCATCCAAGCGGGCGGAGAAAACAGCGGAGACGGTCTTTCATTCAACATGACCAGCACCTCATGTGCCGGTGAAACGTTGCGCGGACAAGCCTCTTTGGCAAAAAAATAGCACTCATTTTTCACACACAAAACGACTTGTGTTTTCATATAGTTCGTGGGTCAAAATGTTGCTTAGAATGGGCCCAAAATTGAGTGGAAAATAATCTCTTTGGAACGCATAATTATGGATAAGGAAAAACCATGAAAAAGAGAAAATACGTCAAAATATTTTTCTTAGTCGTTTGTGGTTATATCGGCTCCACTGTTGGGATTTTAATCCTGCAACCTATCGCCAAATCGTTCGGGTTCTATGCTCAAGGACCCCAGGTTGATATGAATACCGCATTTGATTCATCCGTAGAGGGCAAGAAGGTCAGCAAAGATGGGGGCGGATTTGTATATACACCTATGACACCTCCGGCTGAAGCCGTAAACACCGCCTCGAACCCCACCCTGGCTCAAGGTGCGTTTCATCTTCTTTCCGCGGCGGCGTACCTTAGCACACTGATACAGGAACTGCTCCTACAAGATCCAACCTCAGATACTTCGCCTGGCTACAGCGTTCGTGTCGGGGCAAACTCCGGTACGTCGGAAAAAGCTCCCGTCGGAAATACTTGAAGCTATTTGAGCGCATGAAGGCGCGCAAAGGCTTCACCATCATTGAAACGATCATTGCTGCGGGTCTCACCATCCTGATTGTAGCGGCGCTTTTCGTGCTCGTCCGCGGCACGACACGTGCTCTGGCTCGCTCCTCACGATCAACCCGAGGTGAACGGGTTCTGGCCAACGGAATTTCTTCGGTGAAGTCCATGAATTTCTACAACGTGTTCGCGTTTAACAGCGATGCGACGAATTTCGGCATCATCGGCTCCGTTAACGGTCGCCCCACGCATCCAAACATCGACGGGCTCAACAATTTTCTAACAACTGTGCGCGCGGCCGGTTACACGCGGTTTACCTTGGACGTGACCTACATGCGCCGCAACAGCACCGGCCAACAACAATTGGTTCCGTTTGAAGACGACGGCATTCCCGCCGGCAGTACCGCCAACGACAAGATTGATGACGTCGACCCGACCGTGCGTTACTTCGATCAGAACTTGGACGGCGACTTTAACGACACCTACCTTGACGTGACCGGACGCACGATTTCGGAAGTCCCCAACACCGACATCAAAAATGTCACTTTGAATTTATGGGAAGGCAGTCAGATCGCGTTGTCACATACGTTTTTGTTAACGAACGGTTTGTTTACTTCCGAAAATGTTTCGGCCCCAGACGCCAGCTTGACTTTAAACGTCAGCACACCCCCTCCCATCGGCATCGCGTATAGATACATAACGGCGGAACAACAAGCCGCGCAAAATTTGTCCATTTATTATCCTTACCCGCTCTATTATCCGGCTTCCAGAGCAGATTCAGTCCAACCACTGACGATCGCCGGCATTACCGCGCCATTGGCTTTCGTCCGATTCAGCATCGGCAATTATACGGTCATCACTTCGCTCGCCGCCGATGCATTCGGATCTTTTAGCGGGAATCCCATCGCGCTTACAACGCCACTCGTAGAAGGGGATAACTATGTGCTCGCTTTCTCATCGCGAGCTTCCAATCGATCCCCGTATGTGCAGCGCGTCATTCGACTCGATATTCGCAAACCGATTTTCTCGAACCCATTCCCACCCATCGGGCCGAACGTGCACACACTCTCTCCGCAGGTGGATATCAATTTTTCCGACGACACCACTTCCACAAGCGCCGTCAGTGGAATATGCGCAGCCGTTCTTTCTTTAAAATCGAATGGCATCCGGAAAACGGTTCGCTACAATCCGAACACGGCAACGATGAAATGGGTTAATGACACTACCGGACTTCCAGAAACATTGGCCGACAACACTGATTATTTAATCGAAGTTGAAGGAGGAGATTTCGCTCATTACAAGGAGAATGCGTCGTGGACATTCCATACGCAATTGCTTCTTCCGGATAATACGGCGCCCGTCGTATCAAATTGCGGCGTTAGTTCGACCGCTCAACGACGCCCTACGTTGTCGGTTATGATTGCCGACGATCAAAGCGGCATCGTTCCTTCCAGCATTGTGTTCAAGGTGGACGGCGTGGACGTCGTTTCGCAAACGCTGGGTAACATCGCCGATTATTACAACCCAAAAACAGGATCTGTCTCCTACACGCCGCTCAGCGATTTGAGCACCGGTTCTCACACCTATTCTCTCAGCGGCGATCATTGGGCCAGCGATGCGCCGCAAAATGGTTCCGGAAGTTGTCCTCTTAATATACTCTAAGCCTATGGTTAGACGCACATCCGGCGTTACGGCGATCGAGTTGGTCATTACCATTCTCATCATCGGAATTTTATTCTCAGCGTTCAGCGCGTTGTTTCGCGTTTACAATGTCAATCTTATCGGCGGCCTCAACCGTGCGCGCGCCACGACCGGCCATCAGCAAATTACCGCGAGAATCGAACCCGACATATACGCGGCCAACTATGTTCAAATCGCGAGCGCTACGTTCGTGCAATTCATCGTCGATGCGAACCGCTGGCCAAACTACAATCCGCAGGGTGATTTCGATGGCGACGGCATCATCAACGAGCAAGATCCCGACGTTGATAACGATGCGAACGTTACGAAACCCGTCGGCCAAGAATGGAAAGCCGGTTTCAATTTGAAAGACGATGACGACGACAACGATGGCAACGTCGACGTGCGGATCCGTTACTATTTACAAGGACGCACTTTGTTCCGGCAAACATCGTACGACGGGGCCCCTATGAGCGCCGAAAACAGTGGGTGGTCAAGCCCACCGCAGAAAATCGCCGATGACGTTCTGTCGCTCAAATTTACTTACTTCGGCAATAAAGCATCGACGCTCGGTGCCGCGCTCGACAAAGGCAATGACGGCGTCGCCGGCACGGCGGACGCCGGCGAAAACGACGGCATCATTACCGCGACGGAAATCGACATGTGCCAACCTCCGGGGAATAGAAACGGCATTCTCGATACACTTCAAGAAAAATCGTGCATCATGTCGATTCGCATTCAAATCCAAATGGACACCAACAACGATGGAAAATCGGACTATACGGTTGAAACGACAATCGCTCCGCCGTTGCTCGCAGTGAAACCGCTACAACTTTAATGAAACGCGTCCGCTCCATAGACGGCTTCAGCATGGTGATCGTGCTTACTTTTTTGCTGTTGCTCGTTCCGCTGGCCTTGCTCACGTTGAACATCGTCACGCATTCGGTGCGTTTCTCGGTTTTTGACCGTCACGAACGCACCGCGTGGGAAAGCGCGAACAGCGCGCTCATGGATTACATGAGACAATTCGGCCAATCTCAAAATGGAAATTATTTGGAGCCCGCGGCGTTGGCGCGGCCGAATTTATCGCTCGGCGGCGGTGTCGTCAGTTATAACCCGTCGGTAAACATCATAAACCGTTCGGCCTTTCTGGAGGCCCAAGGAAAGTTCGGGTTAAATCCGAATGATCCGGGCGGCCAACAACGATTCACGGCGCTGGTTCGGTTTCAATCGGATCTCACGCGGTATGCGATCATGTACGGCCAATCGATTCCCTGGAACGACAACGGCGCCAGTTCGACGCATTACGGACCGGTTTTTATTAAAGGCGACATCACATCGGTTCCGGCCACCGCGCCCGGCCAAGTTATTGAAGGGGGGCCCGTCGTGGTCACCGGCAATATTTCGCTCGATACCGATCTCGAGATCAACGGCGACTTCTATCTCGGCGGAACCAAATCGGGCATCGGCGACATCATCGGCACCGGCGGCCGCTTCAATTATGTTCCCACGGTCGAATATCCGACGCTCGATCGCAACTACTATGAAGTTTTCAGCAGTTTCACTTTCACGCAATACGGGTTCTTGAGATTCAACGGCGACGGTACGTTTAAATTCTGTCAAAGCCCCAACCCGAATGTTAATTCCCGTTCGGAATTGGTCATCGCTTACAACGCTTGCGTGCCCCAATGGGTTTCACTTCCTTCCGTTTCAATCCCGGCAACAGGGGCGATTTTCTACGCGAAGAACACAAATATTTCCGTTTACGGCGAGGTGGACCGCCCCGTCACTGTGGTCGCGCTCGGCGCGCCGGGCGTTTCCTATCAAGGTTGCATCGAGATGCCGCTTTCCATTACTTATCCGGCGGGTGCGACGAGCGCTACGTCCAGTTATTCGTTCGCGGCGCTCGCACAAAATTATTTGTTTTTCGACAACATCAACGATGCGACAAGTTTCGAATATCGCGGCGTCGCCTTTTCGTCGCTTGGTTATGACGTCGCGCATTTCCGCAGCAATCCTGGCGCGACGATGCATTACTATGGAACCTTCGGCGCCGGCGGCGTCGTGTATGGCAATCTCGTGATGGACATGCACTTCGATGCGATGCTGAACCGGTATCCGCCCCCCGGGCTTCCCGAACGGCCGTTGCTTGTGAACTGGAACATGAAATAGGCGAGGCTGCCGACGGAAACTATTTCGGCGACTCCTCGTTCCATGTTTCATGAACTCTTCCAGCGACAATCAATTACTTGATGCCTATTCCAATGCGGTCACACGCGCCGTCGCAAACATTAGTCCTGCCGTCATCAACATTGAGGTAACCGGGAAAGGAAGCGGATCCGGATTTTTCTTCACGCCCGACGGTTTCGCGATCACGAACAGCCATGTGGTACACGGCGCGAACGAAATGGAAGCGCGGCTTTCCGACGGTCGGCGATTCGCGGCGACGTTGATCGGCGATGATCCGGACACCGACACGGCCGTCGTGCGCGTACACGGGCCGAGCTTTCCGACCACAATCTTCGGCAATTCGAAAACGCTGCAACCCGGACAACTGACGATCGCGATTGGAAATCCGTACGGATTTCAAACCACCGTCACCACCGGTGTCGTGAGCGCGCTCGGCCGTTCGTTACGCGCGAAATCCGGCCGTTTGATCGACGATGTGATTCAAACCGACGCGGCGCTGAACCCCGGCAATTCAGGCGGACCGCTCGTGAATTCGCACGGTCAAGTGATCGGCGTGAATACGGCCGTCATTCTGCCCGCGCAAGGACTCTGCTTCGCGATTCCGATCCACACCGTTTCCAACATCGCCGAAATTCTCATGCGTGAGGGACGTGTGCGACGCGGCTACATCGGCGTCGGCGGTCAAAATGTTCCGATCCCCCGCGCGTTGGCGCGGCATCATGAGATCGCGACCGCGTCCGGCATTCTTGTCATTCATATCGAACCAAACGGTCCTGCATCGCTCGCGGGCCTTCGGGAGGGGGACGTGATCGTCGGCTACGATGGGAAGCCGATCGAAACGGTTGATAGGCTGCAGAAGGAGCTGACCACCGGCGCCATCGGCCGACCCGCCGAACTGCGCGCGTTGCGAAGCGCCGAACTGAAATTGTTCCGCGTGATCCCGCAAGCATCGCCCTCGTTGATGAATTAATTGGTAGATTCCGGGCGTGACATTGAACCTGCTTTTCACGCTGTTGTTCCTCTGCCTCAATATTTTTTTCGTTCTCGCCGAGTTCGCGCTGGTCAAAGCACAACGCCCGCGGCTGCAAGTAATGAAAAACGAAGGCCGCACGCGCGCGTCGCTTGTCATCAATATGATGGAAAACCTCGACAATTATTTGTCGGCGATCCAAATCGGCGTAACGATGTCCACGCTCGCGCTCGGCTGGGCCGGCGAACCCGTGGTCGCTCGCATCGTCGAGAAATGGATCCATTATCCGCCGATCTTGGCCGTTTATGGCCCGCGCATCACCACATTCCTCGCATTCTGCTTGATCATCTACGTGCAAATCGTGTTCGCCGAATTGTTGCCGCGATCGATTGCGATCCAAAAACCCGAACGAATCGCCTTGTGGGTGGCGATTCCCTTGGCCGCCTTTTACAAGGCGCTGCGCGGACCGATTCTGTTGATGGCGAAGAGTTCGATGTTCGTGTCGCGATTGATCGGACTCAAACCGGTCGGCGAACATACCGAAGTGTTCACCGAAGACGAAGTGCGCGTGCTGCTCGGAATGTCGCAGGAAAAAGGATTGTTGCCGCTCGATCGGTTGTTGTTGATCGAGAACGTGCTCGATTTCGCCGACTTGAAAGTGAAAGACGCGATGATCCCGCGCGAAAAACTCGTTTTTTTATCGACGGCCGCGACGTGGGAAGAAAATCTGTCGGTACTGCGAGCGAATCACTTCTCGCGTTATCCGCTCGCAGATCCCGATCTCGATCATGTGACCAGTTTCGTGCACGTGAAGGACTTGGCCCGCGACAGCGCCGACGAACCGAACCTCAAATCGATCGCGCGGCCGTTGCCGAAAATCAACGACATGCAACCGTTGCAGCCGTTGCTCAAGACGATGGCCGCGCAAGGCGGTCATTTAATGTTGGTCACGCACAACAATAAAACGGTCGGCATCATCACGCTCGAAGATTTATTGGAGGAGCTGGTCGGCGAAATCAACGACGAGTTCGACGCGCCGAACGCGTGGTCGCTTCAAAAACTGTTGACGCCGGAAGCGATCGACCTCGAAATGACGACCGTCGCTCCGCACGACGCGATCCAAGCGCTCACGCGGCGGCTCCAAACCGAGCACCCGACGCTCGATTTGAAAATGGTGGAGGGAGCCATTCTCGCCCGAGAAACGCAAGTCCCGACCGCCATCGGCAAAGGCGTGGCCATCCCGCACGCGCGCTTGGCCGGGCTCAACCGCACACTGATTGCGATCGGCCGCAGCAACACGCCGTTCGCGTTCACGAGTCCCGATAAAATACCGGTTCGTTTAATATTCTTAATTCTAACTCCGCTGTCGTCGCCGCTTGAACAACTGCGCGTGCTTTCGCGGCTCGCGACGCTCGTGCGCAACGAAACGCTGCTCAAACAATTGTTCCGCGCGAAAACGCCCGCAAGTTTTCTCGAGACGATCCGCACGTCCGAATCGATCGTGGCCGGATAACGGGGTGAAAAAAAAATTCGCGGCTGCACTGATGGCGTTGTCGCTCGGACCGATTTGCACGGCCGCGTTGACGTCCGACCTTGAACAAGCCGACGCGTTGTATGCAACCCGTACCGAAACGACGGGTGCCAGCGAAGCGTTGGCGCTTTATGAAAAAGCCATTAACGCGGATAAATCCGCAGTGACGGCTGCGTGGAAAGCCGCGCGCGCATGCTATTGGATCGGCGAACATTCGGAAGCAAAGAGAGACAAACTCGAATATTTCCAAAGAGGACTCCGATGGGCCACGAAAGCCACCGAACTCGATCCGAAAAGCGTTGAAGCGCATTTTTGGGTGGCCGGCCTTAACGGCAGCTATGGCGAGACAAAAGGCATTCTAAAAAGCCTCATGCTGTTGAAACCGATCCGCAAAGAACTCGATACGATCAATCGACTTAACGATCGTTATCAAGGCGGCGCCGGTTATCGCGTGCTCGGTATCATCGATTACAAAGTTCCGGGGCTTGCCGGCGGCAGCAAGAAACGGGCGCGCGAACAATTGAATAAAGCGCTCATGATCGATCCGAACAATCCGTTCACTCAATATTACTTGGCCGAATTTTTATTTACGGCCGAAGCCGACAAAAAGCAGGCGCTTGAACATTTGGATACGTTGCAGAAACTCTCGGTCAGCGATGATGTGGATGGGCCGGACTTGAAGATGATTCAACAGAAAGGCGAGCGTCTGCGGCGTCAGATCGGAACGTAGCTCCTTATAATAGTAGTCGACGGCTTTAACGCGCTTAATGTCGCGCGCCCTGCACACGCGGGCAGCAAGACCGAGCATCCTTGCTTGACCTCGCCGCCGATGTGGGCCACGCCGGCCACTACGGTCAGTATTTGAAAGTCATCGCGCGTTTCAATGTCGACGCTCGCGCCTTCCTTTTCAAACAAGATTCGATTCGCCGCAAATTTTTTGTCGCGATCGACGATCAACGAATGCTCGGAAACCTGAGCGGATTGCGACGGCACCGGCAGCGGAGCCGGCATAAAATCTTCGATCGGCGCCGCCCGAAAATCGAGTACACGACGCGCTTTTTCCATGTGCAATTCGCGGAATTCTTTTTTCCCGAGCTTCAGCTTCTTCGCGTCGGGCCGGTTCCAATCCCAAACACGATACGTCACATCGCTCGATTGTTGAATCTCGAACAACCGCACGCCGCGGCCGATCGCATGAACCGTGCCGGGACGCAGCTCGTACACATCGCCCGCATGAACGCGGATCTTATTTAGGAAGGGAAGAATCAATCTCTCCGCTTTTTCGCGGACCGCGCGGTCTTCGCTCGGCCCCTGCGCATTCGCCTGGTTCAACGCATCGAAGAACGCCGTTTCGAACGCGTCGGCGCTTGCGTAACCGCACGCTTTGTCGGGGTTAAAACCGATGTAGATGAAACCATCCGCGGCGCCGTCGGATGCGCCGAGAATCAGCCAGGATTCCGATTTTCCGAAATCATTTTCCATCTCGCGCGCCTGATCGTCGTTCGGATGAACTTGCACCGATAGATCGTCGCGCGCATCGATCAGTTTCACGAGCAAAGGCGCGTTCGCGCCATACCGGGCGGCCAGGCGCGAACCTAGAATTTCCCTCGGATAATCGCGAACCAGATCGGCAACCGACATGCGTTCGCCGTCGGGGAACCGCGCGAACGTCGGCCGCTCGGGCCGCGCGCTGAACTCCCACGATTCGCCGACCGGCGAGGCCGACGGCGGCAACCCTTTAAACGCGCGGATCCAATCGCCGCCCCACATGTGGTCGGTCAGATTGTCCGGCTCCAGATGCAGCGGCCGATGAAGAAAGGATGAAATATCTTTTGTCACAGGTCGATTATTCTAAAATCCGTTGCAATGAAACACGTAAAAACGTTCTTGATTTTGCTGCTGCTCGCCGGCTGTCAGAAAAAATTCAGCGACGTCGTCGCGCGCGCCGAAAAAGAATTTGAAGAGAAAAATTTCGTGAACGTGGTCGACACGTTGAACAACGGCATGCCGCTGTGGAACCCCTCCGACGGAAACGATCTGAAAGGCCGAGCGTTCGAACTGCTGGGAAAAGCGTACCATCAGTTACGGAACACCGACAAAGCGCTCGAAGCGTTCGGGCAAGCGGTAAACGTCTCGACGAACACCGTCATTTCCGCCGTGACGATGGGAAATATCTATCTCGCGCAAAACCAACCGGCGCCGGCCGAACGAATGTTCGACAAAGGTCTGCAGATGAGACCGAAAGATCCTTGGGCGCTGCTCGGTCTCGGCAACAGTTACTACGCGCAAAAACGGTACGATGACGCGCGCGAAACTTTTGAGAAAGTGCTCGACGTTTCGCCGGCTGTGCGCGAAGCGCTCGAATCCTTGATGGCCATCAAGGCCGCGCATGCGCATCCCCCCAAACCAGCGCCCGCCCCTAAGAAGCCGGTTCGCACCGCGCCTCAACGCAAACGCCGTTGATATTCCTCCAACTGCATCCGTAACCCGTAGTGCAACGTGTTGCGCCGTATCGCTTGCTGCAAATAAGTGAGCGCCTCCGCCACGTCGCCGCGTTCAAAGGCGACACGCGCAAGTCCCGCATAGGGCTCCCAAACACGACTGTCGAGAGCGACGGCCGATTCAAAACTTGTCTGCGCGGCCGGCCAATTTTTTTCGGCAAGATTCCTCTGCCCATCGACGATGAATCGACTCGCGAAGAACGGGGACACGATCGACGGCAACGCCGCCAGTGCGAGCGTCGCCGTGACAAACGCGATCGAGGGGCGCGGCTTCATTCCGCCCGAATCGGCGGGCGCGATCGCGGCCGCCATCAACAACATCAGCGAGACCAAGTTCACCAAATATTCGACTCCAATGTTAATCGAGTAAAACGACAACGTCGCAAAGAATGCGAGAACGAATTCAATCCGAATCTTTTCCAACCGATAAGCGGCGCGGGCTCGATAGACCCACGACGCGAAGAACAGGATTAAAGCGGATACGCCGATGACTCCGGTTTCCGCCAACCATCCGAGCGGCGCGCTGTGCGCAAACAAAGTGTTCTCCATCGCGCCGCGGCGATAGGCGAGATACGCACTTGGGAAATTACCGATGCCGATTCCGGTCCACGGATAATCAACAAACATCGCGATGGCGCTGCGCCACCAATATAACCGGTCGCTCTCGTTTTTAAAGACGGTAGCTATTGCGAACATAACCAACGTCGCGATCAATACACCCGGCCAATATCGACGGGGTACGAACAGAAATCCGAGAACCGCGCCAAAACACAGCCAGCCGGAAACGCTTTGCGCCAATATCATGCAGCCCAGTCCGGCGAACGCTCCGAACGCCCACGCGGTGCAACACGAGCGACTTTCGCGAAATTCACGAATGATCCGCACAATATAAATGACGGTCCAAGGCAAAACGAATGCCATGAGCACGTTTGCATTCTTCATCGTTCCCATATCTTTGATTGAAAAGACTTGGGAAATATCGACCGCGAATTCGATCCATAAGATCACGATCATCGCTCGTAAAAGATCATCGGTTGGTTTTTGGTCGGCGAATATGTTGATGCCGACGTAAAAAGCGACCAGCGCGCAGAGCCAATCCATAAGTCCTAAAAACGACTCGGAAGGATTGCTGGCGCGGCTGAACGACAATGCCATCGCCCCCATCACGACCAAAGCCGGAATAATAAGAGGAAGTTTCAGCGACGGCGACGCCGCACGCGTCGAATTCGCCACCACCGCAACGAACAAAAAGAGTACCGTCAAATAGACCAATGTTGCCGCCCACAGATCGTGGGCTCCGGCGCAAATCGCGGCAAAGATAATAACGGCGGCCAAAGCGAGGCCAATTCCTCGGCGAAATGTCATGTGCGAACTATAGCAGGATTCGAGATACTCTTGACCCGTGATAGCAAGATTGATAGTTTGGCGGTCTTACCTTACATGAATCCAGGAGGCAGTAAAATGAAGTTCCGCACATCGTATCTATTGGCATCGACCCTATTTGTGCTCGCCGCTTGCAAAGGCGGTTCCGAGCAATCCGCAGCCCCGGCCGGAGACGCCGGAACAACCGCCGTTGCGCAAAACCAAAGCCCCGTTGATCCCGCCACCGCCGGCAATATCAGCGGCACCGTGAAATTCGCGGGCGCGAAACCGAAACAGCAGAAAATTTCGATGAGTGCCGACGCGTATTGCAAAACCGCGCACACCACCGATGTTTATTCGGAAGAAGTGGTGGTCAACCCGAACAACACTCTTAAATATGTGTATGTCTACGTGAAGAGCGGCCTCGGTACGCTGAAATTCCCGGCGCCGACCGAGCCGGTGATCTTCGACCAAAAAGGTTGCATGTACACACCGCACGTGGCCGCCGTTCAGGTGGGCCAGGCGCTCAAAGTTCGCAACTCCGACGGCGTGCTTCACAACGTGAACGCGCGTCCGACGAAAAATGCCGGCTTCAACATGGGCCAACCGGTCCAGGGAATGGAGACCGACAAGACGTTCACGACGCCCGAAGTGATGATCCCCGTGAAATGCGATGTGCATCCGTGGATGCATGGTTGGATTGGCGTGCAAGACCATCCGTTCGCAGCGGTGACCGGCGACGACGGATCGTTCTCGCTCAAGAATTTGCCTCCGGGCGAATATGAAATCGAAGCGTGGCATGAGAAGTATGGCACGTCCGTCCAGAAAGTGACGATCGGCGCCAAAGAATCCAAAACCATCGAGTTTACGTTCAAAGGAGCCTAATTTCGTTCGTCCCCCGTCCGCCTCGGCGGACGGGGGGCGTTTTTTTAAGCCATGATCGATCCCTCCAACTATACCGTCGGCCTTCCCATCGCCGCCTCCACCTATGCGAATCGTATAGACTCCGCGCTGCATCTGTTGCATATCGGAATGATCACGATGTTCGTCGCGTGGGGCGTGTTCGTTACTTACTGTTTGATTCGTTTCCGATCCGGTAAGAATCCGAAAGCCGATTATCATGTGGTGCACAAAGGCGGCGCATTGTCGTTCTTGCCGGACGCGATGGTGCTTGGTTTCGAATTGTGGCTCGTCTTTATTATCGGCCTGCCGGTGTGGGCCCAAGTCAAAGAAAATTTCCCGAAAGAGGCCGACTCGAACGTGGTGGAGTTGGTCGCCGAACAATTCGCGTGGGGCTTTCAGTACGCGGGCCCCGACGGTCAATTTGCGCAGCGCGACGCCAAACAGATTTCCTCAGCCAATACGATCGGCATCGATATGAACGATCCGAACGGCAAAGACGACATCATTTCGATCAACGAACTGCATGTGCCGCTCGGCAAACCAACATTGCTTTACATGACATCCAAAGACGTAATTCACAGCTTTTTCGTTCCGGAGTTTCGCGTGAAGCAAGACGTGGTGCCCGGTATGCGCGTGCCGCTGTGGTTTGAGCCGACGAAAACGGGCCGGTTCGAGATCGGTTGCGCGCAATTGTGCGGGCTTGGCCATTACCGCATGCGCGGCGAAGTGGTCGTGCATACGCCCGAAGAATTTGAAGCATGGAAGCTTGAGAAAAAGAAAGAAAAAGAAGCGGAAAACTCACAAGGATAAATCCGTCGCCTATGTCATCGGAATCGCACGATAAGCACGAATTGAGTTTCGTGCAAAAGTACATTTTCTCGCTCGATCATAAAGTGATCGGGCTTCAATACATGTTCACCTCGCTGGTGTTCTTGTTGTTCGGGTTCTTTCTCGTGTTGCTCATGCGTTGGCAGCTCGCGTATCCGGGCAAAGCGATTCCTTTGATCGGCAAGTTGATCAGCCAAACGCTCGCGCCGGGCGGCATTATGTTGCCGGAGTTCTACAATCAGTTGGGCGCGATGCACGGAACCATCATGATCTTCCTCGGCATCGTCCCGCTCGGCGTTGGCTTCTATGGAAACTATTTCTTGCCGCTGCAAATCGGCGCCGGCGACATGGCGTTCCCGCGGCTCAACATGATGAGCTACTGGACTTATTTCGTGGGCGGCGTGCTCATGCTCTCAAGCTTTTTGGTGCCGGGCGGCGCCGCGCAGTCCGGATGGACCTCGTATCCGCCGTTGTCGGTGATTCAACCGGGTGGGCAGACGATGTGGCTGATCGCGATGACATTCATTATTACTTCGTCTTTATTCGGCAGCATCAATTTTATTGTGACCACGATCAATTTACGTGCGCCGGGCATGACCTGGATGCGTTTGCCGGTATTTACCTGGGGCCAATTCATCACTGCGATTCTTTTGTTGTTCGCGTTCCCCGTGCTGCAAGCGGGCGCAATTCTCCAATTGCTCGATCGCGTGGCCGGCACCTGTTTCTATTTACCGGCGGGTCTTGTGATCGCGGGCACGGCGATGAACCGCGTCGGCGGCGGCAGCGCGCTGTTGTATCAACATTTATTCTGGTTCCTCGCGCATCCTGAAGTGTACGTTTTGATTTTACCGGCCATGGGCATTGTGGGCGAGATCATCGCCGCCAACACGCGCAAGCCGCTGTTCGGTTACAAAACGATCGTCGCTTCGATGATTTTCCTCGGTGTGCTGTCGTTCCTCGTGTGGGCGCACCATATGTTTTTGAGCGGTATGAAAACATCATTGAGCCGCATTTTCATGGTAACCACGATGGTCATTTCGATTCCGTCCGTCGCCATTTTGAGCTGCTTCGTATTCAGCTTATGGGGTGGCTCGATCCGTTTTCGCTTGCCGATGCTGTTCGCGATCGCGTTCTTACCGCTTTTCGGTATCGGTGGTTTGACCGGCTTGCCACTCGGTTTCCTGCCGACCGATATTTATCTGCACGACACCTATTATGTAATCGGACATTTCCATTATGTGGTCGTTACCGGCAGCTTGATCGCTCTGATGGGCGGCATTTATCACTGGTTCCCGAAAATGTTCGGCCGCAAAATGAATTCGTTTTGG
>CAYXDS010000005.1:0-29685 GCA_964463805.1 uncultured Elusimicrobia bacterium | reverse complement strand
ATTAAATCGGCGGCCGGCATCGGCAGTTTGCTCGATGATGGCATCGGTGACACGATTCGCGTGTCGCTCACTGAAGATCCCGAATTTGAAATTCCGGTCGCGAAAGAACTCGCTGCTCGATATCCCTTGCCGTCATCCTGGAATGTCTCTATCCAGGATCCACTTAAACTTGAAAATGGGCCCTGGATTAAGGCATTCCAGGGCGACGGATCTTTGTCGCGCCGCGAGACCGAACCGTTCATGGCGGGTCCCATTACGATCGGCGGCGCTTCGCCGATTCGTGTCGTTTCGAATCTGACGCTTGATGCGGACTCCGAGAAAACCGTGATGGAACTCATGGAAGATTTTCTCAAGCAGGATACGCCTCCGGAAATTCTCCAAGTTCCCTACGCCGGACATTCCTTCGAAGAGCCGTTCGAACAGTTCCGTTACGGATTGACGCGCGAGACGCAGCGGCTCGGTTTCTGGATCGTGTTCGAAAAGGGGAAATTGCCGTCGGCAATCAACGCAACCGCCGACGGTTATGTTTACCGATTCGATGATTCGGCCGATGAAAATGAACTGGTGCTGCTGAACGAGGCGTGCCGCCGTCAATCGACCGCACTGATTCTTTCTTCTTCGTCCACGGACGGTTTGCTCCACGCGTTGGATCGTTTGCGCAACGGTCGTGTTTCAGTGGCCGTGAGTATCGAGATAAAACCCGAGTCGTTTTCGGTTCATGCGACGCGCTGGCTCGTTGCGCATTTGAAAGCGGCCAATGAAAAGATTCCGGTCATTTTGAGTTCTTACGAAACCGATGCGGGCTTGGCGACGGCCGCCGTGTTGGGCTCGCTTATATGCGACGGCGTGGGCGATACCGTTTCGGTAAGCCGTGCGCCGCTGTCCCGTGAAAAGCTCGATTTCTCGTACAACCTTTTGCAGGCGTGCGGATCGCGCATCACGAAGACCGAATACGTGTCGTGTCCGTCCTGCGGCCGAACGCTGTTTGATCTTCAGTCGACGACCGAACGCATCAAATCTAAGACAGGTCATCTGAAAGGTGTGAAGATCGCAATTATGGGCTGCATCGTGAACGGTCCGGGCGAGATGGCCGATGCCGACTTCGGCTATGTCGGCGGCGGGCCTGGCAAGATCAATTTGTATGTGGGCAAGACCTGCGTCGAGAAATCGATCCCGAGCGAAATCGCCGACGACAAGTTAATTGAGCTCATAAAATCGCATGGAAAATGGGTGGACCCGTTGGTGGCGGTTGCTCACGGATCTTAAAATAAAGCTTGCCCTTTACCGTCTATATCTGTCACAATGACAGCGTCTTCATGTTAAGTTTCATTTTTCATCGTATTGATCCGTCCTTCCCGCCGGTGCTTTCCGCTCTGAAGAATCCCCTTTTTGAAGAATCCCTAACAAATTTTGCTTCCTGTTCGTCCGTTGTGGGCGGGCATGACGCAAATCATCGAAAACAGTAGAGGTAAGAATAAAATGAGTCAACGTGGTACAGTAAAGTGGTTCAACAACGCGAAAGGTTTCGGCTTTATCGCTAAGTCAGATGGATCGGGTGATGTGTTCGTTCATTACTCGGCGATTACGGGTGAAGGCTTCAAAAGCCTTGCCGAAGGACAAGAAGTGACCTTTGATGAAGTTCCTGGAGAACGGGGACCGAAGGCCGCCAACGTCGCCCGCGTCTAATATTTAGACAACGGTTGTACTAAAACCCCCCTCCTACGCCTAACGGCTTCGGAGGGGGGTTTTTTTATTCCCGGCTTGAAAACGAATGAAAAATAGGCCAAGTTATCGCTATGAAATCGAATTCGGGTTTGTCATTCCTCGAAGTATTAATGATCGTCGTCGTATTGTCGGTCGTGGCGTTCGTCACGGTTCCGAAGTTCCAATTGATGCTGGTTCAATCGCGTGAAGCGCGAACCAAATCTCATCTCGGCGACCTGCGCGGCGCTCTCGCCATTTATTACTCTGACAACTTTGGACGTTATCCCTCGGACGAAGGAACGCCGGAAACACGGTTGACCACGGCGCTCGTTCCCCAATATTTGAAACGGATTCCAGACGTCGAACTTCGGCATCTGTATTCACGAAATCTCAATACGGTGCAGGATCGCTTTGATGATCAAGGCGATTGGATGTATTCGATGCTGAACGGTTTTGTGGCCGTGAATTCGACGCGAACAGACTCGAAAGGGGAGCCGATTGCAAAATGGTAAATGATCAAATCCCGACGCTCGATATCGGCTACAAAGAATCCGTTAAGCCGCTGGTGTTGGTCGTGGACGATGAGAATACGATTCAATCGGTGATCTTTGATTGTTTGGATGGCCTGTATCGTTTAATCAGCGGGTTCAACGGGCGCGAAGGCGTGATGAAAGCGCTCCATTCGAAACCGGATCTGATTCTTATGGATGTGATGATGCCCGACATGAGCGGCTACGATGCCGTGCGCACGCTGCAATCGGATCCGGTCACATGCAAAATTCCCGTCATCATTATGACCGCGCAAAACTTTGATTCCTCGACGATCCAGCTGCTCAAGCAAGAGCCCAACGTGTATAATTTCCTGCAGAAACCGTTCCGAAAAACGGAGCTTCGGAACATCATCGTAAAGACGCTCGAAGCCGCCGCCGATAAGAACCGTTAATTCATAATCATGACCAAACAACTTGTGCTGGATACCAGCCTATTCGTTAATCCCGCTTCGTCCGCCGCGATGGGATCATCGCCGACCGAAGCGTTTTCTAATTTTCTCGCTCTCGGCAAAAAGTGCGAACGCGTCTCGTTGTTCATGCCGCCGAGCATTTACCGCGAGCTCATGTATTTCGCCGAAGAGTCGAAGATTCCGCGCGCGTTGCTGACCGTGGTTCAGCAGCGCGCGCCGCAGAAACATTCGCTGCAGGTGCCCGGATTTTTCATTTATACGCTGGTCGAGAGTTTTCGTGATCGTGTCGATCGCGGATTGCGGTTGGCCGAACGGCATGTGCGTGAAGCGCTGCAATCTCCCGCCTCCGCTGAAGCTCCGGCGGGCAAGCCCGCTCGTGGCGAAGTTCGGGCGGATGCGAAGCTGGTCTCAAGTTTGCGCGAATCGTTTCGGCGGATGATGCGCGAAGGTATGCTTGATTCGAAAGCCGATGTGGATTTGTTGTTGCTTGCGTTTGAGATTAAAGGCACGCTGGTGTCCGCCGATGAAGGCGTGTTGTTGTGGGCCGAAAACCTCGGCATTGAGATTTTGCCGTACGCGCAGTTGATGCCGTTTTTGCAGGACGCCGTCTCCTCGAAATAAGCCGACCCTTCCAGGCCTTCCTCTCCACTGGAGTTTCACCATGTATGTCGTTGCGTTATGTTTGTTGCTATTGACGGTCGAGTTCTGTTCGGCCGAGTCATCGCTGTGGCGTAAAAAGTTTGAAGAGCACCGGCGCGAAACGTTTGGCTCTATTGAAAATCATTCAGCGGATGAAGTGGCGGCGTATTATGCGCTTGAAGGCGAACATCGAAATGCGGATCGTCAAACGATTGATTCTCACTGGTTGCCTGAAAACGAGCCGATGATCGAAACCAAAGAAAAAAGTGCTGAGTCGCGACCGCGATCGAAACCTCGTCGAGGTAAGAAAGCGGCCGCCGCCCCGGTTAAACAGTTATTGGCGAAATCGCGGGAGGCGTTGGCGAGCGGACAGTTGGAAGAAGCACGGCGGTTTTATGCGCTCGTGTTGAAAGTGGATCCGGATTCAGCGGAGGCAAAACAGAAGTTGGACCTGATCGAGCAGCAGTTGAATTAAGCGGACTTGTAGCGATTCGTGATCGGCATACGATGATCGCGGCCGAATGAGCGTGGCGTGATTTTGACGCCGGGCGGCGATTGGCGGCGTTTGTATTCGCTTAAATCGATTAAGCGCAGAATGCGGCGGATGTACGCTTCCTTGTCTTTGCGTTTTTTGATTTGTTCGGCTGCCGGAATATTTTTCTCGACGTAATCGACGATGATCGGGTCGAGGTCCGCGTACGCGCCGAGCGAGTCTTCGTCTTTTTGATTTTCCCGCAGTTCGGCGGTCGGCGGGCGCTTGATCGTCGTTTCCGGGATCAGTTCTCGGCCCGCTTTTTTGTTGATCAACTCGGCCACCGCGTAGACGGTCGTCTTCAATATGTCCTTGATCACCGCGAATCCACCGGCCATGTCGCCGTACAACGTGCAATAGCCGGTCGATGTTTCCGATTTGTTGCCGGTGGTCAGCACGAGCCAGCCGAATTTGTTCGACAGCGCCATCATCAACGTGCCGCGCACGCGCGCCTGTAGATTTTCTTCAGCGATGTTTGGCGCCGACGCGCGGAACATCGGTTCAAGCGATTTCAAAAATTCGCCGAAGATCGATTGGATCGGGATTTCATGAAATTGGATGCCGAGATTTTTCGCGACGAGCGCCGCATCGCTCTTCGTTTCGGCGAGATTGTATTTGGTCGGCATCGTCACGCCGATCACGTTCGACGGGCCCAGCGCTTCGGCCGCCAGTGCGGCGACGACCGCCGAGTCGATGCCGCCGGAGAGACCGATCGCCACTTTCGAAAAACCGTTCTTGCGCACGTAGTCCCGCAATCCGAGCAACAGCGCTTCGTGAATTTCTTCGACGCCGCTCAATGGTTTTTCGGCGGCCGTGTCCGTGGTCAGAACGATCTTTTTGTTTTTCCGTTCGACGTCGAGCGTGTACAACTGTTGTTTGAACGCGCCGAATTGCGCGGCCGTTCGGCCTTGCGTCGACATCGCGAAGCTGGCTCCATCGAACACCAATTCATCTTGGCCGCCGACCATGTTGCAGTAAATGAGCGGTGCGCTCATCGCGCGCACCGTTTTCACGAACGCTTTTTTCCGTTCGGCCAGTTTGCCGACGTGGAACGGACTTGCCGATATATTTACAACCACGTCGGCTTTCGCTTTTTTCAGATCCGACAAATGATCGCCGAGGATCCACACGTCTTCGCAAATCGTCACGCCGACGCGCATTCCTTTCAGTGTGCGGACCAGCGGGCGGTGGCCCGGTTTGAAATAACGTAATTCGTCGAACACGCCGTAGTTCGGAAGCTGGCGCTTGTGATACACGTCGCGCACACGGCCGCCTTCGATCCATGCGGCTGCGTTGAAACATTGGCCGCCGCGGCGATCGACGAATCCGATCAGCGCCGCCGTCCTTTTAATTTGTTTGGCGAGAGTGTTCAGTGCGGCCAAATTGTCCGAAACGAACGCCGGCTTTAGCAGCAAGTCTTCGGGAGGGTAACCGGTCAGGAAGAGTTCGGGAAAAAGAACGAGATCGCAACCGGTATCGGCCGCCGTTTTCGCGGTGACGATCGCCAGTTGCATGTTTGTCGCGATGTCGCCGACGGTAGGATTTAGCTGGGCGATTCCTATCTTCATTGCACCATTTCGTGCGCGAGGATGATCGCTTCGCTGATCTCCTTCATGGACTTTCGGCGGTCCATGCTCTGGCGTTGGATCTCGCGGAACGCTTCGGGTTCGGAGACTTTCTTTTGTTGCATCAAAATTCCTTTCGCGCGTTCGATCAGCTTGCGCGACTCAAGCGCTTCTTGCGCGGCCAGTTTCTCCGACAAGAGCCGCGTGTTTTCGATGGCCGCCGCGCATTGGTTTGCCACCGATTGCGCGAATGAAATTTCATCTTCGGCGTACGTGTGTTCGACCGGTTTATAAATATTAAGGATGCCGAGCGCCTTGTCTTTGTACATCATCGGCACCGACAGCAGCGATACCAGCCCTTGTTTGATCGCCAAATCGCGGAATTGATAAGACGATTCTTTACGCACGTCTTTGACCTGAACCGGTTTTTTCGTGAGCACCGCTTTGCCCGAGGTGCTGCCGTGAAGTTTGACCGGCGGTTTGTTTCGATAGTCGGGATCCAACGATTGCGCGGCCACGATGCGTAGATCTTGCGCCTTTTCATCGACGAGCATGATCGAGCAGATGTTCGAGCCCATCATTTGCGCGGTCATGTTCACGATCAGCTGCATGATTTCTTCGGGATAGCGGTCTTGCGTAATCGTGTGCGATACGGCGGTCAACGCTTCGAGCGTTTTCGCCCGCCGCCTCGTCTCATCGTATAGGCGAGCTGTTTCAATCGCGGCGCCCACTTGTCGGCCGATCGTCGAAAGCAAATTGATGAGTCTCGGCGTTTGGTTGCGCGGTTTTTTGTGCTGCACGTTGATCACGCCGACCACGTTGTTTTTGATCATCACCGGCACCGATAGAAATGCCTCGTAGCGGTCTTCCGGCAGAATGTTGATCGCGCGCGGATCCGCGTGCGCGTCGCGTGAAATCGCCACCGGTTTGTGATGTTTGGCGACCCAACCGGTGATGCCTTCGCCCACTTTGAACTTCAAGTTGCCGATTTCGTGCGGATGCGGCGTTTTCGACGCTGAGAGCACCAGGTCGTGCGTGGCCAAGTCATGTAAAAATAGGAAACAAGCGTCCGCTTTCGTGAGCCGGCTGACCAAGTGAATGGTCTCGTCCAGCGTGTGCTGCAGCTCCAATGTCGAGGCAAATAATGTCGAAAGGTCGGAAAAAACCTTCAATTCATCAAAATCATCTTCTTTTGGCGTTGATTTTTTCATGGCGTCCTAATGTCCGAGGGATATGTGGGTCCGCATATTAGCAATTCAAATGGTAAACTCAGCCCTTCTCCATGCAGAATTCCAGTTCCACGCCACTTTTTTCCGGATTTTTCCGCCGTTTAAAGACATTTTTCTCTCGGTCTCAAGACGACGCGGAAGTCGTGCTGCGCACGTTGTCCCGAAAGCTTGAAGCCAAGGATCCTCATACGCTTGGCCACGCGGACCGCGTGTCTCAGTATGCGGTCGATCTCGGCAAGGCGCTCGGCGTGAACGGCGCGAACCTTGAGACACTCCGCAAAGGCGGGTTGTTGCACGATATTGGAAAGATCGCGATTCCGGACGCGATTTTGCTGAAGCCGGGCAAATACACCGAAGACGAATTTACGATCATGAAGCGGCACCCGACGCTCGGTTGTGAAATTTGCCAGCAACTGCGCTCCGTGGAAGACGCGTTGCCGATGATCCGGTCGCACCACGAACGGTTGGACGGCAGCGGGTACCCCGAAGGTTTAAGCGGCGATTTGATCTCACCGCTGGTTCGCGTGGTTTCGATTGTCGATATTTATGACGCGTTGCGGTCGCGTCGTTCGTACAAGGATCCGTTCTCTTTGGATAAGTCATTTCAAATCATGTGGGAAGAAGCCAATAAAGGTTGGTGGGACAAAAGCATATTGTCTTGCTGGGAAAAGTTGGTCCGTTCGGGCACCCCGAACCATTACCCACCCGCTTAGTTTTTCATGGAAAAGTTTTTCTTTGGAATCGCCTACACCGCTTATGCGGTGGCTACATCGTTATTTATCGGTTACGCGCTCACGCGTCGTGAAGCGGTTGCGCGCGCCGGTAAAACGTCTCTGATCGTCGCCGTCGTCGCTCACCTGTTTAGTCTCGTGCTGAGAACCGCCACCGCGCGTCAATTGCCGGGTCATGAATGGTATGTGCCGTGGAGCAACTGGTTCGAAAGTTTTTCGTTCTTCTCGCTCGTGATTGTGGCCGAGTATTTGATCATTCAGCGCCGTCACGAAATCCCGATCCTCGGCGCGTTCGTCACGCCTCTCGCATTTTTAAGCGTGGTTTTCGCGATCCATTCGCCGTTCGGCACCGAGATTCCGATTTTGAAACCGGCGTTGCGTTCGTATTGGATGGCCGTGCACGTGCCGGTCATGTTTATTGCTTATGCGGCGTTCGCAAACGCATTTGCGGTCGGCGTCGCCTACCTGTTGCAGGAGCGGCAGCTGAAGTCGCGCAAACCTTCGAACTTGATGTTTCGGCTGCCGGCGCTCGATGATTTGGATCATCTGATTTTTCATGTGATCGCGTTCGCGTTGCCGACGCTTATCGTCGGCATTCTGCTCGGCGCGCGGTGGGCATACGACACGTGGGGCCGCTATTGGGGATGGGATCCGAAAGAGACGTCGGCGTTCATCACCGTTCTCGCGTACGCCGCTTATTTGTTCATGCGGCTCGTTGTCGGTTGGCGCGGACGTAAGACCGCTTATCTTTCGTTGCTCGGATTTCTTGTTTTGATCGGCAGTTACATCGGCGTTAATTATCTATCGCCGTTGCACGGGTTTCTGTCGAGCACAGGACACTAGCCATGGGTTTGATTGCGATGGGTCTTTCGCACAAAACTGCGCCCGTGCAATTGCGCGAACGGCTTACGATTCCCTCCCACCAACTCGGCGACGCGCTCGACCGGCTTTTCAAGAGCCAAGAACTCAAAGAAGCGGTGATTCTTTCCACGTGCAACCGGCTCGAGATTTATGCGCGGCCCGAAGTCGATCGCCCGCGCGCGCTGTCGGCCACGCGCGCATTTTTCAACGATTTGTATCAAAGTCCCGAGCTTGAACCCGCGCTTTATGAGTTTGAGGCGCAGCAAGCGGTTGAACATTTGTTCCGCGTTTCGGCCGGGCTCGACTCGATGGTGGTCGGGGAAACCGAAATTCTCGGTCAAGTGAAATCCGCTTACATTTTCTCGCAAACGCATGGCACGACCGGCAAGATCACCAATGTTTTATTTCAGCGCGCGTTGTACGTGGGCAAGCAAGTGCGCACGAAAACGGCGATTTCCGAAGGCGCGAGTTCGGTCGGCAGCATCGCCGTGCAATTGGCCGAAAAAATCTTTGGCCCGTTGAACAAACACCGGATCTTGCTGCTCGGCGCCGGGAAAATGGCGGAAATCACCGCGCGTCACTTGTTGAGTCAGAAAGCCGGCGAGATCGTCATTTTGAACCGCACACTCGATCGCGCCGAAGCGCTCGCCAAGCAATTAAATGGATCGGCCGGTCCGATGGATAAATTGGAAAACGAATTGTTACCCGCCGACATCGTCATTTGTTCGACGTCGGCCGAACAGCCGATCCTTACGCGCGCGATGGTCGAGCCGATCATGAAAGCGCGTCGCGGCCGATCTCTTTATTTCGTCGATATCGCGGTGCCGCGAAATGTTGACGCGGATGTAAACGATATCGACAACGCGTATGTGTACAACATCGACGATTTGCAAAATTTGGTTGAGGAGAATCTTGGACGCCGACAGAAACAAGTGGAACAGGCCGAAGGTCTCGTGCTGTCGCTCGCCGGGGAATTCTACGATTGGATCTGCGCCACGCTTGACGGAAAAAACGCCGCATTGAAGCACACGCCATGAAGCTGCGCATCGGTTCGCGCGGATCGAAACTCGCCGTGGCGCAGGCGGAATGGGTCGCGTCCGAGTTGAAAAAGAAAAATTCATCGCTCGAAATTTCGTTCCAACAAATCACGACCACCGGCGATAAAGATCAAAGTGTGTCGTTGCAAGGCAAGCGCGTGTTCGTTAAAGAAGTTGAAGATGCGCTTCTCTCCAAGCAAATCGATCTGGCCGTTCATTCGCTGAAGGATATGCCGCAAGATCTTCCAGCCGGACTTGTGCTCGGCCCGTTTCCCGCGCGCGAAGATGCGCGGGATGCGTTCATTTCGCGATTCGGCGAACAATTGAACGAGCTTCCGCGTGGATCGACGATCGGCACCAGTTCGTCGCGACGCCAAGCGCAAATCCGACATCATTTTCAAAAGCGTAGTTACCGCATCGAACCGATGCGAGGCAATGTGGACACGCGCTTAAAAAAACTCCACGACGGGCAATATGACGCGATCGTGCTCGCAGCGGCCGGATTAAAGCGGATCGGGCTCGAAGCCGAGATCACGCATTTGATCGAGCCGGCTTTTATGTTGCCGGCGCCCGCGCAAGGATGTCTGGGGCTTGAAGTGCACGAATCAAATACCGATGTTCGAGCGCTTCTTGAAACGATTAAAGACGCTTCGGCTTGCGCGACCGCTGGCGCCGAACGCGCGTTCCTTCAGGGCGTTGGCGGCGATTGCACGGTTCCGCTGGGCGCGTATTCGTGGATTGAAGGCGACATTTTAAAAATGAGGGCGATGGTTTTCGACGCCTCCGGCGAAAAGTCGGCGAATGCCGAAGAGCAAGGACCGGTCTCGGAACCGACGCTCGTCGGTTTTCAGTTGGCCGAGCGGTTGCTGTATAACGGCGGTTCGGAGTTGATGAGCCAATGACCGGAAAAGTTTTTCTCGTGGGCGCCGGGCCCGGTGATCCGGGACTTATGACCGTTCGTGGCGCGGAGATTCTGCGCACAGCCGACGTCGTGGTTGTTGATGCGTTGGTGGCGCCGTCGTTGTTCCGTTCGCTGTCCGCGCGCATCATTTATGTGGGCAAGCGCGGACCCGGCGCGCCGAGCGGTTCTTCGTTGAAGTTGTCGCAGCCGCTCATCAATCGATTGCTGGTGCGGCTCGCCCGTCGTTACGCGAGCGTGGTTCGTTTGAAAGGCGGCGATCCGTTTGTGTTCGGCCGCGGCAGCGAAGAATTGGAGGCGTTGGAGAAAGCGCGCGTGCCGTTCGAAGTCGTGCCCGGCGTCTCGTCCGTGAACGCTGTTCCCGCTTATGCCGGTATTCCGATTACCGATCGTCGTTGGGCGTCTCAGATCACCGTTATTACCGGCCATGAAGGCGCCGATCCAAAGGCCACGGGTCCCGGCGTCGATTGGAAACGAATTTCGCCGAAAGGCACGTTGGTGGTTTTGATGGGCGTGTCCGAATGGCCGCGGATTCTCCGCACGCTGCTTGCCAACGGTTGGTCGCGTCACAAGCCGGTCGCTGCGATTGAATCCGGCACGACCCGCGTTCAGCGCGTGATTCGGACGGTTCTTGAAGATTCGCAGCGGGATTTTCTCGCCGCAAAGCTGGTTTCGCCGGCTACCATTGTCGTTGGCGACGTGGTGCAAGCGAACGATCGGTTGGCGTGGCTCAATCGTGAGCGGCCGTTGCTGGGCAAGCGTGTGGTGGTGACGCGGCCCGTGGAACAGAATTTCGAATTCGTTTCGATGCTGGAGAGGCAGGGCGCTGAGGCGATTGTCGCTCCTTCGATCCAAATCCGCCCGTTGGTGGGACGGCCGCCTCGGTTGTTGAGTTCTTACGATTGGATTATTTTTTTAAGCGTGAACGCGGTTCGCACGTTCTCGGCCGTCATTGAAAAACGGCGTCGTTTGTATGACCGATGCGCGGTGTTGTGCGTCGGACCGCAAACGGCACAGGTGGCCGAACAGCTCGGGTGGCGCGTCACCAAGATTCCGAATAGATTCGATTCCTCCGGTGTCGTTGCTGCGCTCGGCAACATAAGCAAAAAATCGATCTTGCTGCCGCGCGTTCAACATGCGCCCAAGGATTTGCCGCGCGCATTGACTGCCCGCGGCGCTCGCGTTCATGAAGTGGTCACGTACGAGACGTTGCCTGCGAAGTTGAACAGCAAGGTTCGTCGCCAAATTCTCGCCGGCGTTGACGCGGTGACTTTTACCTCGACGTCCACCGCGCGCAACTTCCTTGCGCAGTTGCGCCGGTCTGAGATCGACAAAATTTTCCGTTCCGCGGCCGCGGTTTCCATGGGCCGTCAAACGACGGCTGCGCTCCAGGCGGCCGGCGTGTCCAACATTCGCGAGGCGCGGAACGCCACACTCCAACACTTAATTGAGGCCATTCCCAAATGAAACAACCGTCGTTGCAACAACTTAGCACCATCGTCAAGCAAACTCTTTATGCGGGCGGCAAAATCGTGCGGGACGGATACTATAGCCGGCGTCACGTCAGTTACAAGACGGCCACGAGTCCGGTCACGCAGATCGATCGAGCTTCCGAGCGCGCCATTATTTCGATCATCAAGAAACGATTTCCGAACCATACATTCTTGGCCGAGGAATCGGCTTTTCTTAAGAAAGGCGATCTGGGGAAGAGTCGGCCCGGCAGGTATCGGTGGGTCATTGATCCGTTGGACGGCACTGTTAACTTCATTCACCGAATCCCACATTCCTGCGTATCGGTCGCCATTGAGTACGACGGCCGCGTATTGACCGGCGGTGTCTATGATCCTTACCGCGATGAGTTGTTCCTGGCCGTGCGCGGTCATGGGGCGACCATGAACGGTCGCCGGATTCGTGTCTCCACAGAACAGAAGGCCCGCCGGGCGTTACTGGTCACGGGTTTTCCTTACGATCATCATCGCCATGCCCGCAAACATGCTGATTTTCTAGAGCCTTTCCTAAAAAATATGGCCGATGTTCGCCGCCTCGGCGCGGCCGCGTTGGACCTTTCGTGGGTGGCCTGCGGGCGTATCGATGCCTATTGGGAGTTTAGCTTGGCGCCCTGGGATGTAGCGGCCGGATGGTTGTTGGTGGAGGAGGCCGGAGGTCGGGTCTCCGACTTCTCCGGCCGGCCTTTGCAGCTCGATAAGCCGATTGAAACACTGGCCACCAATAAAGCGCTACATGCGAATGTTGTCCGGATCTTCCAAAATCTTAAGAGAAACTTAATCAAATCTTAAGGACTTCTTAATCTGCTGTTTGTCATAATAAGCAGGTAGCAAACAGCACACAACATCGCGCTACGCAGATTTCGGGGGTCGGATTTGGTTAGGGGTCCGACCCCCATTTTTTTGTCCAAACGCATTACTTAACGAATTCTTCCTTTTTAAACCAAAGCTTCACTTCACGCTCTGCTTCCAGCGGGTTTGCCGATGCGTGCACCACATTCTCGAACACGCCAGCCGTTGTGATACGACCAAAGCTTCCTCGGATCGTGTCCGTTTTCGCCTTTTCCGGGTTTGTTTCGCCGGCCAGCGCGCGGATTTTCAGAATCGCATCATCGCCGCGGTATACGAGCGCCATGACAGGAACGCCTCCGCCGTGCAATTTGCCGGTGATGTATTCGATCAACTGCGGGAAAAACGGTTTCCCGACGTGATCCACATAATGGTCGTTCGCCAGCTTTTCGGGAACCAGAACGAGTTTCGCGGCCACCAACGAGAGTTTCGCTTCTTCGAGTTTCGTCAAAACGGGACCGATAAGGTTACGTTTAACGGCATCGGGTTTAATCAATACGAGTGTTTCTTGAGCAGACATGGGTACGTCCTCCGAGTAAGTAGTCATCCTGGAATGCCTCTATCCAGGATCCAAGTTACTTGAGGGGTAAAGTGGGCCCTGGATTAAGACATTCCCGGGCGACGACTTTAGCAGTTTACGCAGTCTTTCAGACCGGGGCCTTCATCGGAGCCGAAGTTCGGCGCCGGTTGGATTTTTCCTTCAAACGCGCTCGGTACCGGGCCTTGGTAATACTTGTGGAACCGTTTAATCATGTCCATGTGTTCGGACGAGAGCGAGTTGTTGTCGCACGCGGTGAGCAATTCGCCCAATTTAAACGGTTGCATCATTGCCAGATCGATCGGATCGAGTTCGCGTAAATGTTCAACCAAATGAATCTTGATGAAGTTGCCTACGCTAACTTTAAATAGCGCTTCCGCGCATTGGGGATCAAAATGCCCACCCGCTTCGCGTTTGATAATCGACAACGCGTTTTGAATCGACATCGCGCTGCGGTAATGGCGTTTTGAAGTGATCGCGTCGAGCACATCGGCGACCGCCAGAATTCTTGCGCCGAGCAGGATGCCGTCTCCCTTCAATCCTTGCGGATAGCCGTTACCGTCGTACCGTTCGTGGTGGCCCGAGGCGATTGCCGGCACGTCTTCGAGATCCCGTTTAAATTTGAATTTCGACAATAGCGTGAACGTTCCGCGTGCATGCGTTTGAATTTCATGGTATTCCTCGGTGGTCAACGAGCCTTCTTTCCTCAAAATCTGTTCTTTGATTTCGATTTTGCCCAAGTCGTGCATGAGGCCCGCGTACCGCAATTTCTCCAGTTCGACCACGGGCAATTGCATGACTTTGCCGATCTCGAGCGCGTATTCGGTCACGCGGAACGAATGACTGGCGGTGAGTGGATCGCGTTGATCGATCGCAATCGACAGCACTTCCAGCGTCGATTCGAAATTCTTCTTCAACTCTTCGTAAAAGTTCAACGTGAGGTGATGTGCTTCCGCCAACTGCGTCGTGCGTTGATGCACTTTATCTTCGAGATTCGCGTTCCACTCGCGCAGTGCGGCGCTCATCGCGCGGTTTTCTTCGAGCAGCCGTTGATGTTCGATCGCTTGTTTCAACAGACCTTTGATTTGCTCGATGTTGGCCGGTTTCAGTAAATACGCGGTGGCACCGCTGTTCAGCGCTTCGATGGCGAAATCAGTTTCCGCGTAACCGGTCATCATGATGACGGTCATATCGGGTCGGTTTCCTTTCAATACCTTTAGCACGTCAATGCCGGTCAAATCCGGCATCTTTATGTCGAGCAACGCCGCCGCGAATTCGTTTTGCTCGGCCACGTTCAACGCGGCGGTTCCGCAATCGGCGCTGATCACTTCGAATCCGGAGCTTTTTAGAATACTCTCCAATGTGACGCGCTGTCCTTTGTTGTCGTCCACCAAAAGAATTCTATTGCTGCTCATGGCCGCCCTCCTCTTGTTCCGCCGGCGTTTGCAGCGGTAACTTAACCGTAAAGCTTGTTCCTTTTCCAACCTGGCTTGCGACGAGAATTTGCCCGCCGTGTTTTTCGACAATGTTGCGGCTGATCGCGAGGCCCAAGCCCGTGCCGCGCGCTTTCGTCGTGAAAAGCGGTTCAAAAATTTTTGCCAGATGCACCGGTTCGATTCCGCTGCCGTTGTCTTCAAACGTGATCATGATGTGGCCGACATTCGCGTCGTCTTCGCCGGCGGTTTCGATGATATAGCCGGATTTAATTTTCAATTTGCCGCCTTGGCCCATCGCTTGAATCGCGTTCGACATGATGTTCGAGAAAACTTGCGTGAGCCGGTCCGGATCGACGGATGCCGTGGGCAGCGTGACGTCGAGATCCCACGCGAGTTCGACGTTTTCGGGAACGAGCACGATGTTCGGCAATTTTTCGAGCACTTCATTTAGATTCGTTTTGCGCGGTACGATTTGAACCACGCGCGAGAAATCCAATAATTCGCCGATGATGACCACCGACGCATCGATTTCTTCTTCGGCCAGTTTTAAGACCATTTTCAAATGTGGATCGGTTTCGAGAATCGGATTATTCGTTAGCGCATTGCGCACGTAGTAAACCGCGTTTCGAATGGCGCCGAGCGGATTCTTCAATTCGTGCGCGACGCCGGCCGCCAGACGGCCGATGCTCGATAAACGCTCGCTGCGCAGCAATTGGTGCTGCAGATCTTTTTCTTTTTGCGCCGATAATTTTAGGTCCGTCACGTCCCGCATGACCGATTGAATCACGCGCTGACCGCCGTAGGTCACCACTTTGCTTGTGTGCGCGATGATGCGGATCAAACCGTCGCGGCGCACAATGGAAACTTCGCGGTCGCCAAGCCTCGAACCGTTCATCAGCGCTTTCATGTCGTTCATAAGCCGGTGTTGCTCTTGGGGGTGGCAGAGGTCGAACATCGTCATTTTCAACAACTGGTCTTTCGAATAACCGGTCAATTCAACGCCGGCCTGATTCACGTTCAAATGCACGCCCGACTGCGGGTCGATAATGAAAATCGCCAGGCTCGATTGTTCGAAAAGGTTTTGATAGCGATCTTTCGTCAGATGCAGTTGCAGTTGCGTGTTCTCAAGTTCGATGGCCATGTTGTCTTCTTCGTACATGCTTAAATCGGTTCCGCCGTGTCGGCTCCAATCTTCACGCGACTGCCCCACGAAGCGGCAAAGAGCGTCGCCGCGCGTCAGGCAATTCGTTTCGACGAAATAGATCGGCTTTCCTTTTTTGCGACTCATCATGCCGGTCAAATAACCGGCCAGGAACCAACATTGGCACGATTCGATTCTTTCGGGGAAAAAACGCAAATGTTCGACCGCTTCTTTTGAGTCTTTCACTTCATAGATCAAATGTTCGCTGTCATTGGCGGGGACCGATTTCAGTTCCCCCAGTCCTTGAAACAACGCGGGCAACTCCACGTCGGTTTCGGAATTGGATTGCCCGCAGGAAAGACCCACGCGGGCCAGAACGCCGTGCGCGCGTGTCTCGCCGAGAGTCCACATCAATTCACGACGATAACGGCCGATGAATTCCGGTTGCAGCGTCACCGGCGAGGACATTGTTTGTTCGGCGGCCAGCGAGGATTTCACGCGGGCACCAGCATCGTTACGACGAAATCGTTCTCGGCGGGAACGGATCGGTTGATGCGGCGTACAAAATGACGGACCATTGAAATTCCGATCAGCGGCACGTTCGGCAACACGCTCGACGCGGACTTCAGAATGTCGTTCGCTAATTTGATTTCGGTTCCTTCACGCGACTGTTCAAAAATCACGAGCCCGAAAGCAACCGGAGTTGATTGCATTTGCCCATGAGCATCGCGAAGCGCGGTTTTGACCGCTTCGCGCACCAAGTCGGATTGCGACATAAACGAATTGATGGTGACCGAACCGACGCCCCAAGGTTTTGATGAGATGAACTCTATTCCGATCAACGCGCTGGCCATCGTTCGGTTCATGCACACGATCGGCGCATTTTTGCCCGTCGCCGTGGAGCCGCCGATCATCCAGCTTTCCAAGCCGATATCGGAGCAAATGGTTGACGGTAGAAAATCATTTTCATCGTTCAATCCGTTTGAAACGATCAAACAGCCGCGGTGCGCATGTTCGCGGAAGGCGTTGCCTCGTTTGCGGCGAAATTGAGAGATCAGCGCGGTTGTGCCTCGAAGCAGTTGAGAAATATCGATCTCAGCGCTGCCGATGGAAACGCGCGTGTGGGGCAATTGGAGCGCGGCCACCATGCAGGCGTCGGCCACTTGCGTTTCATTGGAGATCACATGATCGGAGGGAATCGCGACCAACGTTTCTTCGCCCATCACGAGCCGCACGCCTTCCACAAAATCCTTGAACCGTACATTGCCGGGACCGAACACGAAGACGAGGTCCACGTTTCCATCGGGAAGTTGACTTTTCGCGGTTTGGGCGGCTTCGCGTCCACATTGAAACGCATCGGAATGGGTGGCGAATCCGAGGCCCACATGCGTCGATTTATCGAGCGTTAAATCCATGGATACCAACTAGGATGAGTCCAAGCCGGGGGGGTTTCAAGCCTTTTGAAATTACAGAAATGCGCTTGAAATCAATGCAGTTTGACCCTAAATTTAGGGCTGATTTATGTTTTTAAACCTTCTACCCATCTTTTTGGCGCTCCTTATTATATTGATGGCCGTTATATTTTGGGCCGGCGCGCGCAACGCGCATCGTCGCGATCATGTTTACAAAGTGGCGCTGGAAAACAATCAAAAGAAGCTCGATCTACAAACCTCCCGAATCAATATTCTTTCTCGTGCGTTGCCGAATCTCCTTGGTCTGATCGGCGATCTAAACACGAACGACAGTTGGCAGACGCTGGCGCTCGACGAGGCGCGTGCGTTGTTGTGGGCCGACGGCGCCAGTTATTGGCGTTATTTTGATCCCTCGCGCGAGCTGGAATTGCAAGTGGCGCGCGGTCTCGAAACGATGATTAAAGAGACGCGCGTTCGCATTGCCAAACAAGAATCCGACCCGTTGTCGCAGGCGGCCACCACGCGCGTACCGGTTCTATTGTCGAACAATGACATCGTTTCTGAGCCGCAAAGCGTTCTTAGTGTGCCTCTGGTGGTCGGCGGTTCATTGTGGGGTGTTTTCCGTTTCATCCGTAAAGGCGAAGACAGGCTTCAAGCGCGGGAGTTGGATTTGGTTTCGATGTTCGTGAGACAGCTCGCGTTGGTCATTGAAAATCGCGACATGATCACGAACCGCGAAAAATTTTACTTGGAGCTCGTGCAAACGCTGGCCGAGATTCTCGACTCGCGCGACGCATCGACGCAGGGGCAGACCAAGCGCGCTCGCCGATTGGCGAGACTCGTTGCGCGCGAACTCGATATGCCCGAGCAATTTATTTACTACCTCGAATTTGCCGCGTTGCTGCATGACATCGGCAAGATTGCCATCGACGAGAGCGTGTTGAAAAAACCGGGTAAGCTGACGCCGCAAGAATTCGAGATGATCAAGAAACACCCCGAGATCGGATATAAGATTTTGTCACCGGTGACGATGTTGGCGCCGGTCGCGCCGATGGTGCTTTATCACCAAGAATGGTTCAACGGCAAAGGCTATCCGGAGGGTTTGTCCGGCGAAGAAATTCCGCTCGGCGCGCGCATCGTGGCGATGCTGGATGCGTGGGGCGCCATGACGTCCGACCGACCGTGGCGTCCGGCGCTTACGAAGGAAGAAGCGCTCAAAGAAATCCGCAAAGGCGCCGGCACACAGTTCGACCCTCGTGTGGTTGAAGCGTTCGTGATTGCCGTCGAAAAAATCGGTCCAGAGTAATCCCACCATTTGAGTTAGTCTCAGATTAAATTGGTAAATTGCATTTATGAAAGTTGTTCTCAAATCTTGGATTCTCCTTCCATTTTTTATTTCACTTGGCGTGGCTCGCGTGTCCGCAAAAGAATCCATCTCTTATTTGGCGCTCGGCGATTCGTACACGATTGGCGAAGGCGTTGGCGACGATCAGCGGTGGCCCGTCCAATTGGCCGCCGCTTTGCGCAAGAAGAAAATTCCGGTCGCCAATCCGGTCATTGTCGCGCGCACCGGGTGGACCGCCGACGAATTGTCGGCCGGCATCGATCAGGTGAAACCGCAGGCGGCGTTCGGATTTGTTTCGATGATGATCGGAACGAACAATCAATTCCGCGGACGCAGCATCGACGAGTACCGCCAGCAGTTTGCGGCGTTGTTGAAACGCGCGATCGCGTTCGCCGGCGGTAACGCCGACCACGTGCTCGTTTTGTCGATTCCCGATTGGAGCGTTTCTCCGTCGATGTCGGGCGGAGATACGAAAAAGACCGGCGAGCAGATCAATTTGTTCAATTCGGTGAATCGTCAGGAGACGCAGCGCGCGCATGCGCGGTACGTCGATATCACGGCTCAATCGCGCAAAGACACGTCGCCGACAATGTTCGCCGAGGACGGTCTTCATCCGTCGAGTGAAGCCTATGCGGCGTGGGTTCGTCTTGCGTTGCCGCAGGCCGTCGAAGCGCTCTCGAAATGACCGCCATCCTTTATATCGTCGCGACGCCGATCGGAAATTTGGGCGACATCACGCTGCGCGCGATTGAAACCTTGAAGAACGTTGACGTGATCGCTTGCGAAGATACGCGTCGCACCGAGAAATTGTTGAGTCATCTCGGATTTCGAAAGCCGCTGCATCGTTACGATGAGCATACGCACGGGCCTTCTTCGAAGAAAATTATCGATATGGTTCGTTCCGGTAAATCCGTGGCGCTTGTGACGGATGCGGGCACGCCGGCCGTTTCCGATCCCGGTTCTCGGCTCGTCGCCGAGGCGATTCAAGCGCAAATTAAAATCGTGCCGATTCCGGGCGCTTCGTCGGTGGCGGCCGCCGTGTCGGCGTCGGGTTTTTCCGACGATGGATTCGTTTTTTTAGGGTTCTTGCCGCGCCGAGAAGGGCGTGCGCGGCGCGAGTTGCAGGAGGCCCTAGGATTAGGTAGAAGCGTGGTGCTTTTTGAGTCCCCGTTCCGTGTTCGTCAAACGTTGAAATTGATCGGTGAAGCGGCGCCCGAGGCGCAAGTGGTTGTGGCCCGCGAGCTGACGAAACTCCATGAAGAGTTTGTCCGAGGCCCCGTGGCTGAGGTTCAGAATCAAATGCTTGAACGCCCGGAAAAAGGGGAGGTCGTTGTTTTAATCAGGAGAGACTGACCTTGATTCGCGTTTCCATTCTTGGCGCCACCGGTTATTCCGGCGGCGAATTGCTAAAAATCCTTCTGCATCACCCTGCCGTTACGATCCAACATCTGACCTCGGAGTCGTCTGCCGGTCAACCCGTCTATTCGGTTCATGGTGAGTTGCGCGGTCGTTTGCCGCATAAATTCGAGAAACTGGATGTGAAGCGGATCGCCAAGGATTCGGACGTCGTGTTTTCCTGTTATCCGGCGGCGGCCGGCATCAAACCCAACGCTCAATTGGTGAAAGCGGGCGTGAAGGTCATTGATCTGTCGGCCGACTTTCGATTGCCGACCGCACAACTGTACAAGACGTGGTACAAAGAAACGCACTCCGCGCCCGGTTTGTTGAAAACCGCCGCGTATGGATCCCCCGAACTTTTCCGGGATCAGATCCGGCGTTCGTCGTTGATCGCGAATCCCGGTTGCTACGCGACCGCCGCTATTTTGTCAGCGGCGCCGCTGGTTAAACCGTTGATCGTTGACCCGAAGAGTTTCATTGTTGACGCGAAGTCCGGGGTTTCGGGCGCCGGAAAGAAGATCACGTCCGAATACATGTATTGCGAAGTGGAAGGCAACTTCAAAGCTTACAACGTCGCAAAACATCGTCATCAACCGGAGATCGAGACCATCCTTAACCGAATCTCTCGCGTCTCCTTAGCGCTTACATTCACTCCGCATTTGGTCCCGATGCCGCGCGGAATCTTGTCGGCGCTTTACGCCACGCTTAAAAAACCGGTGTCCACCGGAGAGCTGCGCTCGCTCTTCGTCCGGTTTTATGAACGGGAGCCTTTTGTACGAATTCTGCCGGAAGGCGAGCTCCCGCAAACGAAAAATGTCGTTCATTCTAATTATTGCGATATCGGAATCACTCAGGACGCTCGGACCAACCGTGTCATCGTTTTCGCCGCGCTCGATAACCTTGTTAAAGGCGCTGCGGGGCAGGCGGTTCAAAATATGAACCTTTGTTTTAAACGCCCGGAAACGGAAGGTCTCCTGTGATTTCTTTATCCGCTTCAGGAGATAAAAATGGGTTTCTTTTCAGCGATCAAAAGTCTGTTCGGATTTTCCGGCGGTACGCCCACGCTTCAACCCGGCGACCGCATGTTGGCTTGCGAGGATTGTAAAAACCAGTTCGTTTTCGACGTCGGAGAACAACGCTTCTTTAAAGAGAAAGGATTCACCGAGCCCAAACGCTGCCCGAAATGCCGCAAGAAAGTACGGTTCCGCATGCGTCGCCGGGGTCGCGGCCACGGCGGTGGCAGTGGCGGCGGTCACAACAGCCAGTCGAACCACCAGCACGGCAACAATCAACAATCCCACAACAACCAAAATCAACACGGGCGTCGGAACCGGCATCACGGTCGCCGGCACTCGGTGATCGACGGCGATTCACCTTACGCTGACGAGAGATAAAAATGAAAAGCGAACATTGGCCGATGGGTTTTTCGGCGACCGGTTTAAGCGCCGGTTTGTCGAAAAAGAAAGGCAAGAAAGATATGGCGCTGTTCGTGAGCCACGTGCCCGCGAACGGCGCGGCCGCGTTTACGAACAATCAAGTGAAAGCGGCGCCGATCGTGCTTACGCAGCAGCGTTTGTTGAAAACGCATGGGCGCGTGCGCGCCGTCGTTGTGAATTCCGGATCGGCCAATGCCGCCACTGGCTTTCCCGGTTTGCAGGATGCTATTAAGAGCACGGGTTGGGTTTCCGACGGGCTTGGAATCGATAAAGATGAAGTGTGGGTCGCGTCGACCGGCGTGATCGGCACGCGCATCGACTTGAAAAAATATCAGAAAGGTCTCGAGCCGATGATGGAGCTCGTGAAATCGGGCGCCGCTAACAATGTCCGCGAGGGGCATTTGGCCGCCGAAGCGATCATGACTACGGACACCGTTGCGAAGATCGCCGAAACGTCTTTTCAATCGCACGGCGTGACCACGCGTATGTGGGCGTGCGCGAAAGGGTCGGGCATGATTCATCCGGATTTGCGTGGGCCGCGCGGCGAGCTCCATGCGACGATGCTTGTTTTCATTTTGACGGACGCGAACATTAAGTCGCCACTCATGCAGCGCGCGCTCGAATGGGTGGCGGACAAGACGTTCAATTGCGTGAGCGTCGACGGTGATACGTCGACCAATGATTTTGTTTCGTTGCTCGCGAACGGCGCGTCCGGCGCGCCGGAAATAAAGTCAACGACCGATCCGGCGTATAAAACGTTCCGTTCCGCTCTGCATGAAGTTTGTGAAAAGCTTACCACCGCGATTGCGATGGACGGCGAAGGGGCGTCGCGGCTCGTACAGATTTTTGTCGATGAAGCGCGCAGCGAATCGTCGGCGCGACAGATGGCGTCGGTCGTCGCATCGTCTCCGCTGGTGAAGACCGCGTGTCACGGCGCCGATCCGAATTGGGGTCGCATATTGGCCGCGATGGGACGGTCGGGCGTCAAGTTTGATCCATCGAAGGTGCGCATTTGGCTTGGCGACATGCTCGTCTGCAAGGGTGGCGTTGAACTGCCGTTTTCGGAACCAGACGCGATTCGTTATCTGCAAAAGAAGCAGATCGTGATTCGGATCAATCTCGGTTTGGGAAAACAGTGGTCGCATTACAAGACCTGCGACTTCACCGGTCAATACGTGGGCATCAACGCCGGGTACCGCACATAAAAACGAAAGTAATTAAGATTCGTGGCGTGCGGTTTACGAAGCAGGCGCTGCGCGTTTGTGAGCAGACGATTCAGCGCGGCGGCGTGATCGTGTTCCCGACCGATACCGTCTATGGCGTCGGATGCAATGCGTTCAGTCACGACGGCATCGAAAAGATTTACCGTTTGAAAGGGCGAAGTTATTCGAAACCATTGCCCGTGTTGCTCGCGCACGCGCATCAATTGCCGCTCGTTGCGAAAGACGTGCCCGCGGAAACGGCCGTGTTAATCGACGAATATTGGCCGGGGCCGCTCACGCTGGTTTTGAAAACGTCGCAGTTCGCGTTGAACGCATCGCGTGGGAAGCCGACCATTGCGGTTCGCGTGCCCGATCATCGACTTGTGCGCGAGCTGTTGAACGCGGTGCAAGTGCCGCTCGCGACCACGAGCGCGAACAAGTCGGGGCATGATTCGTTGTCGCGGGCCGCCGACGTGAAAAAGATTTTTATGAACAAGGTAGATGTGATCGTCGACGGCGGCGATTGTCCGGGCGGCGTCGCGTCGTCGGTCATTGACGCGACCCATGTGCCGTTCACTGTTTTCCGCGAAGGCGCGATTTCGAAAGCCGAGCTGATTCGCGTTTTGAAATTAGGTTAGTATGAACGTGCTGTTCGTATGCACCGGCAACACGTGCCGAAGTCCGATGGCCGAGCATTTGTTTCGGAAGATGGCACGAGAAGCGGGACTTAATGTGGGCGTGGCGTCGGCCGGCGTGAGTCCGACACCGGGGATCGGATTTCCGGTGGAAGCGCAACAAGCGCTCGCGGCCGAAGGGGTGACGGGCGTCGTGCATCACGCGCAAGGATTGAATCAAGGGCTCGTCGACAGCGTCGATAAAATTTTTGTGATGGAGCAGCGGCACAAGAACGTGTTGCTCAGCCGGTTTCCGGAAACCGCACCAAAGATTGAAGTGTTCGATGTGGAAGATCCATACGGGTTGCCGGTCGCCGCGTATATCGCGGCGCTCGCGAAAATAAAACGCCAGTTGGAAAAAGTTTTGGAACGATTGAAATAAGGAGAAGCGAACGTGTACGAGAAAATTAAAAAACAAGATCCGGCCGTTTTTAAAGCGATCCACGACGAAGTGAAACGGCAACAAGAAGGGCTCGAACTGATCGCGTCGGAAAATTTTACGTCGGAAGCGGTGATGGAAACGCAGGGGTCCGTGATGACGAACAAATACGCGGAAGGTTATCCGGGCAAGCGTTATTACGGCGGCTGCGTGAACGTCGACGTCGTCGAAACGCTCGCGATGGAGCGTGCGAAGAAAATGTTCGGCGCCGAACATGCGAACGTGCAGGCGCATTCGGGCACGCAAGCGAACATCGCCGTATTGATGACGTTTCTGCAGCCTGGCGATACGATCATGGGCCTCCAGCTCGCGCACGGCGGACATTTGTCGCACGGTCACCCGCTGAACTTCTCCGGTAAATATTTCAATGTGGTCGGTTTCGGCGTTTCCGAAAAAACCGAGTTGATTGATTACGAGCAGGCTGAGAATTTGGCGAAAGCGCATCAGCCGAAATTGTTGTGCATCGGCGCTTCGGCTTACGCGCGCGAGTTCGATTGGGCGCGCTTCCGCAAAATCGCCGACAGCGTCGGCGCGATTCTTATGACCGACATCGCTCATTACGCAGGGTTGGTCGTCGCCGGTCTTTATCCTTCGCCGGTTCCTTATGCCGACGTGGTCACCACGACCACGCACAAAACGCTTCGCGGTCCGCGCGGCGGGTTGATCCTTTGCAAACAGAAATACGCGGCCGATATCGATCGTTGCATTTTCCCCGGCGATCAAGGCGGTCCGCTCATGCACGTGATCGCCGCGAAAGCGATTGCGTTCGGCGAGGCTTTGAAGCCCGCGTTTCGCGTGTATCAAAAGCAAGTGAAGGAAAATGCGAAGACGATGGCTGAAGCACTGGCGAAAAATGGATTGCGCATCGTCACCGGCGGCACCGACTCGCATATGTTCCTCGTCGATTTGCGGCCAAAAAATATTACCGGTAAAGAAGCGGAGGCGGTGCTCGGTGAAGCCGGCATCACAACGAACAAAAACGCGATTCCGTTCGATCCGCAGAAACCGTTCATCGCGTCGGGTATCCGCCTCGGAACGCCGGCGGTGACCACGCGCGGCATGAAAAAGAAAGAGATGATCATGATCGCGAATTGGATCACACAAGCGCTCGATGCGAAGTCGGATCCGAAAGCGCTCGTGAAAATTCATGCGGAAGTGAAAAAGCTCTGCGCGAAGTTTCCGCTATATAAGGATCACGCGCGTTAACGGGTCTACGTGATCCGGCTCTATTCGATCGCGTTCGGGGCGGCGTTGCTGATCGCGTTGGTCACGACGCCGTTCAGTATGTGGTTAGCCGCACGCTACGGCGTGATGGATCAGCCGGATCCTCGGAAAGTTCACACGCAACCGCGCCCGCGATGGGGCGGCATCGCCATTATGGCCGGATTTTTGTCGGGCATCGCCGCTTTGTGGTTGTTCGTTCCACCCTTTGCGAAGCTGCTTCGGTTTAGCCAAGGCATCGTCCGCGATAAAAAAATCATTTTTACGCTGAACCTCGGCGAACAGCTGTGCGGTATTTTGTTCGGAGCGCTGTTGTTATTTATCGTCGGTCTCGTCGATGATCGCCGGCCGATGAAAGCGGGCATGAAGTTTTTGTTTCAAATCATCGCCGCCTATGTGGCGATGACTTATGGCGTCCGAATTTATGGTTTATCGGTGCCCGGCATGGAAGCGTATTCGCATTTCCCGCTTTGGTTCATGCAGATCATCACGATTTTGTGGCTTGTCGGTTTGTGCAACGCGGTCAATTTGATCGATGGGCTCGACGGCATGGCCGCCGGCGTCGTTGCGATCGTGGCCGGATCGTTTCTCGCGGTGGCAATCGTGCAAGAACGAGCTCATTCGTTGTTGTTTGCGCAGCAGTTGAAATTGGCCGGCGTTATCGCGGCCGCGTTGTTCGGCGGAGCGCTTGGTTTTCTCGTTTATAATTTTTATCCGGCCAAAGTTTTTATGGGAGACGGCGGCGCATTGAGTATTGGCTTTCTCGTCGCGTGCATCGCCGTGATCGGCGCGTTCAAGACGACGATTCTCGCGGTGTTGTTGATTCCTTTTTTTCTCGTGGCCGTGCCGATCACCGATATGACCGTCGCTTTCGGCCGGCGGCTTTTGCAAAAGCGAAACCCGTTTTCGCCCGACCGCGGACATTTTCATCATCGGCTTCTCGACGCCGGATGGACCCAGCGCGAGGCCGTATTATTGGTATATGTATTGACGTTGGCGCTCGCGTTGGTCAGCATGACGATCGTCGCCGCACGAAGGGGTTGATTGCTTGAGTCGCAAAACTATTTTGTGTTTTTTTGGCACACGGCCGGAGGCCATTAAAATGGCGCCCGTCGTTAAATATTTGCAGAAGAAAAAAAATTTCAACGTGTTGGTCGGCGTCAGCGCGCAGCATCGCGGCATGCTCGATCAAGTGTTGAAAGCGTTCGATATTAAGTCGCATATCGATCTGAACGTGATGCGTGCGAAGCAGACGCTGTCCGACATCACCGTTCGCGTAATCGACGCGCTCGGCCCCATTCTCGATCGACACAAACCCGATATGGTGCTCGTGCACGGCGATACGACGACCACGCTCGCGGGCACGCTCGCTTCTTATTACAAACAAATCCCGGTTGGTCACGTTGAAGCGGGTCTGCGTACGAATGATTTGTACCGTCCTTTTCCTGAAGAAGCGAATCGCCAGCTGACGGATACTTTGACCACGCTTTATTTCTGTCCGACCAATGAATCTGAGCGGAATCTGCTCAAAGAAAATCGTAACCGAAATAATATTTTCATCACCGGAAATACCGTGATCGATGCGTTGTTCGATACCGTAAAAACGAAACGGCGATTCATTAATAAGCGCGTCGAAAAGATTCTGGCCGATATAAAAAGGAAAAAACGCCGGCTCGTATTGATGACTGCGCATCGGCGTGAGAATTTCGGCAAGCCTTTTGAACAAGTGTTGGCCGCCGTATTGGAGCTGTCGAAGAAATTCCCGGACGTCGAGTGGATTTATCCGGTTCATCCGAATCCGAACGTGAAACAGCCCGCGCATCGCGTTTTGAGAGGTCGGCCAAATCTGCATTTGATTGAGCCGATCGATTACACCGATCTCGTTCAAGTGATGGACGCATCAACGATTGTTGTCACCGATTCCGGCGGATTACAGGAAGAGGCGCCGTCGCTCGGGAAACCGGTGCTCGTGCTGCGCGACGTCACCGAGCGGCCGGAAGCTGTCACCGCGGGAACCGTTTTGCTGGTGGGGCCCAACAAGAAGAAGATCGTCGATCAGGCGTCGCGTCTTTTGACCGACCCGCGCTATTACGCGAAAATCGCCAACGCCGTGAACCCTTACGGCGACGGCAAAGCGTCGGAGCGCATCGCCGGCGCGATTCGCTGGTATTTTGGTATGTCGAAGAAGAAACCGATTCCATTCCGGTACCGGAAATGACCGAACCCAAAAAATTTAAACGCGGCCGCCGTACGTATACGCGTATGGGACAATTTAAAGAAGTGCGCATCGATCCGAAAAATCAACCGAAGCCCGAAGCGGTTGCGCCGGCGCCAGCGGTTCCGATCGATATGGATCCTGCGTTGGAGACCGGCGTTTACAGCAATCAAACGACCGTTTATCGGTCGGCCGATGAAGTGGTGCTCGATTTCGGGTTCGTCCCTTCGGCGCCGCCACGCGGCCGCGTGCGTTCGCGTGTGATCGTGTCGCACGCGCATGCGAAGAAGCTCGCGAAATTGTTGAAAAATGCGGTGGAGGAAATCGATTGAAAAAAATCGTTACGTATACGGACGGTGCATCGCGCGGCAATCCCGGGCCGGCCGGCATCGGAGCGTTGGTGATGGACGACAAAGGCACGACGTTGGCCGAGTTGTCCGAGTATATCGGCGTCACCACGAACAACGAAGCCGAATATCGTGCGTTGATTCTCGCGCTCACATGCGCGCTCGAGTTGAGCGCCACCGACGTCGAATGTTTTCTTGACAGCGAGTTGGTCGTACGCCAATTGGGCGGACAATACAGAGTGAAGTCGGAAAAAATGGCAAAATTTTTCGCCGACGTTAAAAATTTGGCCGCGCGATTCGGGTCGATCCGTTTTACGCACGTGCCGCGTGAAAATGAAAACCAACGCTTGGCCGACAAATTGGCGAATAAGGGTGTGGATAAGGGATGTTAATTCGTCATCCTGGAATGTTTCTATCCAGGATCCAAGTGAACCGAATGTTAGAGTGGGCCCTGGATTAAGACATTCCAGGGCGACGGCATTTTTTTAGGAGGAGCCATGGCCGACGAGTCGTCTTTTGACGTGGTATCAAAAGTGGATATGCAGATTTTGGATGACGCGGTGAATGCCGCGAACAAGGAGATTGAGGTTCGGTTTGATTTTCGCGGCAGCATCTCGAAGTTTACGCTCGATAAGAAAGCCGCGCAGATTACGATCGTTTCCGATGACGAAGGCAAGCTGAAAAGCGTGGTCGATATTTTGCGCTCGCGCATCGCGAAAAAGGGGATCGATCAGAAAGCGCTCGATTTTCAAAAGCTGGAAACCGCTCTCGGGCAAACGGTTCGTCAGCTCGTTAAGATCACGCAAGGCATCGCTTCCGATAAGGCGAAATTAATGGTCGCCGACATAAAGTCCGCGAAGATAAAAGTGACCGCAGCGATTCAAGGCGATCAGCTTCGTGTGACATCGAAGTCACGCGACACGCTTCAAGAAACGATCGCGCTTCTGAAATCGAAAGATTACGGCGTGCCGCTGCAATTCACGAACTACCGATGACGAAATTCGGCGTTTCCTATTTTGGCAATCGTTTTCCTTCGCATGCACGCGAGGACTTTAAGCGCATCGCGACCAGTTGCGATTACATCGTTCACACGGTCAATGAAACCGATTTGACGTATCACAAGGCGGTGTTGGCGCGGTTGTTCGCCGACTCGCGTAAAGCCGGTCTCGAGGTGTGGGTAGATCCGTGGGGGCTCGGCGGCGTGTTTGGCGGAGAGGCTTCTTCACAATTTTTACTTGATCACAGGAAGTCGTGGCAGATCATGTCCGATGGTCGATTCGTTCCGGCCGCCTGTCCGAACCGTGCCGAGTTCCGTTCTTACGTGAAAGAATGGGTTTTGAGCGTGCGTGATATGGGCGGCCAAGTGATTTTTTGGGACGAGCCGCATGTGGCGTTCGATTTTGAGTCGGAGTGGGAAGGCGTTTTTTCGTGTTTTTGCGAACAATGCCATGAATTATTCAAGCGAAAATATGGCGCCGTGAAATTGCCGGATCGTTTGAACGATCAAGTGCGTGAGTTCCGGCGCGAGACAATGCGCTCTTTTCTCAACGATGCGATGGGTTTCGCCAAATCGAAAGGTCTTAAAAATGCGCTTTGTTTGTATGCGTTTAAAGGGCATGCCGAATACGATCAATTATGGAAAGGCGCGGCCGCGCTTCCTGACTTGGATATTTTTGGATGCGACCCTTATTGGCGGTGGCGTTCGAAACGCGACGTCAAACCGCATATGGAAGAATTTTCCAAATACGTCGTTGAGCATGCGGTCGCGAATAAGAAAGGGTCGCAAGTGTGGATTCAAGCGATGCGGCTGCCGAGCGGCACCGAGCATGAAATCGGCCACGCGGTCGAAGCGGCGGTGAAGCAAGGGGTTACGCACGTCGCCGCGTGGAGTTATGACGGAGGCGAGTTGCTCGATACCGTTCTCTCCGAGCGGCCGCAACTGGTGTGGGAAGAAGTGGAACGAGCGTATCGCCGTTTCCGGTCCTGATGTTCAAAGATTTCTTTCACATTCTCAATCCCAACAGCCACAAAAGATCCGCGGTCGCTCGATTCATCTCTAAAAATCCGGCGCTTCGTTGCATGTGGGTGGAACGCGTCAGTCATCCGACCCATCTGGAAACGATCGTTTTATGGGCCTTCAACGAAGGTCATCGAAAAATCGCGGTCTGGGGTGGCGACGGCACGCTCAGTCGCGTCGTGCAAGCGATGGTGGAACTCAATGCTCTGGATAAAATGACGCTCGGCATCGTTCCCGTCGGAACGTGCAATGATTTGGCGCGGTATTTGAAAATTCCTCATTGGAAAAATGTGGCGAAAGCGGGGGGGATGGGGCAGCAGCTTGAGTCAAAT
>CAYXDS010000004.1:0-31020 GCA_964463805.1 uncultured Elusimicrobia bacterium | reverse complement strand
GGCAATGCGAGATTTGAAAAACGCCGGCTTGCCCGATCGGGCGCAGGTCTTGGTCCTATCGGTGGCCGACGTTTTTTTGCCGACCGGAACGGTCGATAAAATCCCGGCGCCGATGCTCCATTCGATTCATCAAGCGCGGGCCGCCGCCGAAAAGAAGTTGAAACGAGCCGACCTCATCGCAAAGCGCGCGAGCCGACAGCTCGCATCGCTGTTTCCGCGGTGGACCATCGTTTCCGAGGCGGTTGCCGATTCTCCGGCATGGGCGCTCGTTAAACGCGCCGACGCTTGGAAACCTGATTTGTTGGTGGTCGGCGCGCGCGGCCATTCGAAACTCGGACGTTTTCTCGGCAGCGTTTCACAAATGGTTTTGGCGCAAGCCGCATGTTCCGTTCGCGTGGGCCGCTCGAGCCGGTCCGCTTACGACTGTCGTTTGAGAATTCTTATCGGCGTCGATGGGTCAAAGAAGTCGAATGCATTGGTTCGCGCGGTGGCCGAACGAAATTGGCCCGATCAAACGGAATTTCTTTTGGGCACCGTTCGCAAAGGAGATCCGGGCTTGACGCTCGTGCGGCAAGCGAACGCGTGGCGTGCGGACTGCATTTTTGTCGGTGCGCGCGACATCACTCATTTAAAAAGGTTTTTTATCGGCGGCGTCTCGATGTCGGTCGCCGCGCGCGCGCATTGTTCAGTCGAGGTCGTTAAGATCTAGTTCGACGGTCAACGCTTTCAACGCGAGCGACACATCCAATAAGAAGTAAATCATCGACACGCAAATGCAGAGAATGCTCAAGAAAAGGCACGCGAGCACGAGCGCCTCATCTGACCAATTCAAGAACAGCCGCAAGAAAAGGCCGACAATCATCAGCGTCGATAAGAATACGCTGAATCCCATAAAGAACACCGAATTTCGGAGCAATTGCGACCGTTTCATCAGAACTTTTATCTGCTCGGCCGTGCCCGAACGTTTTTCGGCGTCCATGTTCTCCCGTTCCACCGTCAAATGCCGTGAGCGGTCGATGGAACGTCCGAGCCTGTTCGTGATGGACAACAATAAAAGGCCGGCTCCCGAAATAAGACCGATCGGGGAAATTGATAGCTGAAGTAATTTTGTGAAGGATTCGACATTCATTCTGATTTTCTCCATAGAACCGTCCGGTTTTTGCCGGATCGTTTTGCTTCGTAAAGTGCATCATCGGTGGCTTTCAGCAAACTTGCTTTATCCTTGATGCCGGGCAAAGGGAACGACGCGACGCCGATGCTGACCGTCACCGAAACCTCCATGCCGTCGATCTTGAACGACCAGCTCTTGATCGCTTGACGAATGCGTTCGGCGATCGCAACAGCTAAGTCGGGCGGCGTGTGGGGCATGATCGCTAAAAATTCTTCGCCGCCGAGTCTTCCGACGATATCGACGCGGCGCGTGTTTTGTTGAAGAATTTTTGCGAGCGTGGACAGGATGATGTCGCCGCACGGATGTCCGTACCGGTCGTTTATCGTTTTAAAGTCGTCGATGTCGAGCATGATGCAGGTTAATTGCGATTTGTAACGTTTGGTCGCTTCGGTTTCGATCGAAAGTTGATTGTGCAGATAACGTGCGTTGTAAATGTTGGTCAACGCGTCCGTCATCGCCAATTGGTTCGCTTCGACCAGGCGTTCACTGACCGTTTCCGATTGATCTTCGACGATATCGCTGCGTCGGCCGAGGAAATATCCGAAAAGCGTGAATCCGAGAACGGTGCCGACCGTCATATACGCGTATAGCAAGCCGAATTGGCTTAATTCACTGCGCAACCATTCGCTTTGCGCGAACAACGATCGCCATATGAGCCAACCGAGCGGCGCGCCGAGCCCGAGCAGGAACCCGAGGACCGCGTACAGATGCCTGTCGCGCGTATGATGCGGCGCCATTTTCGTTTGCATAAATCATTTTGTCGTTTTTACCACGTTTTCCGGCCGTCCGGCCAAATACGAGTTGATGTTGTTGATCGACGTCTCGAGAATCCGCATGAACGCTTCCTTTGAGTTGAACGCGATGTGCGGCGTAATCACCACGTTCTCGCGATTGAGCAAGATGTGGTTTTGCAACTGCGTCTTCAGATTTTCGATCGAGTAATTTTTCGACAGAATCTGCCGTTCTTCTTTAATCAACTCCTCGCCTTCGAGCACGTCGAGCCCCGCTCCGACGAGAATTCCTTTGTCGAGCGCCAACGCGAGCGCTTCGGTCTCGACGAGCGCGCCGCGCGCGGTGTTGATCAATAATGCGCCTTTTTTAATTTTGCCGATGTTGTTTTTGTTGATCATGTGATGCGTTTCTTTTCGGTACGGCGCGTGCAGGCTGATGATGTCCGAGGTTCCCAGTAATTCTTCGAATGACACGTACCTGAACCCGAGCGTTTCAGCCATGAAATTATTTCTCACCACATCGTAGGCGATCACGTTCATGCCGAATCCTTTCGCGATGCGAATTGCGTGGAGCCCAATGTGTCCGGTGCCGATAATCCCGAGCGTTTTGTCTTTCAAATCGAATCCTTGTAGGCCTTCGAATGAAAAATCGCCGCGGATCGTTCGGAAATAGGCTTGATGCACTTTGCGCGACAATGCGAGCATCAGCGCGAACGTGTGCTCGGCCACCGTATTTTCGCCGTAGAACGGCACGTTGGCGATCAATACGCCGCGTTTCCTGCAGGCATCGACATCGATGTGATCGAAACCCGTCGACCGTGTGGCGATCAATTTCAGCCGCGGAGACTTTTTCAACGTGTCCGCGCCGATATGCGAATAGATGAACACCGAAACGATGTCGGCGTCGCGATAAGCGGAGGTCTCGGCTTCCTCCAATCGTTCCGCGTAAAGCCGCACGGTAAACCCTTTGGGCTTAAACTTTTTTAAGGTCGCGCGTTCGCCCGGCGCTACCTCAAAGAAACAAATAACCGACATGATTGACACCTCATCAATGATTACCTTTGAAATGAAACCAAAAAAGAATTCAATACACTATGACAGCGGTCATAGAAATAATAAATACGTTTTGATTGTATTATGAATCTGAAAAACATGATCGGTAAAACATATTGGTTTGATTTACCGGCCACTGATACCATTGATGCGCGATCGTTTTATGAAGGATTGTTCGACTGGAAGTTTCTTCGGCTGGGCGACGATCGTTTGTCGGATTATTGGGCGATTCAAGCCGGTGAAGAATTGATCGGGGGCTTGCGACAGACCGCCGACTCAACGCGCGCGGCGGCCGCGCCGGTCATTTATTTTACCGTCGATAATATCGATGCTTATGCGTCGCGCGTATGCGAGCTCGGCGGCACGTTGGTCGGCGAGCGTATCGATTTGGGAAAGAATCGCGGTTCGTATCAATGGTTTCGAGACCGCGCGCAGAATTTGGTGGCGCTGTGGGCGCCCGAACGACAATGAAGGAGCGATACATGAATCGGTGGGGTTATGGTTTTTTGTTGCTGATCGCCGCGTCCGCGTTCAGCGGTTGTGCGACGATGGGCGTGCATCCGTGGGAGCGTGAACTTTTGGCCGAGCGTGCCATGGCCGTGGATCCGAATCCGATTCAGTCCGCGTTCGACGATCACATTTATTTCAGCATCGAGGGGTCCAGCGGCGGACGCTCGTTCGGAGGAGGCGGCTGTGGCTGCAACTAACGAAAACAAAAATTTAAAACGCGCGTTGTCGTCCGCCACTTGCGCGCTGCTGGGCACGGTGCCGGCCGCGCATGCAACGTCGCTGGATCTTTGGGGGCTCGACGCATCGGTGCTTTATTACTCGGAATCCGACGGCCGTGTTTCGGCGATCGAACCGGTGATCGAATTGCGCAAACAATTCAACGAGGGCCGCGAGGCCAGTTTGAAAATTACACTCGACGCTTTGACCGGCGCCACTCCGACCGGCATCACCGCGACGAACACGCCCCAAACCTACACGCGCCCCTCGGGCCACGGCAGTTACACGGTTCAGGCCGGCGACATTCCGTTGGACGATACGTTCCACGACACGCGCGTGGCCGTCAACGGTTCCTGGAAACAACCGTTGAGCCGGATGACGAATCTCACGCTCGGTTTGAATGGATCCAAAGAGTTCGATTTCTTGTCCTTCGGCGGTAGCGCGCAACTCGCGCATGATTTCAATGAGAAAAACACGACCGTTATGCTCGGACTTTCAACCGAATTAGATCAGGTTTCGCCGGTCGGAAAAATTCCGACGCCGTTCGCGTCGATGGCGCCCGCCGGTGCCACTCAACCGCGGCAGGGATCGAGCGACAACAAAACCGTGCTGGACGGTATTCTCGGCGTTACACAAGTGGTGAATCGCCGCATGATCATGCAACTCAATTACTCGTTGAGTCACGCAAGCGGTTATTTGAACGATCCTTATAAATTGCTGAGCCGCATCGATCCCGTCACCGGCGCGACCGTCGACAATATTTACGAGGATCGCCCGGACAATCGGTTGAAACACGCGATCTACTGGCTCACGCGGTATCATTTGAAACGCGACGTGGTCAGTGCTTCGTATCGTTATTTTTTCGATGATTGGGGCGTGAAGTCGCACACGGTGGATGTGAACTACAACTGGAAAGTTTCGCAGCGCCAGTATTTCGAGCCGCGTTTCCGGTTTTATTCTCAGACGCAAGCCGACTTCTTTCACACGTTCCTCGTCAACGGTGACCCCTTGCCGCAACAGGCGAGCGCCGATTATCGGTTGGCGAAATTTCACGGACTCACCTATGGGCTGAAGTGGGGATGGGTCATGGAAAACAATTCGGAATTGATCCTGCGTTTTGAATATTACACGCAGGTGGGCGACAGTCATCCCGATTCGGCCATCGGAATCCAAAAAGGATTGGATTTGTACCCGGATTTAAAGGCGACGATCGCCCAAGTCCAATATCGCTTCCACTAATGCTCGTCGGCCGGTTTTCTCCGGTTCGGTTGTTTAAACGTGACGATGTGCTCGTCGGTCGTTTCACCGCGATGAATTGCCCGTGCGAAGTGTTGATCGATACCGCGGACTTGGCGACCGCCCGCGAACTCGCTGATATCGCCGCTGAAGAGGCGTGGCGCATCGAAAAGAAGTTCAGCCGGTACGCGGACTCAGGCATCGTGAACCGGATCAACACGAGCGCCGGCGCGCCGGTTTCCGTCGACGATGAAACCGCGAATTTACTCGACTACGCCGATCGTTGTTTCACGTTAAGCGGCGGGCTTTTCGACATTACGTCGGGTATTTTGCGCCGCGCGTGGACGTTTGACGGGCGTGAACATGTTCCCGATCGCCCGTTGATCGCTCGTTTGTTGCCGATGGTCGGTTTGAAAAAAGCGACGTGGCGCCGGCCGATGCTGCAATTGTTACCCGATATGGAAATCGATTTCGGCGGTATCGGCAAAGAGTACGCGGTCGATCGTGCGTTGCGGCTGATCGGTGAGCGATCGCAGGTGCCCGTGCTCGTGAATTTCGGAGGCGACGTGGCCGTTGCACGACCTCGCGCGAACGGGTTGCCGTGGTTTGTCGGCATCGAATCATCAACTTCAGGCGCCGACACAATGAAAATGATTCCGCTTCGCTGCGGCGCTTTGGCTACCAGTGGCGATTCGAAGCGCTTCGTGATGATCGACGGCAAACGTTATGTTCATATTTTAGACCCGCGGACCGGATGGCCCGTCGCAGATGCTCTGCATTCGGTCACCGTGGCCGCCGATACATGTTCGGAAGCCGGATTTTTGTCGACATATGCGATTTTGAATGGAAAAAACGCGCGAGCGATGCTCGCGGAGGAAGGTGTTCAATCATGGTGCGAATGAAAATTATTTTGGCCGCTGCGGTCCTGTCGGTTTGTACGGTCGCTCAAGCGGCGTCCATCAATAAGCCGGCGCCCGCGTTTACGCTGAAGGATATAAACGGCGCTGATGTGTCGTTGGCCGATTCAAAGGGGAAGGAAATCGTTTTCGTGAACTTTTGGGCGACGTGGTGCCCGCCGTGCAATCAGGAGTTTCCACAGTTGAGCGACCTCGCCGACGAATATAAAGCGAAGGGGGTTCGCGTTCTCGCGATCAATATCGACAAAAAACGGGACGTGGTCGATAAGTTTCTCGCCAAATTGAAATCGAAACCGGATGCGATGAAAATTCTGTTGGATCCCGGGTCCACCGTAGTCGCCGCCTATGACATCGAAGCGATGCCGTCCTCGTTCATCATCGACAAAAAAGGGGACATTCGCTTTTCTCACTTGGGATACACCGAAAAAGATCCTCAGAAGTGGCGCGGCGAGATCAACGGGTTGTTGAGCGTCGGTCAATCTCAGCGCTGACTTCTTTCAGCAGCGACATTACGTTTTTCTTAAACGCGCCGGCCGCGATGAAATCCGGCGCGAAGAAATCGGGCACCGAATCCAGGTGGTAACGCACACGCACGGTGTTGCCGAGATCCGTGAGCTTCCAGGTACCTTTGTAGGACCGAAACGATCTCTTGGATAAGTCTTCAAATGTGATTTCCTTAAACGGGTTTTCTCGAACGTCAAGCAACACGTTGATTCGTTTCTGAAAGAATCCGGCGGAGCCGATCATCGTTTGTTCAATCAACGCGCTTTCGGACGTTTGGCGAATTGTGCGGCTTGATTTGATGCTCGAGACGAATGTCGTCATATGGTCATAATCAGTTAATACATCCCAAACATTTTGACTCGATGCGGACACCGAGAACTCTCCATCGATCGTGTGCAATCCGTGGGGTCCGTTTGAGATCGTCACTTGAATATCGCCGGCGGACTGGCCGGCCCACCCGAAGGTGGGCCGGCCAACGAACGCCAGCAACATGGCCAGAGGCCAAAGTTTCATATTTCTCAGAACGCCAGTTGATACATCAATCGCGCTTCCGGCACCGTTTGAGTTTCCGTGCGTCCGGTGGCGGGCACGATCACGCTCGCTTGGTCCGGTTGTTCGGTCGACACATACAATCCGGCCGCGTTTTCGATGAATACCGGCACGTCGATCAAGATCGGAAAGTCCAGCACGATCTTATGGTCGTGTCCTTTGATGTAGTAGCTGAACGCCGGCGTGATTTCTTGGATCGGACGGCCTTCCGGCGCGATCCGAACGCCCGTCTTCGACATCTTGTTGTCCAAATTCAAAAACGCGTAACGCAGCGTCGCTTCGAATTTGTTCACAAGAATACCGGTTTGAACGCGGGCGCCCGACATTTGCAGCGCTCCATATTTATTTTCGTACGACGAATAATTCGCTTCGGCTTCGGCGGTCCAGGCCGATTTGTTTCCGATCGGTCCGCGAACGGCGGCGTCCCAGCCCGTTTGCCAAAACGAACCTTTGTCGTACGGTGTGCGAGGCAGATACGGATTCCAGTTCGTGTTCATCATCAGCGATTTCTCCGACGTGCGCGATTGAAGAACCGTCGAGTGTCCGATGCGCGTGTCTTTCATATACATACCATTGATGTACGTCGCGAATGTGGTGCGGGTTGGATGCAGGTCATTTTGCGCGACAGTGTAGATATCTTTATCTAAACCATCGTTTAAGCCGACGCGCGCTACGATCATCGGAACGCCCAATCGTTCAGGCAAGAACCGCAATGGAACGTCGCGCGCTCCTCCGGTGAACACGCCGAAAGTTCCGGCGAACTTCCCTTGATACGTGTGCAACGCGGCACCGACGTCGCGGCCCAGATTGAAGGCCTTGAAGTCGACCGAGTTATCGACCAATTGGAACTGGGCTTCATCGTTCAGGCTTTCCCGGCCGTAAGGCACTTTGAACTGTCCGACTTTAAACCACGTCGATTCGGTTTTGAAGAACGGAACGTCGAACGAGAAGTCGAGAAGCGTGAGTCCGTTGTTCGAACCGTTGATGTCTTCGGCGGCGCCCACCCATTCGGTGTTGTACTTCACACCGTCGACGGTGCCGTTGATGTTGAGGCGCGCCTGTTTCAAGAACAGATAAACGCGCGCGTTGTCTTTGTCCGGTACCGGATCATGAACCAATTGTCCATACGCCACTTCTTGGATGCGGCCACCGATGTTCATGTTGAAGTTCTCGGTGTTGACGATCTCATGTCCCATACCGTAACCGTACGACCATAGGCCGATGGCTGCGATAGTTACTGCCCACCTTCTCATTGCTGTGTCCATATTCTCCTCCGTAGTTTTTTATTTAAAAAGCGTCGTTCCCTACGCCTTATGTACCCGAATTGCGAAAGAGCCAGTATGACGGGGGTCATACGATTAGGGATTTTTCGGCGCGTTTGTTACGATTCACTCTATGAAATCAATCCGTTTAAAGCGTCTGGGAATTTCTTTGATATTTTTTCTCGTCGGAGCCGGTTTCTCCGCCGCAGCGATTGACGATCAGAGCCTGCGAATCAAGGAATTCGTCGTGATGGGATATGAGGGAATTAGGTTGGAATTACGCTCTGGAAATGGACCGTATCTAAAAACTCTGACCGATTTGTTGAATGTGCCGCCGACGGACTCGGCAAAAACGATTGATCAAATCCGTTCGTTTTCGAAGACCTTCCCAAATATCATGGATTTTTCCGACCAAGTCGTGGCGTTGCGGAAGGAGCAAAAAGGACCGGCCGGAACAATGGAAACATCCATTCCCATTCCGACCGGCCCCGGTATTTACAGCGGCAATAAGCTCGAGAATGCGTTATCTCATCTCACGCGCGGCATGAATGTAACCGTGTATCTGAAAACCGGCGAACAGGTGAAGGGCGGTTTTGCCGAATACAACATGCGCCGGTTATGGCTTCGCGGCGCCGACCGCCGTTCCTTTTTGATCGACGACATTCTTGCCATCGAGGCTCCCCAACTTTAAATCAAAGTGAACAACCACGCGGTTCTCAGTCTTGATCATGAGAATGCGCGGCGGTTTTACGCCATGGTCGGTCATCAATACGTCCTTGGTTCCGTCGATGTGCACGCCTTGGCCGTCGGGCGTCACGTTCGCGTTGATACTGATTTTCTTCGTAACGCCGGCCACTTCCAAATCTCCGACCGCATTGAGAACGAATCCTTGCGCGGTATTTGAATCGGTCGACGTCTCATAGTTTTGCAAATGAAACCGGATCGATGTATTTTGTTCGGCTTTCAGCGCCGCTTGCATGTTTTTGTCGAGCCCGCCTTTGCCGGACCGCATTTCCTTGACCGGAATCGACACATCCAGCGTTTTCAATTTGCCGTTCCTTAATTTCTCAAACAATGTGCCGGTGGGGGCGGCCGGATCGAACGTCGCCGTGAATTCGACGTTGTTTGCGGTGCTCGAAAATGCATGCAACGATGAATCTCCTACGAGCCATATTTTGCTTTCCGGTGAGAGCGCAACTTGATCGGAGCTTGCGAACGCCGGCAGAAGAAGCAGTGCAGCGGCCAAGAATCGTTTCTTCATAAACATCTCCTTTATATTAATGCACGAAAAGCCGCCGCTTTTATAGCCGGCGTCAGTTGTTCGATGATTTCTGCATCCACGTCATATGAAAATAGCATGGGAACGATTGAGATTTGAATTTCTTTGGCCAATTCCTCTTTTTGTTCTTCGTTCAATAGTTCGGGGTCGGTGATCTGTTCCAACACCTTCCGTACTTTAAATGTCACCGCCGGCACCAGCATCAGCGGGGGGAACGGGAATTTTTCCGCAATATCGCTGTAAATGGCGCCGGCGACTTTTCCGACGGTTTGGTTAAACTTTATTGTATTCGACATAGTCAAGCTCCGGGCAACGCAATGTGCCGCAACACGTCAAAGCTGCTGACGATCCCCATGAGCCGCTCGCCGTTTCGGCCCCGAACGAAAATATGATGGATGCCGTAACGAACCATTCGGCGCGCGATTTCCTTCATTGAAATATCCGGTTTCACACTGAAGATAACCGGCGTCATCCAATCTTTGACCGTGTCTTCGCCGTTCGTGCCCATTTGCCGCTCCTCTTCGTAGCGGACAATATCGGTTTTCGTTATCACGCCAATCGGCGTCCCTTCGCCGTCCAGCACGGCCGCCGCGCTGATGTTGTTTTCATTGAACAAATGCACCACGTATTGAATCGGATCTTCGGTGGATACCGATTCGACGTGACGGGTCATAATTTGTTGCGCTTGCAGTTCTCGAAATCTAGAGCCGTTGGCCATATCGATTCTCCTTCAAAAAAATGTTGATGCTCCTTCTTATCCGTTTTCCTGCGATCTGTTTATGATCAGCGTCATATCGGTGAATATGACGGCGGTCATATTCGGCGCGCGAAACCCATGTTATTTTCAGTCCGATTCGAAACTGAAAGTTGATGGGGGGATTCGTTGGCACAATGGTTTCCGTTGGGGATTTCGTCGGTGGCCGAGAAGATCGATCGATTGTTTTGGTTGGCCACCGTTTGGACCGGCGCGACGGGTTTGGTGATCGTCGCGATTCTGTTGTTCTTTATTATTCGGTACCGCCGTCGTCACGGTCATAGTGCTTTTTACACCCACGGCGACAACCGCGGTTCGCACCTGCTCACGTTGACGCTGGCCGCTCTTGTTTTTATCGCGCTCGATTTGAATCTTGCATATCACGACCATCTGGTGTGGGAGGCGATGTTCGGCCGGCCTCCGTCGGTCAACGACGCGTTGCTCGTTGAAGTGATGCCCGAACAATTCGCGTGGAACGTGCGTTATGCGGGCGCCGACCATCTTTTCGGCACAGCGGACGATGTCGTGACGATGAACGACCTTCACGTGCCGGTGGGGAAGCCGGTCATCGTGCAACTTACCTCGCGCGACGTGATCCATAGTTTCTTCCTGCCGAATCTGCGCATCAAGCAAGACGCGATCCCCGGCATGGTGACGACTCTTTATTTCCAGCCTGAAACGGTCGGCGATTTCAATATCGCGTGCGCGCAGCATTGCGGGCTCGGTCATTACCGTATGAAAGGCGCGTTCGTGGTCGAATCCGATGATCAGTTCCAACGATGGATGGTTGAAAAACTTAAAGAGTCTGCCGATTCGCCTGCGCCGCAGTGGGCCTGGGATTGGTCGATAAAAAAGGAGTCATGATGACGTTCGTTCGCCGTTATATTTTTTCAACCGATCATAAAGTTGTTGCGGTCCAATATTTGCTGAACGGGCTTTTTTTCCTCGGCATGGGCGGACTCATGGCCTTGCTCATTCGTTGGCAAGTGGCGCATCCGTGGCAGCCGGTTCCGTTCATCGGCCGGTTGATTTTTCGCGAATCGGGCGGGGCAGTGACGCCTGAAATTTACACGATGTTGTTTACGAATCACGGAACGATCATGGTGTTTTTCGCGGTTACGCCGATTCTGATCGGCACGTTTGGCAACTATTTGGTTCCACTCGAGGTCGGCGCACGAGACATGGCGTTCCCAACCGTTAACATGCTGTCCTATTGGTTCTTATTTTTAGGCAGCGCCGTGTTGTTGGTGTCATTTTTTGTTCCGGGCGGCGGGGCCGGCACCGGGTGGACCGTATATGCGCCATTGTCATCGAGCACCAAAGTTACGCCCGGATGGGGACAAGACCTTTTTATTCTCGGCTTAGCGCTCGATGCGGTGTCGATCATGATGGGCGGCATCAATTACATTACGACGATTTTGCAATTGCGTGCGAGTGGACTTAGCTTACGTCGGCTGCCGCTCACTTTATGGGGACTTTTTTACAGCGCGGTGCTGAACACACTTTGGCTTCCGCTCGTGGCGGCCGCTCTTTTCATGGTGCTGTGTGATCGCCGTCTAGGCACCTGTTTTTTCACCGCGGGTCCGCTCGCGCCGCACACGGGCGGACAAGTGCTGCTTTATCAACATTTGTTTTGGGGGTTCGGTCATCCGGAGGTATACATTCTGATCTTGCCCGTATGGGGAATGGTCGCCGACTTTTTGTCGATTTTCTCTCGCAAGCCCGCGTTCGGGTACACGGCTACCGTGATTTCGATGCTGGCCGTCACCACATTGAGCGGTCTCGTGTGGGGGCATCATATGTTCACGGCCGGTATGAATCCGTTGGTCGGGAAAATGTTTATGGTGTTGACCGTTTTGGTCAGCGTGCCGACAGCCGTTTTCTTTCTGAATTGGCTTGCCACATTGTGGCGGGGTTCATTGAGTTTTCCGACTCCGATGCTGTTCGCTCTCGGCGTGGTCTTCGTGTTTACGATCGGCGGTTTGACCGGTCTGTTTAACGCGATGCAGGCGTTCGATGTGTACATCCACGACACGTATTTTGTGGTCGGTCATTTCCATTTCACGTTGGCCGCAAGCGTTTTGCTCGGCATCTACGCGCTCGTTTATTTTTGGTTTCCAAAAATGTTCGGCCGGCGGATGAACGAGACACTCGGGAAAATCCACTTCTGGACCAGCTTCGTGAGTCTCAATGTTCTTTTCGCGACGATGATGATCACCGGCCTGCATGGTCACATGCGGCGATTGGCCGACCCTTCGACGTATGATTTTCTCAAGCCGATTCAATACATGCAGCCGATTTTGTTTTGGTCCGCGTTCTGCTTGGTGACAGCTCAATTTCTTTTCTTGATCAACTTTATTTACTCGCGATTTTGGGGGGCGGTCACGGTTGGGAATCCGTGGCAAGCCGGCAGCCTGGCATGGACGACCAGTTCTCCGCCGCCTCCCCATAATTTCGACGCAACGCCCACCGTGTATTGTGGACCGCATGAATTCAGCGTTCCGGCCCTTGCCGACGACGATTGGCTCATGCAGACCGATCCGCGCGGCACGTCGCTGGGAAAAAGCTAGGGGAGAGTGAATATGATGCATGCTGTTTTAGATCACGCCGAACCCGGCGTCATTCCGGAGATGCCGCCCGGGAAATTCGGAATGTGGGTGTTTCTCGCGTCGGAGATCATGTTTTTTACCGGACTCATCGGCAGTTACATCGTATTGCGTCTGGGGAGTCCCGCTTGGCCCGATCCTTGGACCATTCTCAACGTTCCGTTGCTGACCTTAAACACGGTTGTGTTGCTTACGTCGAGTTTCACGATGGCCCAAGCGGTTCATGCGATTCAACACGGCAAGGAGGCTAAAGCCGCCGCAAAACTTTTGTGGACCGCATTGCTGGGTCTTTTATTTCTAGGAATCAAAGTTACCGATTACGTGCATATGATTCGAGAAGGGTTCACGATTTCATCCGGTTTGTTCGGTTCCTCTTATTATTTGATCACCGGTTTCCACGGGTTGCATGTGTTGTCGGGGGTGATTCTCATGTTTTATCTGTTCGTAAAAATGCAGCGAGGCGCATTTTCGTCGAAAAATTTCGTGCGCGTGGAAAGCGCCGGGCTTTATTGGCATTTTGTCGACATTGTGTGGGTCGTGTTGTTCGCGTTCTTATGCTTGCTCTAAGCGTTTACATCTGGCTCCTTGCGCTGACGTTGATCGAGATCGGCATCGTCATGCTCGGCATTCCGAAAGCGGCCGGCGTCATTCTCATGGCCGGCACCACGTTCGGTAAATCATTGATGATTATGTTGCATTTCATGCACATGAAATACGATCGACGCATTGTGTGGTTGTTGCCCGGTATCCCGGTTCTCCTCGCTATCTTTTTCATTGCGGTTTTGTTCCCGGACTTGGTATGGCATTTGCCGTTGGTGTTTCCATGAGCATGTGCGCATTATGTCGCGAAGCGTTGAGGTCAGGGGGGAATCGCGGGCTTATTGAAGGGTATTACTGGAGCATCGTGTTGATCGTGTTCGTGCCGTTGTTGATGATCGGCGTCATGATCGCCTATGCGTGGCGGCATTATCGGCCGCGGACGGGCCGTTAAGCGTCGAGCAGCGCTTGTAGTTTTTCGACTTCTTTCAATTGAATTTCGCCGCGTGAGGACGCGATCCATTTCCTCTTCTGAAAACGGCTCAACGTGCGGATCGTCGTTTCAACGGTGGTCGCTGAAAGTTCGCCGATTTGACGTTTGGTGTAGGGAAGAACGTGGCCGTGCGTGCGCGATAGTTGAAACAACGTGCGCACGATTCTTTTTTCGACCGGTTCTTGACTTGAGCAGGACAGTTCCTGCATCATGTTGAGCCGATTGCTGCACAGCGCGCAGACGCCGGTCACCATCGAGGGGTTCTTGCGAAACATGTCGAGGAAAACGCTGTCGGCGATGCGAAACGAAATGGAATCCACGGAAGCCACCGCCGTGCAAGGATACGAACGGCCTTCGCCGCCAAGCCGGCACAACGTGCCGTACAATTCTTTCGGGTTGATCACTTCGATCGCGCGCGGTTTTCCGTCGGACGTATATTTGTAAATTTCGAGCCGGCCTTGGAAAAGCACCCAAACGCTGGTCGCGTCATCGCCTTCGCTGAAAACGGTTTCGCCTTTCGAATGTTTGATTTCTTGCGTGATTGACGTTAGCCGATCCAGTTCTGTCATCGGTAAACCGCGGAACGGATCGATGGAAGAAAGGAATGATTTTATAGTGGAAGTGGTTTCTTTCATGTTCGGCCGGCATTATAGCTGTTGAATACGCTTTTCGTTTAAATCTGATAGAAAGCAATTTTCGCTATGGTACATAAACGCATCCTCATTATATTCGTCGGCCTTTTCATTGCGCTGATGTTTCTTGAGAGGTCTGGGTCGTGGTTGTTTGATCCCGATGAAACCCGTTACGCAGAAATTTCCCGGGAAATGTTGGTCAGCGGCGATTATTTGACGCCTCGATTAAACGGTCAACTTTATTTTGAAAAACCGCCCCTGCTGTATTGGTTGAACGCGGCGTCGGCGAAGCTGCTGGGGGAAACGCCCTATGCGTTCCGCCTGCCCACGCGATTGGCGGCGCTGGGCACCGTGGTGTTGCTGATCGTAGGACTCGGAGGCACCGTCGGTTGGTGGGCGGCGCTCTTTTATTTATCGGCGCCCCTTCCGTTCGTTCTTGCGCGCGTGAATATTACCGATGGGCTCCTGTCGTTCTCATTGACGCTCGCTTTTTTTGCGCTGCGCTCGTTTTTGAAACGAAAAGAAGCGGGCGCTTCCGTCATTATTGCCGAAATTGCGCTTGGCGTCGGAATTGGGCTCGCGTTTATGTCGAAGGGGCTCGTCGGCGTTTTATTCCCATCGATCGTTTTTTTTGTTTGGTTAATTTTACATGGGCAATGGGGGTACACTCGCGAGCTACGGCTTTCTCCGGTGGCGGCCGTATTCCTATTTATTGCGGCTCCATGGTTCATTCTGATGGAACGCATGCACCCGGGGTTTTTCGAATTCTTTTTTATCCATGAACATTTTCGGCGTTTCGCCACCGCGAGCGCGAAACGGCCCGGTCCGCCGTATTTTTTCATCGGGATATTTCTGGCTGGATTTTTTCCTTGGCTTATTCTGTTCGGTCGCGCAATAAAACCGTTTTTCACGATAAACATTCGGGCATGGCGCGAACGGGCCGATGAGTCTTTTTTTCTGTTTTGGTTTTTCTCCGTGCTTCTTTTCTTTTCAGTTTCACATTCGAAGTTGATTCCCTATATCTTGCCCGCGTTCCCGGCCGCGTGCGCATTGGCAGCCATGCAAATTGATCGAGCGTCTTTGCGCGGCGCTCGTTGGGTGCTCGGCGTCGCCGGTTTCTTCGCAATCGTTTATTTTTCGTTGATTGTTGCGATGCCGCGCATCGCCGCGTGGCGAACCGATCATGATCTGGCCATCACCGCTTCGCAATCAAATGCAGACACGGTTATTTGTTATGAAAACTTCAGCAATTCATTTCCGTTGATATTGCATAGAACGATCGCGGTAACGGCTTATCAGGGAGAGATCCCTTCCGTTGGGCAACGGCCGAAGAATGTTTTTATTGATTCGGATGTTTTTTTCTCCCGATGGAATTCATCGGAGCGTATGGTTGCGTTGATCGGGCATGGAAGCCTCGACCATTTTAAAACGCGGGCGCTAAAAACATTTAAGTTGGGCAGCAATCACCGTTCGGTGCTGGTCTCTAACTTCGAATCGACGGGTCAAGCAAACCCATCAACCTCGTTAGAAGCGCAGCGATAATTTCGCGGAGAAGATGGGGCCGTTTGGCAGGCGGCGCTTGGGGCCGTTGTCGGTCACATCTTTCGCTTCAAACAGGCGCCGGCGGTAGCTGCGGCCGACAGCCGCATCAAGCGTCAGCGTTTTTCCGCCGAAGAATCGCGAACCCAGCAAGAATTTTTCTTCATCATAAATGAAGCGATTCTTTTTCACTTCACGATCCGCAAGAAACCACGCTTGCGGATTGCGTTCGAGCCCCACGTAGATTTCTGCCGGCTTTGCCACTTTGTAACCGGTTTCCAAAGAATGATTGGTGGGGCCGATGATCGACACTTTAAACGCCCATTGATCGGTCGGTTGATAATTAAGCGCAAGGAACGGAAACCCGGCGACCACGCGTAGCCCGCGCTGCGGTTCGTTCCACATATAGGCGAAGCCCGGCAATGGAATATTGTTTAGAAATGAACGGTTGTTCGAATAATTCAACAGGAATACCCAAGCGTTGGTTTTTCTACTGGGGCGCATGAGGTTGACGGTCGCTTGCAGTTCCGTCTCTCGAATCGAATGAAAAAGTTCGTCGCTGGCCGATCCAATTGCCGCGTTGACGCCCCATTGCCGCCGGTCTCCGGTCTTCTCGAGAAAATTAAATCCGCCCTGAACGTCCCACAGCGGCGTCGCGATCCCTTCCGTTTCGGTGAAATCCGTTTTCGTGGCGCGCGCGGTGGCCGTCCACGTTTGCCTATCGTTTTTTTGGAGGATCGCGCTGCCGGCCGCCGCCTGATTCGTCACGCGCGGTCCGCCGTCTCTCGACGGTTCGACCGACCATAAATAATTGAACGCGTTTCCCGGAGAGAAGAACGAATCGAAACGGGTGTCGGCGAATGAAAGGTGGGCCGCCAACAATGGCACGATTGTGATGAATGAGCGCAGTTTCGACATAACGGCGCTATTTTATCGTCGATTGGCGATTATTTGACTTCTGTAGATAACTTACGGCCAATCTTGTTGTTATCGTCTACAGCATAGGTCTCGATAATCGTGACCGTTTTTCCGTTTTTGTCGGTGGACTTTGATTCGATGCGAATGATTTTACGCCCGGTCATAACATCCTGTGAATATACGACGATGCCGTTGTAGTCGCCGTAGGATGCCGAGGCGATGATGTCCGGTATGCCGTCTTTGTTCATGTCGGCGATACGAATATCGCGGCTTTCAAAACTATTAAATGCGGTATCCTGGTCCGATCCCCAAGCGTAGGTGAAATTGCGCGACCCTTGATTCAGAAACAACGTTACCGAAGCCGCGCCACTGTAGAGTCCGCCGCCGTTCGCAAACACGAGATCCATTTTTCCGTCGCCGTTTAAGTCGTCAATTGCGACGCCGCGTGACACCTTCACCGTCGGTGATTGCCATGTGCTCGTGAAAATCGGATTGCCGCCGGCGTCGAGGCCGCCGTTGAAGTAGATTATGTTCGCTTCTCCCTCGTTGGCCACCACGAGGTCGAGCTTGCCGTCGTTATCCATGTCAGCCCATTTCACGTCCTTATTTGTCGATACATTCGGGGCTTGCCACACGCGCGTGAATTTTCTCGGCGCCGTCGAGACCGCTCCCACCGATAGCGTTTCGATAAACATGTTCGCGCCTACTTCCGTCACGTACGATAAGTCGGACTTGTTACGTTTCTCTAATTTAGAGGCGCTGCCGCAAACATTATTCGACACGTAGATATAATCTCCGACCACGCAGATCGCTTGAGCCGCCGTGCCGCCGCTGATGTTCGTGGAGATCTCGCCGATCCCGGAAAAATCGGCCGGCGTTTTTCGGATATTGTTCCACATGTCCCCGGTCGTGTAGTAAATCCAGTCTTTGTCGGCCGCCACTCCATGCGGTTGGCCGGAGACTGCAAACGATTGTGTGGTTAGATCACTGGCTCGAATCCTGATGATTTTATTTCCGGCGGTGTTTGCCGTATACATATATGTGTACGTCGGATCGAACTCCAGGCTGATCGTATAGCTGCCGGCCACCGGTATGGGGCCGGTGACCTTTACGAGGTTTTTCGTGTATTTGAACAATCTGTAAAGATTGCCTGGGTATCCGGCGAGCACGTAGACGTACATGTCGTCGACCGCAACTCCGGTGGCTGTCACTGCGTGCCCGCCTGCCACGTCCGGTATAACAACGCTTGTGTACGCGGTGGGGGATCCATGCGGGGTTTTTAATAGGCGCGCCGACGCGCTGCTTGCACCGGCCCAACTGACCGTATAATAGTTGTCCGCATCCGAGGCAGCGGCGCGGTACATGTATATGTTCGAGTTTGCACCGTTTTGCTCATCCAACGTATTAGGGTCGAATGTGTGCGCTACGCCGGTATTGAACGAGCAACTGCTGCCCCCGCCGATAGCTGCGATAATCATTCCCGTGTCTTGACGTTGGTTTTGCCAAACTTCAAGCTTGTCGTTGCCGTTGTTCGCCACCGCGAAGTCCAGTGCGCCGTCGTTGTTAAAGTCGCCGAAATCGAAACCGCTCCATTTGCTGGACGTATTCGCCCAAATTTCTTGGAACGACGTTCCATTCTTGTTCAGAAACAATTTGCTCGGATTGCTCGTTCCCCCGTCGCCGTTGGCGATCGCATAGTCCTGCCATCCGTCGCTGTCAATGTCGCCCCAGGCGACGTGCGATGTGTTTCGCGCGGTCGCTTCAGGCGTGATCGACGCATAATCACCGGCGGCATTTTTTGACCAGATGGCGACGCCGGTCGAATAATTCCCTAGCAACACGTCGGGTTTGCCATCGCCGCCTTTCACGTTATAGTCGCCGACCGCGATTCCATGTACGGCGCCGGTGACCGCTCCATAGGTTGTAAGCGGACAATCGTTGGTGAATGTAAATCCGCCGTTGTTTTTGAATTGAAGAAAATTGGCTTGATCGAGGTCATTGGCGCCCACCACATCCGGGGCATCCGACCATGTGTAATCGACATCCACGGTTTGGGCGGCCGTGTATTTTTGCCTGAACGAAATCCATCCGCCCGACGTGTTGAAGCAATAGTTAGGATCTTGGTTGGCGTCCTGCGAATCCAATTTCACGCCGTTAACGCGCACTTCAAGAACGCGTTGAACCGGACGATTCGGCAGATAAAATAAAGATCGCACGCCGTCCGTTGCCAAACGCTTCGTGTCGGTTTTTATTCCGTCGCCGTTCATATCGGCGATATCGATGCCCACGGTGCTCGCCGGTTGACCATTGCTGGCAATCTCGTGGGACCCGTACATTCCTTTATATAGACCCGCAAATGCATTCGTTTGGAGAGTGATGATTATCGAAAGAGCTGTCCATTTCTTCATAATTTTTCTCCTAGGTTGTCGTTGCATTTTCGATCGTCACCGTGACTTTCTCGCCGTTCAGGTTTAATTCAAATGTTTGAGGGGGGGTGCCAGGTTGCCACAAAACAGCTTGCGTCGGATCATCGGGCCGCGACAAGTAATATTTGGCCCATTGCGTGCCCGCAAAAGCGCCGCCGTAACGCGTATCGAACGATTTTTCGGCGGCGGATTGTCTTGAAATCGTTTTGAATTTCACGCCGATGCCGACCGCTAACAGCGTGAAAATTAGAAAGAACAACAAAATTGCCGGCAATGCGAATCCATTCTTGCGATTCATGTCAAACTCCGTTGGCCATGATGGCCTGAATCACTTGAGTATGTGTTTCCGAATCTTTCCAAGTCACGGAGATTTGCACCCATTTGAAGTCCGTCGCTCCGCCCGAAGTGGTGACCGTACCAGCGGTGGTCGGCGAAACGGTGGCGTATTGCACGGTGACCTTGCGCGTGAACATGTCGTTCGGGTGGTCCTCGTAATTGTGGAAATCATCAATGTCGTTAAAGAATTGGAGCTTTGCGTCTTGCGGCAGCGTCGTTTCGGCGCCGTCCGGCCCGATCGTTGAGCGTCTGACGGCATCGACGTAATTCGGTTTCGCGTTCAGCGGATTGCCGGTATTCTCGTCCCATTTTTTTGAGCGCAATATTTCCAGTAAGTTCTTTCCGAGAAGCGCGGCCTGAGAGTTGTTGCGTGCGACCATCGTGCCTCTGTGGATGTTCGCGAAAAATTTCGTGATGCCGGAGATGCCGATCGCGAACACTGCCAGCGCGATAACGATCTCGAGAATGCCCATGCCGTTGTTTCGTCTCATGACGCAGGGAACACCATCATGGATTCGAGTTTCGTGTTGATCTGCTGTCCGCGCATGTAGGAATCTTTCATACGAAAGCTCACGTTGAACGGAACATCTTTGCCGTCATTCGGAACCGCTCCGATCGAGTCGTAGTCGATTCTGAAAACCGCCACGCCGCGCGCAAACCGGTTCGTGACGGCCCATTGGTTCGTAGTTGTGTCAAATCGTTCGCGGACAACCAGATTTTCTTCGTTCACGCCCTCGACCCGGTAACGAAATTGCACCGGTTGCTGATTTTCCCAACGTACAAAATGAAAGCCGGCGGTATCGGTAGGACTGTTCACATTGAGCACGGTTCGTGAAACATTTATTTCCGCCGCTGTTTCCGACGCAAGAACCGATTGAATCGGTGTCACCGCGATATCGTCGAAATACACGATGCTTGTGCCGGCATTCGCGCCGAGTTGGATCTTCGCTTGATTCAAATTGAGCACATTGTTTTGATAAACGTTGGCCGCAGGGTAACGAAATTTAATTTGGAACCATGCGGTGCTGTTGGATATATCGGATCCCAGATCGAAGGATGCGTTGTCAGCGAGACGAACAATCGCTCCCGTACCGGCATCCGATGTGCGAACCCAGGCCGTGATCATGTAGGCATTGCCGGGTGTCAATGTGAATATGTCCGAATCGTAAGTGGCTTCGGCGCCGCCGGTGCGCGATAGAGAAACCGAATGTATGCCGTTGTGGGATGTGTCAGACCAGTTTTGTAGATAGCCCATTACGCCATTGGCGGAAGAGGCATTTGCCCAGTTGGCCGCTTGACCCGCGTTTTGCGCCGTCTCAAAATCCCCATTCAATAGAATGCTGCCCAACGTTACCCGTTTGGCAGATGATAGGTCGCGCGTAATAAACGTAAACGCGTCGATTTTGCTCGAGAGCATTTCGCTTGTGTGGGAAGTGCGGTGAAAAAGTTTTTGGGTTTGGAAGAAATAGCCGGTCACCACGGCGATCATCAGTAGCGAGAGCACCGCGTACACGCATATTTCGATGAGTGTCATTCCGTGTTGGTTGTTCCGTTTTAGCGTCATATCCTTAATAAATGCACCGTTTTTGCCATTGAGAGATGGTGCTGCCTCAGTATGGGGTGAAAACGCGTTTTATTAAAGGAACAAAGTGACCTAATTTACAGCGCGATTTTACGATGCGGAATCTGTCCGGATTCGGTTGAACCGCGCGAAAAATTCGAGGATAATGCGCAAACTATGAAATTAACTCACTTATTCAACAACAATCGCGCGTGGTCAAAAAAGATGACGCGTGAAGACAAGGATTTCTTCGAACGTCTTTCCGCCCAACAAAAACCGAAATATCTGTGGATCGGCTGCTCGGACAGCCGCGTGCCGGCCAATGAAATCGTCGGATTGCTGCCCGGTGAAATATTCGTGCACCGTAACGTTGCGAACTTGGTCGTGCACACGGATCTCAATTGTTTGTCCGTTATGCAATTTGCCGTGGAAGTATTGAAGGTTGAGCACATCATCGTGTGCGGTCACTATGGTTGCGGCGGCGTGCGGGCCGTCGTCGATAAAAGAGATTTCGGCCTCGTCAATAATTGGCTGCGTCATTTAACCGACATCAGCGAGAAATTCGAAACATCTCTGAAGAAATTCCGCTCTCCTGAGCAACGGGCCGAGCGTTTGTGTGAACTCAACGTCATCGAACAGGTTCGCAATGTGTGCGAATCAACGATCGTTCTTAATGCGTGGAAGAAAAAACAAAAGCTATCTATTCATGGATGGGTCTACAGTTTGAAAGACGGACTCTTGCACGACTTGCTCAAGAAGCCCATCGGATCGTTGCCCAACCTTCTCGCGTTGTAGCCTGTCTCTTATCGGCCTGCCGTTTGCAGCGGTGGATAATCGGTATATCCCTTTTCGGATCCACCATAGAATGTTGACGAATCCGGCGGAGTCAACGGCGCGCCGGCCTTCATTCGTTCCACTAGGTCCGGATTCGAAATGAACGGAGAACCGAACGCTATCAATTGGGCAAGCCTGCTTTCGACCGTCGTTTCGGCCTTGGTGCGATCGAATTGGTCATTCAGCATGATGGTTCCTTTAAACAACGGTTTAAATGTTTCCATCGATACAGGTTGCCGGCCATGGCGGATTTCCTGTTCGGTGCCGGTTCGGAAGTGAATGTAGACCACGCCGAGTTTGTTCAATTCGCTGGTCGCATAGCTGAACGTGGTTTTTGGATCCGAATCGGACATGCTGTTGAACGTGCCGTTGGGCGACAATCGCACGCCCACGCGGTCTTTGCCCCAAACGCCGATCACCGCTTTCGCGACTTCCAGTAAAAATCGGGCGCGGTTTTCGACGGAGCCGCCGTACGCGTCGGTCCGCTTGTTTGTTCCATCCTGCAGGAATTGGTCGATCAGATAACCGTTCGCCGCATGGATTTCGACGCCGTCGAACCCGGCTTTTAATGCGTTCTCAGCGCCGATCTTGTATTTCTCAACGACCGCCGGAATTTCGTTTGTTTCAAGCGCGCGCGGCGTTTCATACGGTTTCATTCCTTCCGGCGTATAGACTTGACCGCTTGGCGCGATCGCCGATGCGGAGACCGGCAACACGCGGCCCGGTTGGAAAAGAGAGTGGGAAATTCGTCCGACGTGCCAAAGCTGCAGAAAAATGCGGCCGCCCGCTTCGTGCACCGCCTGCGTAATTTTTTTCCAGCCTTCAACTTGTTCGCTGGAATGGATACCGGGCGTATGAACGTAGCCTTGTCCTTCGGGCGTTACTTGCGTCGCTTCGGTAATAATAAGGCCGGCCGTCGCCCGCTGCTTGTAGTACAGCGCCATTAAGGAGGTCGGAACGTTTCCTTCGCCGGCGCGGCAGCGCGTCATCGGGGCCATAACGACGCGGTTTTTTAAATCGATTGGGCCGAGTTTATACGACGAGAACAGCGTGTTGTCTGACATGAACGTCTCCTTGCAAGTAAGTGTTGTGGTAGAGCATACACGAACCTACAAAGAAAGTTCCTGCTGAACTATTTCGCCTCGATTTCGAACGGCGTCGGCGCTTGAACCGTGAGACTGCGGACCGGCGTCACCTCGGTGCGGTTCTTCGCATCGGTGATCATCATGCGGAACACATAACGTCCCGGTTCGACGACCTGTCCTTGCGCGGTCTTTCCGTCCCACTCCAAGATTTCCGGCGGCGCGTTGTAACCTTCGAAGCTTTGGATCACTTCGTTCTTCGCGTCACGGATCGTCATGATCCACTTCACGATGCGGTCGCGGTGCGTGGTGCGCACTTTGAACGTCACTTTCTTATTGAGGCCCGTCGGTGAGAAGATCCGCGGCGACGCTTTCACGTCCACTTCATAGCCGCCGAACACCACTTTCATTGAGAAACGGTTCATGAGTCCGATGTCTTGGAATCCGGCCGCATAGTCGAATTGGAATTGGCGCCAGCGTAGACCGAAGCCGGTTGAAATCTCCGACGGATCCACGCCCGCGCGCAGGAAAATATTTTCAATCACGTTGCCTTCGACACCCAAATGCCATTTCGCGCCTTGGCGCGTGCCGAGCGTTTTCTCGAGATCGAGCGCGGTCATCAAATGATTGGTCAGGAATTTTCCGGCCGCACCGGCGCGTAGGATGACCGGGAACGTTTCTTTTTCGGAGCCATAGCTATAGGACGGCGGCAACACGTTACGCAGCATCGCGCCGAACTGCCAGCGTTCGTTCATCCGATAAAGTCCGCCCGCATCGGCGCCGAAGCCGCGTTCGCTGCGGCCATCGATGGTCTTCTCGACCATTTTTAATGTCGATCCCAAGCTGTATTTTTCGCGAAAGCGTTGCGCGTACGAAGCGAGATAACCGGTTTCGCGATGATCGAAGCTGCCGATCTCGCTGTTGTTTGCATCGATACGTGGAACATTGCCCGAGGTTAAGTTGATCACGCCGATACCGATGCTGCCAAGCGCATACACCGGTTGAGCGTAGGCGATGTATTGCTCGGACCCTTCGACCGGCAGCGGCGAATGTTGAAATTCGACTTGGCTCGATCGGAACGACGACAAACCGGCCGGGTTCCAGTAAAGTGCGTCGACGTCATCGGCGACCGCCGTGAATGCGCGGCCCATGCCGAGCGGACGCGCACCGGCGCCAAAGTTCAAGAAATCGCCGGGAAGGCCGGCGTCCTCGGCCGCCTGGGCGACCAATCCAAATGAAAACACCAAAGCGACTGAGAGAAGAGCGCGGGATTTCATGTTCATTTGACCACCCCGAACCGTTTCTTCGATTCAATCGAGCCGTCAACTTCCAGCAGCACATAATAGACGCCGGCGGCGACCACGGTTCCTTTGTTGTTGCGTCCGTCCCACGTTACGTCGGTGAATCCGATCGACGCGGACACTTCTCTTTCCCAAACTTTTTGACCCATAAGATCCATCACGATCAGCTTCACCGAATCCGGGTCGCTCAAGCGGAATCGGAATGTGATGTTCCGCTCGTGCGGATTAAACGGACTCGGGAATGGAAAGACTTCCTTTGTCGGTGGACCAGCGGTCGTTACTTCAAGTGATCCGTCGGCGACCGCACCGTTTGTTCCATTGTGAGCCACGATGGTTCGTGTCGTGCGCGCGCCCGTGATGGTAAACGTAAAGTCGCCGGTGCCGGCGGTCAACGATCCGGCCGACGGCAACGTGACGAGATCGCCGGAGGTAAACGAAATGCTGTCGGCCGCTGAAACTTTATTGAATTGCGCGTCGGTCAAAATCACGCGAACCGAAAATGATTGATTGGGTTCTTGAGGCGTAAATGAACCCGAGTGACCTGTGGTCAAATCCGGATTGGTGCCCGGAGCATGACTCATGCCCGGTCCGATCAAGATCAGCTTCGATGCGGCTCCCGTTGCCACATTGAAAGCGCCGCTGGTGCCGGACACGGATCCACAGGTCGCCTTCAATTGTAAACCCGATCCGGAGCGGAAAAAAGTAATCGGGAATGGACTGTTTCCACCGTTAAAGGTTTGGTTTCCACTGCCGCTTCCGGTGGTAAACGATGTCGGTGACATCCCATTCGTGATCACGTCGCCATTGGAGTCCAAGAGTTCCAACGTGACGACTTGGCCCGCACTCGGCGAGCTGCTGCCGGCGAATGTAAAAATGAAAATGGTGGTCGTCGGTGTATTCGTTGCCACTCCCGCCGTGTAGTTGGCGCTGGTGAGACCCGGAATCGTTATGCTCGTGATCGTGCCGGCCGCCGACGCGCGTCCGAGCGCCGCGAGAAAAAATGCGGCGCTGATGAGCAAAATGTTCTTATTTCGCGATAATTTCCACATGGCGGTATCCTTTTCGCGCTCCACTGATCGGCGCGGATTTCGCTTCCACGCGGTTTTCGCCGTATTCGAGCAGGCTGATCAGTTGTTTCGCGATGGCGTTCGAACGTGAGAGCGCAAATTTGTCGTCGGAATCGTAGGTGACGACTTCGATCTTCTTATTGAATTGCGACCGTAGCATGTCGCGCACTTCGGCCAGCGCCGTTAAACCTTCCTGCGACAGTTTGTTCGCCGCGCGGTCCGCGAACAGCATCGTCGGCGTCATCGCGATCACATCGCGGCCCGATTGAGCGTAGTGAAACGCTTGAATCGTAAACGGCTTGCCGGAAAAGCGTTGCGGGTTGCCGGCTTCGTCGATGATCGACAGCGAGTACGCGTAGTCGGATCCGACGTCGAGCGGTTTGCCATTCGAGCCGAAGCCGTTCCATTCAATCGCTTCGGGCATCGCGCCTTTCTGGCGTTTCTCAAAAAATGTTTTGCCTTCCGAGTCTTTGACGAGCATCACCCATTCCACTTTCGGCCCGCCGTTTTCGGCTTTGACCGATAAGGTGAGGATCGGCGCTTCTTGAATGGCCTGCAGCCACGGCGCCGCCGTTTTTCCGGAAACACTTTTTATCGGGAAGATCACCGGTGGTTGCGCGACGGTCGGTGTTTTTAAGGAGCCGATCAGCGCGTCGTCGTGAATCAGCATCGCGTAGTCGCGATACACTTCGGGCGCCCACGCGACTTCGATCGTCGGCGCCGAAACGCGCAGACGGTTCTCGCCCTGGATCAGCATGTTTGAAATATCGTCGGTTTTGATCGGTTTGGCGGCCCACACCGATGCGCTCGCAGACAAAATGGACGTTGCGATTGCGGTCAATTTCCAATGGTTCATAATTTTCACCTCACTCCATCCATCAATGTTTCAGCTCGAACCGGAACGTGGCCACGCCCCATTCGTCATCCTGCGCTTGGTCCGAGGGAATCGGTACAAACACGAATTGCTGCAACGCTTCCATCGCCACGTGATCGAGTTCGCTGTAGCCGCTCGTTTTTTCCAAATACATGTTCTCTTTGACTTTGCCCTTCGAGTCGACCCACAATCGGATCGACACCGACGCTTCGATGCCTTTTTCTTCGGCCCAGCGCGGATACGGCGGCAATTCCATCTTCAAAATTTTTCGGTATTTGAGCGGACCTTCGAGACTGAACGGTCCTTTTTGCTTGCCCCATTTGCCGTCGTCGAACGGATTCGCTTTGAGGCTTTCGACCGACGCTTTGCGTTTCTGTCCCAAATCGCCTTCGCCGGCCAGTTGCCGTCCGGCGCTGCCGCCGATCGCTCCGGATCCACTGCCGCCGCCCAAATTGGTTCCGACTTTTCCGCTGATCAACGGAGCGCCGATCGACACTTCCTTTTTGCGTATTTCATCGACGCCCATTTTTCCGAGCGCGATCGGCTCTTGCAGCGTGCCCGATCCTTTTTTACCGGCCGTGCCGCCGCCCACTTCGCCGCCGGCCCGTCGATTCAATTCGATGAGCGCGCCTTGTCGACGGCCGACCCACCCGAGCGTTTCGTTCGTCACGATCGGTCCGGATAAAGGTTGCGCCGCGCCGACCGCGCCCGCGCCTTTGCCGTTCGCTTCTCCGCCCGGAGTCGTGCCGAGCGCCGCATCGCCGGACGCGTTCACATTCAAGCCGCTTTTCTTCATCACACTGTCGGGGGAAACGCCGCGCGTATCTTTGCCGGCCACTGTTGATTCGAGCGGCTCCGAGCCTTTGCCTTTCGCGGCCGTCATCGGCGCCGGCGTTTCGATAAATTTAACTTCGGTCAAAACCGTGGTGGGCAATTTCGCCGTGTGAAACGTGAACAGCAAGAAGAACGCGGCCAGCGCCGCGTGTGCGCCTGTCGAGTACGACATCGCTTTGTTCCACGGCTGAACCTCGCGGACGGGCGCGCCGTGCACGAATAAAAGTTCGAGCGAGCGCATGGTTAGGCCTTCGGTACCGTGGCGAACGCGATGCGCGACGCTCCGGCCCTCTTGCTGATTTTCATAATCCGTTCGACTTCGCCGTGCGGCGTGCGCTCATCGGCGCGAATCAGCACGTAGCGAATGCCCGTTGTTTTGATCTCGCGGCGGATTTCGTTCGCGATCGCTTCTTTCTTGATCGGAATTTCATTGATCGCGTAGCCACCGACGGGAGACATGCTGATCGTTAAATTTTCATCGCTCTCGGCGCGCGAGGTGACCGCTTGCGGCACCGTGACCGGAATCAGTTGTTTCACGAAGTAGGAGCTCGTGACCATAAAGATCAACAGCAGCACCAAGCACACGTCGACGAGCGGCGTAATGTTGATGCCGGTGATATCTTCGTCTTGGTCGTTCGCTACGTCGTTCACGACGCTTCTCCTTCAAAAATTGAAATCGCGTTCGCGCCGTTTTGCTTGGCGAGGTCCAGCACCCACACTGTTTGTCCGTGCGGCACATCGGGTTCGACGTGGAGCATCACTTCTTTTGTGGTCGACAACTGGATCAATTGACGGACCACCACGCCGAATTCTTCGTACGGCACGCGCTGTTCTTTTCTTTTTTCATCTTCGATGAAAAGTCCGTTCGCTTTGATATGGATCATCACATGGTCGACCGGCGTCGTGATTCCATACTTGGAAAGTTGATTCGATTTGACCGTGATTCCGTACAACGAGGAGAGCGGCATGGTCACCATGAATACGAGCAACAGCACCAAGCACACGTCGACGAGCGGCGCGATGTTGATCGCGCTGATCGAGTCGTTGTCTTCGAAGAGATCGACGGCCATTGGGATCCTCGCTTAGACGGCTTTCAGCTTCGCGACGCCTTCGACCTTGAACATCGTCATGATTTCACGGCTGACCACTTCCATATCGATCACGATCGTTTTCGCTTTGTTACGGAACACGTTGTACGCAACGACCGACGGAATCGCGACCACAAGACCGGCCGCGGTGGCCCACAACGCCGTCGCGACACCGGCCGCGACCACGTTCGGTCCGGCCGCGCCCGATTGAGCGAGGCTGTTGAACGATTCAACGATACCGATAACGGTTCCGAGCAATCCGATGAACGGCGCCACGGCCGCCATCGTGCCGAACACCGGCAACCCTTTCATGAGTCGCTCCGTTTGGCGGATGCGTGCGACCGAGAGAATTTCGCTTAAGTCCTGGTGACTCACGTCCGGGTTCGACAAGCTGGTCGCGATCAGGATCATGACCGGTGGATCCGACGCGCGCTGTCCCTTCATGGCTGCGAGCGCTTTCTTGTCGTTGTGCGAAATCGCGCGATGAGCCTCAGTCATCAATTTTTGAGAATCCACGGACATCTTCCGGAAAAAGTTCAGCCGGACGATGATCAGAGCGAGCAGGTACACCGACATGAGGACCATAATGCCGATGACCACCGCGCTGTGGATGCTTGAGAATGCTTGCGCTATACCGAATGTATTCATGTTCGTACCTCTCCTTAGGGGACCGGCGTGAGATTTTTGGCCAATAGATCCATTCTTTCTTTGGCCGCGCTCACCCATTCCGTTTTCCCGTTGCTCACTGCGATCTTTTCGTAAATTTCCACCGCTTTCTTCATGTCTTTGCGTTGTTCGTACAGATAGGCCAATTGCGCGAGGCCCGACAAGCGCGCGTCGTTCGCCGGCGGCTCCGCCGCAACGAGCCGTTCATAGGTTTTGATCGCCTCGGGTTCGCGGCCCGCAAGTTTGTAGCACTCGGCCAACAAGTTGGTCGCTTGCAGCTCGAGATCTTTGGCGCCCGGATCTTTGAGTACCGCCGTAAAGTAAGGAATGGCTTTGGCCGGTTGCTCGGCTTTTTTCATGAGGAAGCCCGCGTTCATATACGACTCGCGGCGCTGGTCCGGATTTTTCGTCATGCCCGCAAATTTCGCGTAAGCGGCCGCCGCTTCGTCGTAACGGCCGAGCGCTTCGGAGCACAGCGCGATGTTGTATTGGATGTTCGATCTCAAATCGTCGGAGGTTTTCTTCGTCGATGCGAATTGAAACGCGTCGAGCGCTTCTTTGTAACGCTCTTTCTTGAAGTGCAGCGATCCGAGACGGAATGCCGCGTCGACGGCGCCCGGCTTCGCCGCAAATTGTTCCATGATGTTGTGGTATTGCAACACCGCTTTGTCCGGCTGATTCGTTTCTTCGTACGCGACGCCCAGGCCGTACATCGCGTCGATCATCTGTTTGTCGTCCGGATAGTCGCGCACGAATTGCTCCATCTCGACGATCGCGCGGTTCCACGCTTTTTGTTCGGCGGCCATGTCACCGAGTTTGAAGCGCGCGGCCGGCGCGAACGGGCTCTTCGGATATTTCGACAAGAATTCTTCAAGTTTGTCCGGATGGCCATCGGCGCCGCGTCGGTAATAGATCATCTCGAGTTGCTTCTTCGCGTCTTCCAAATTCTCGTCTTGCGTGTACTTCGCGATGAACGTCGGATACACGCGGATGCCGGTCTCATCGTCCTTGCCGTTGAAGTACGACTGCAGTTCCTGCCACATTGCGGTTGACGCAAGTTTCGAATCGGGCCATTTGTCGCGGAAACCTTTGAAATATTGGGCGGACTTCAGGTAATCGGCCGATTTGAAATACAAGTCGCCGATATAAAGGTAAGCGTCCTGCGACAATGCGTCGGTCGGGAATTTTTTGATCAGCGCATCCCACTCCTCGATCGCCGAGCCGAACACTTTCTTTTGGTGATACGACAAGCCCATCATGTAGCGGACTTTCGGTTCTCTTTTGTTGTCCGGGAATTGTTTGATGAAATCGGCGAGCGCGATCAGCGCCTTGTCGTATTCTTTCGCGTTAAAGTTCGTCGACGCGCGCAAGAACGCCGCTTCCGAATGGATGCTCTTGTCGATTTTCGGGTTGTCGAGCAGCACCTGCGCTTTTTCGCGCGCTTTGTCGTACGCTCCGGTTTCCGCCAAGCACCACGCATTCATCAATTGCGCTTGGACGGCCAGCGAGTGATCGTTGAAATTCAACGTGACTTTGTCGAAGTACGGAATCGCTTCTTTAAACCGGTGCGTGTCGTAGAACGCTTTGCCGATGAAGAAATACGATTGCGCGCGCCAGTAGCCGCTTTCAGTCGAGAAATTCTTTTCGAAAATCTTCAGCGCCGAATTGGCGGCCGTCACCAATTGATCCTGACGGTTCGCACGGCTGTAGCTGACCGCCATCAACGCCAAACCCGCCTCGGAAATCACCGAGTACGGACGACTCAACGCCGATGTTTCGAAGCGCGGTCCCGCTTCTTCGAATTTGCCCTGCTCGAAACTCACGGCGCCCTGTAGGAAGCGCGCGAGCGCGACTTGATTGCTGGCCGGATATTTTTGGTCGAGATCCTGTAAATCTTTTTCCATCGCCGACGTTTGCCCAAGATTCTTGTGCGCCCAGGCCAATCTCAACATGGCGGCCGCCGCGAGTTCCGGCATTTCTTTGTGGGAAGCCACGTCGGTCATAATCTTCGCGCCGGTTTCGTATTTCTTCGCTTCGAGCATCG
>CAYXDS010000003.1:0-44418 GCA_964463805.1 uncultured Elusimicrobia bacterium | reverse complement strand
TTTTCGGATTCGGCGTGATCACAGCCACACCTGGCTTCACGAGGTCGTCCCAATCTTTGATCCCTTTCGGATTCCCCTTCCGCACGAGAAACACGATCGTCGACGTGTACGGCGCGCTGTTGTTCGGAAAGCGCGTCTGCCAATTTCTCGGCAGCAATTGACCTTTTTCAGCGACCGCATCGACGTCGTACGCGAGAGCCAGCGTCACAACGTCCGCGTCCAATCCATCGATCACCGCGCGCGCTTGTTTACCGGAACCGCCGTGTGACTGATTCACGGTAACAGTGTCGCCCGTTTTTCCTTTCCAATAATCGGCAAACGCCGTATTGAACTCTTGATACAACTCGCGCGTCGGATCGTACGACACGTTCAATAGCGTAATGTTTTTCGCGAGCACCGATCCCAACGGCAAGACCGAAAGAACCAACAGAGATGAGAATATTTTTTTGAGTTTCATTTTATTTTCTCCTTAATTTAAAATTAGAAGTACAACTGCGCCCGACTCAACAGCACTTTTTCGGTCGGACGGTTTTGGTTTGAAGACGCGCCGCCAACAAACGAGGTAACAGCATAATCCGAGTTGACTCGGACATTGTTGTTCAGGTACCAGTTGATTCCGGTGGACCATGATTTCGCTTTTTGGGCCGAGTTCGTCGTAACCGCGAACCCTTTCGTGAACGCTTCGTCGTCCGCGCGGAAGACCGCATAACGGCCCACGATTTCAAATGCTCCCCAAGCGTGATTTTTGGGATCGAACGGCTTGCGCGGTTTGATTCCGTTGTAAGAAGGGCGTTCTCCGGTCAACACATAGGAACCGGCGATTTGCCAAGCGCGGTTGGTCACCGTCGCTGTATTCGTCGAGGTGGACACGCGTTTGATTTCTTGCGACGACGCAATGTATTCCGCCAACAGTCCCACATGGGAGAAATACCAATATCCTTGTGGAGCGATACGCCTGCGCTGTCCATTTGCAAACGCGCCGCTCTGATAGGAGAAGAACGTCTGCTGGCCATCGGTCCTGTATCCACCCGTCAGGTTCGATGTCGTTGCATTTCCGAATTGATCGCCAACGCTGCCGGAAATACCGGCCCCAAACCCATTCACCCATTCCGAACTTGCGGTCTTGAACGGCTGAACGAAAAGGCGCCCAACGTACTCTTTCCCGTCGCTGGAATCCGTCTCCCCGCTTGAAGTATCCGGTACTCCGTTGAGCACCGCCGCTTGATAGGTCAGGATCCCTTCTTTGATGTCTCCGCTCAACTGTACGCCGGCATCACGGTTCGGTCCCAACTGCGCAGCGAGACTTACTTCGTTGAACCAACGAACAGGATCACTTTGAAGGTTCTCAAGGCTTATCGGCGATTTGAATTTTCCCGCTCGCAGCTTTGCAAACGCCCAATAATTCAGGTCAACGTAAGCGTCAGGCAACAACGAGGATGTCGGTCCTGTGGTCGTCCCACCTCCGTTGGCAAAATCGGGCACGATGCGGAAGCGCACATACTTATTCACTGTGCCATCGAGAATGATTCGGGCCCGTCTCACCAGGAACTGATCGGCAAACTGGAAGGAGCCGTGATCACCGAAATAGTTTCGATAATCTCCCTGAACCAAACCGCCGACCTTCAACGTAAAGTTTCCGTCGTTGGACTTGAGTTGGAAACCGTCTTTCCCCGCCACCGCGCCGGCGCCGTCTTTCGCTTTCGCGGCCGCCGCCTCTTGGTCATTCTCGTATTTTCTCTCGAGAATCGCGAGACGTTGCTCGAGACTTTGAGCGGGTGGAGATACATCTTCGGCATGCGACAATTGGATTGAAACCAGGACCAACGCACTTGCGACGGTCCATTTGAGACTGGACTTATTCATAACTTCTCCTTTTAGCTCCCTGTTATCGGCCGGTGCAAGTTGGGTGATAAATCCCGCCGTTGTTTTTAATGAGGCCGGAAAAAACAAAAACCCGTGCCAACTTTTCAGCTGACACGGGTTCTTAAGAAAATCTTCCTATGAACATCGTACACTTCCATAACTTCTTTATGGAGAGTACGTCCCGACTATATTCATTATTGAACGGGACGCCGCTTTAGCCCTATTTCTGTTCGGCTGGGCAAGTTGGTCGTTAAATTTCCGCCGAGAAACTGAAATCTCAATACATGAATTCTAAAAATCTGTCAACGAATTTTTTGAATCGACGGATTTTTCAAGTTTTTCCCACACCGAAGGCTCCAGTTAAATCCGCTGCCGGATCGACTCTATGGCGCGGATCGTCGTCGACAATCCTAAACAGAATGCCAGCAACAACCAAGTTAAAATCATAGCCAGTTCGCAAGCATAATACCGAAACTCAAACGGCGATTGTGGTGATCGTAATCGATCAGACTTTCGCCATACCCATCAAAATATTGAAGGTAGCCGCTGATCTTCGCGTACAGCGGATAGATGAAATCGAGCTGCAACGCGCCTTTGTTGGCTCCGCTTAAATTGTTGCGCAACAGAAAACCGAATTGATAATCGCCGAGCTGATAAATTCCGTTGAGTTCGCCGTATCCCATGTATTTAGTGATGTCCGGGTTATCGTCGTCCTGGGGCCGTTCTGGAATCCGCCACCAAGGTCGCACGCTCAAGTAAAAATCGCCGACTTCGAACAACGCTTCCCCACACAGACGATTCCAACTGCGCGACAAGTCGCCCGACCGGCCGTTCGATTGATGGTCGAAAGAAAATCGCGCGCGACGCATACGGACGTAACCGAGCTCCCTGTTCATATCGAACGTGATCATCGGTTCCGGCTCATAATTGGTTTCGCGGAACGGCGTTGAGTGCGATTTGTAGAGCTGCCAATACGACTGCTGCGTATAACCGACTTCGAAATTTCCCTCTCCAAAAAAAAGGCCGCGCGCGAGCGGCACTTTTACGCTGATTTGGAATTTAACCTCGGCGTTTTCCAACTCCGTTCCATCTTCTGAGAATGGCTCATCGTTGGGGCTGAAGTTATAGGCGATCGGCATGAAATAAGTGGCTTTGTACGTGCTTAAGACGAAAGGATTGGAGCGAGATTGTTTATCGTACTCGAATTGTTTATCGATCAAAGAAACGGCGAGCGCTGGGGTTGCCCCAACGCTCGCCGCCATCAATACAAAGAGGAGCCGGCGCATGCCTTTTTATTAGCATTTAGCGCTCGTCTTTGTCCTCCTGCCCGCGCCATTCCTTTATTTTCTCGCGGCGCTCGGCTTTTATTTTTTCGTATTTGGTCTTTTGCTCGGGCGTCAGCACCGCTTCGATTTTGCCGTCGGTTTCTTCCATCAGCGCTTTGCGTTTCTCAGCCATTTCCTTGTGCAACGCTTCTATTTTCGGTTTCTGCTCGTCGAACGCGGCTTTTACTTTCGATTGTTGGTCGGAGGTGAGATTTAATTCCCTCGTGAGCTTATCCATGTGTTTTTCTTTTATCTCTTCGATTTTTTGCGAGTCCAATCTTTTCCTTTTCGGTTCCGCGTGAACCGGATAAGACAATTGGGACACAAGCAATAACAGTGCGACCGTCGAATAAGTGTTTCTCATGGGATTCTCCTTGAATTGCGTGAGGCTACGGTTTGGACGTATCGGCGGCGATGCGTGTGTCTTGTGACTTTTGTTCCCACCTCCAGGCGAGGATATGCAACACGATAACAAGCGGCAGAGAAAGTCCGATGATCCAATGCAACGGGCTCACAACGTCGCGTAATTGTTCGGACGCTACGTAATAAAGAATCCAACCGGTGATCGGCTGAGCCAAGCAAACCGAGGCGATGATCACGCCCGAAAACCGGTTTCGCTTGAGCACCCAACCGCGCCGCATGTGCACGGAGACCAACGATCCGAGAACCACCAAAAAGAACATTGCGGCCGCGCCGTGCACGCGCATCGCCAACGGTTCCATTGGAGACCTCAATTCACCCGCTTCGGAACCGTTGACGCCGAAATAATGGAACCACAACCACGTCGCCCCGCTCAACCATGACAAACCGATCGCCGTGTACAGAAAAAATTTGTGCCACGCATGCAACCGCGTGCGCTCGACAAAATGCTTAAAAACCTGGTCTTGTTCGTTTCGAGGAGTGCTCAGAAACCGCCTCCGATTGCGAGAACTTTAGTCATGGCATCCGCGATCATACACGTGTTTGAAATCACGGACACGCTTTGATTCTTCAAATAGGGACTCCCGCTCCGCACGTCAACGATCGCCGAAACCCACCGTCGTTTAATCCGCTTTTTCGAATAATACACGCCCGACGTGGCGAGCGCACGGTTTTTCAATGTCAGCGTTGAAACGAAACGACCGGGCGCACGCGGATCACGGAGCGCAACAGGCCATCGATCGGGCCCGAACGCGCGAACGTCTCCGCCCGCGTTTACGAAACCCGACGGAATTCCGCAGCGTCGCAATGAGGCTACCGCCCGGTCCACCGCGTATCCTTTCGCGATCCCACCCAAATCCAGCACCGATGGCCCCGTTCGCCGTACCGCGAGTCCTCGAATTTCGACTGGACAACTTCCGGCGCCGTTGGTCGACACACAATCGCGCGTTCGATGCGGCGCAGGCAAATAGTTCCAGTCGACAAGCGCGCCGCCGCAACGAATATCGAAAGCTCCCGCCGATGACTTGAATAATCGATTGGCAGTTGAAAGCACCCGCGCCGTGTGCGCGTTCACACGGATCCACGCGCGCGAAGGCGCCGCGTTCAATCGCGACATGTCGCTGTCGGGACGATGAACGCTCATCAAACGCTCCACGCGCTCGATCGCCCCGAATCCTTTGGTTATCGCCGCGTTTAGCCGTTTCTCATCGGCGCACGCGCGCACTTCGATCTCGACGAACGTACCGAGCAACGGCCGCGCGCGTTTAAGCCTTTTGCTTGAGCACTTCATAGGTATTCAGCACGCGCCGAACGCCGTTCGTCACATGAACCGACGATAACGTCGCCCCGCTGATATTCGGGATGTCTTTTTCCAAACGAATCGGATCACGAATGGTTTTTCCGACGAAATTCTTACGCCATTCGGCGCGGCGCACTTCGTATCCGTACGTTTCTTTGTATTCGAGGATTTCGATGCCTTTCACGGATCCGTCGGACGCGATCGCCACCGCGTACGTGATGAACTCGTGTTTGCCGACCACTTCATCGACGATCATCGCTTCGTTCGAGGGCCCGCGCCAAACTCTAACTTTCGGCTTCAGAACCCGCTCGCCCGATTTCTTCGCGATTTTTTTTACTTGTTCCGCTGAAAGTTCAACCCATTGAGGAATGAGTTTCGTTTTTGGAAACAACACGCGGCACGCCTGTTCCTCGGTCAAATAGGTTTCCGCTCGCGCAACCATCGCGGGCGGAATCGTTAAGGCAAGACCGGTAAAAACGCGCGACCAATCTTTTGAACGCATACTAGGAATGTCCTCCGAACTTCATTACGTTACTTTAATATTATTAGTAACGAGGAATGCGGCCTATCTCAAGAAGAAGATAGGCGATCAAGTAACCGACGGCGATTGAAACCGCAAAAATAACGCCGTTTTCAATGGCAGCACCCACGGGATGGTCTTCATCGGCAATGACACCGCTGGCGATCGCCAACATAGGAATAAACATCAACGATTCTCCCACCGGAATGAACAACGCACAAAAACGGCCGATCATCGCATGGGCGGCAGCATATCGCCACCATCCGGCTTTATACGCGAAGTATTCATACATACCCACCGTCAAGCCGGCGGATATCGCAATAATAATGGAAGACAACCATGCAGCTTTAGTGGCGCCCAGCTTTTCGCGCCATAAACCATATAGACGAACGGCCGGATAACCAAGCTCGACGATCACGCACGCCCAGGCGACCGGCATCCAAATCGGAGAGCCCAACAGCACGACATCGTTGTGCGACAGATAATCGAGCCGGCCGTTTAAAACACCATGAATCAACACCCAATCGATCGGTAATTCGAATAAGCCCGCGACGATCCCCATCTTAAAAAGCCGCACGAGCGTCTCGCCGCCGCGGCCGGCCAAACGATCGCCGGACCAGAGATAAAGCGACGACCGGATCAGCAACCCAAAATAGGCCCAGAAACGACCGGAAACGGAGTTTGGGTAGGGAAACAGGAACGCGGCGATCAACGTGAAAGCGAGCCCCACTGTCAGGCCGATCAACCAGAGGAGGTCCGAAGAGACCCCCAATTCGGACACCCGTTTTAAAAACGCCGTGGATTCAATACGTTTTTTGCATGGTAACATGCGCGCGTTATACATTTTCTCTTCATGATAAATCCTAAAACCGACATCGCACGTATCACAGAATGGAGCCTCCGTGTTTAACACAGACAAGGAATCGTTTTCCGAAATATACGATCTGTGCGCGCCGACGGCCTATAGCCTCGCGTGCCGCATCCTTGGAAACACGGCCGAGGCGGAGGACGTCGTGCAGCATGCGTTTATTTCATTGTGGCGAAATGCCGAAAAGTTCGACGCGAGCAAAGGGCAAGTGTCGACGTGGCTTCACGTGTTCGTTCGCAATCGATGCATCGATGTGATCCGGCGCCGCAAAAGCGAGAAATCGGTCCCGCTTGACGTGAATGACGACGGCAACGAGCGTTCGATCGAATTCCCGGACCACTCGGCCGGCGTCGAGACGCTGATCGATGATAAAGAAAAAAGAAAATTGATCCGCACCGCTCTCGCGAATTTACCGGATCCGCAAAAGCGCGTCATTGAAGCCGCGTACTTTGAAGGACGTACCCAGCAAGAAATATCCGAGCAATTTAACGAACCGCTCGGAACCGTGAAGACGCGCATGCGTCTTGGCCTCATGAAACTCGCGGAATTGCTGAAGGGTCAGGTCCACATTTTATGAACCACGAGCCATTCGAAGATCTCGTTGCCGGCCAAGCGCTCGGCGCGTTGTCGGCCGACGATCAGAAAACGCTGAACGAACATTTGGCAACCGGCTGTCCGCGCTGCCGCGAACTGGAACGTCTGTTTGCCAACGCCGCCGATGCGCTCGCGCTTTCAACCGAAGCGCAAATGCCGCAGCCGAATCTCAAGCGCCGATTGATCGCCGATCTCGGCCTCAATTCTGCTCGTTCCTCAGTTCTCCCCGCCTGGTGGATGCGCGGCGTCGTCGCGTTGGCCGCGTGCGCGCTCATCGCCATCCTGATTCCTCCGATGTTGCGGCAACCGCAGATCGGACACGTGCTCGTGGCCGATGGGTCCGTCCTTATTAATGGGAAACCTGCCAAAGCCAACATGCCGATTCGCGAAGGACAACGAATCACGACGGCCGCCGACAGCACCGCTGAAATTTGGGCGGCCGACCGCGTGCTCATCAAGATCAAACCGCGCACGGACGCCGCGCTCACGCAGGTGAACGCCGGCTATCAACTGAATCTACGCCAAGGCGGCGCCATCAGCCTCGTCAAAACCGGCACGCCGTACGCGGTTGCCACATCGGTACTGAAAGCCGAAGCGCTTGGAACCGGCTTCTTCGTGCAAACCGAAGCGCCCGACCGCGTGTATGTTTGCATCTGCTCCGGCCACATTCAGGTGTCGAAAGGCGATTTCCGACAGGATCTGCAAGCCACTCATCATAAAGCGATGGTGGCGACCCAACTGTCGTCCGGCATCCAAACCGCCGAAGGCACGCTGATCAACCACGACGACGATGAAATCGGCGCGCTCGTCGCGCATTTCAAATAAATCCAAAACCCAAGGGGCTGCGTATCACCAGGTATGAACGTTAAAAAATCGTTCGGACTTTTGGTCCTTCTGGCAACAACACAAGCATCGGCGGCGCCGATCCAATGGCAGCCTTGGTCGGATAATATTTTTGAAACAGCCACGTGTGAAAACAAGCTGGTGATTCTCGATCTTGAAGCGGTGTGGTGTCACTGGTGTCATGTAATGGAAGAGCAAACGTACAGTGATCCGAAAGTTCAGGATTTAATCAACTCGAAGTACATCGCCGTTCGAGTCGACCAAGACTCTCGCCCCGATCTCTCCAACCGTTATGAGGATTATGGATGGCCCGCGACCATCGTTTTTAATTCGAAAGGACAAGAACTCGCCAAACGATCGGGCTTTATCGATCCGGCGCCGATGGCAACCATGCTTGATGCGTTCATCAAAGATCCGACGCCGGGACCTTCGGTCGGCGAAGAAGAAAAGATCAGCGCAACCAACAGCTCCTCCCTCTCCGATGATTTGCGGAAAAGACTCGAGCAGAGTTTTTACGACACCTATGACGATGAAGAAGGCGGCTGGGGCACGATTCACAAATTTCTCGATCCCGATTTAATCGAATACGCGATGCGGTCCGCGTCCAAAGGTAACAAGAAAGCCGAAGCGATGGCGCGCCGGACACTCGATGCGAACCTCGCGCTGATCGACCCTGCCTGGGGCGGCGTGTATCAATATTCGACGAGCGGACGATGGGACGAACCGCACTTCGAAAAAATTATGTCCTACCAGACCAGCGATATCCGCATGTATGCGCAAGCGTATTCGCTGTGGAAAAAACCGTCGGACCTGAAAGCCGCGAAAGATATCGAGAAATTTCTGACCACGTTCTTGCTCGACCCCTCGGGCGCATTCTATACGAGCATGGACGCCGACATCGTTCAAGGCGAGCACAGCGCCGAGTATTTCCAAAAGTCCGACGCCGAACGCCGCGAGCAGGGAATCCCAATCATCGACAAGCATATGTATGCGCGTGAGAACGGCTGGGTCATCGAAGCGTTGGTGACGCTGTACAATGTGACCGGCGAAGCGAACACGCTTCAGCGAGCGCGCAAAGCGGCTGATTGGGTCGTAAAAAATCGTTCGATCGACAAAGGCGGGTTTCGCCACGATCAAGTCGACAAAGCGGGACCGTATCTCGGCGACACGCTGGCGATGGCGCGCGCGTTCCTTGCGCTTTATTCGTCGACCGGTGAACGAGAATGGCTCAAGCGCGCGGTGGCGGCCGGTGATTTCATCAACAAAAACTTCAAAGGCAACGTGGGTTTCCTCACCTCACGTGCGGCCACCGCCGGTTTTCAGCCGAAACCGCAGCGCGATGAAAATATTTCGGCCGCTCGTTTCTTCAATCTGCTTTTTCACTATACCGGAAACGAGGCGTATCGTAAGATGGCAGCGCATGCAATGTCGCTGCTTTCGAATCCAACCATCGCGGAACGGCTTCCCACCGCCGGCGTTCTGTCGGCTGCGATAGAGTTATCTGAAGACCCGATGCACATCACGGTCATTGGCCCCAAAGCGAATTCTCAAACAAAAGAACTCTTTTTGCTCGCGCGTTCTGCTTATCCGTTGACCTATCGACGCGTCGAACTTTGGGACCGAAGCGACGGTCCCCTCACAAACATCGACGTTCAATATCCGGAACTGGATCAGCCGGCCGCATTCGTGTGCGCCGACCGCCGCTGCTCGCTGCCGCTGTTCACCGTCGAAAAACTCAAAGCGAAACTAAAGATTTGATGAAGGACTGACCGTCTTTCACAAAGCCGTAAAAAAAGATTAAAACCGTTAAGGAGATACACATGACAAAAATGAAGAAAATGTTGACCGCAGCCATGGCCGGCATCATGGGTGCGACGGTGACGAAAGCGGTCGTCCGCGCGGACGACACGCAACCGGCGGCGGGCGGAGACAAAGCAGCGTCCACCGACAAAGCCGTCGTCAGCAAACACGCTTGCAAAGGCATGAACGAGTGCAAAGGGCAAGGTGGATGCAAAGCCGACAAGAACAAGTGTAAAGCCGGCTCAAACGCGTGCAAAGGCCAAGGCGCTTGCGCGACCGCAAAGCACGCTTGCAAAGGCCATAATGACTGCAAAGGCCAGGGCGGATGCAAAGCGGGCGACAACGGATGCAAAGGTAAGAACAGCTGCAAAGGAAAAGGCGGCTGCAAAACCGAGCATTCGAAGAAAGCGAAAGACAAACATTCTTGCAGCGGTAAAAACGCTTGCAGCGGCAAGAACGGTTGCAGCGCGAAGAAATAACGCTCTGAACGAACGGAGGAATTAAAAGTGCGTGATCGTAGTGAAAACCGTGGTCTTCTAAAAAAGGCTCCTCCACTGGGCGTCGGTCTCGGCCTCAGAACGGTGCACTACGATCACATTTTGGAAAAACGTCCAAAGGTGCCGTGGTTCGAAGTGATTTCCGAGAACTATATGGGCACGCTTGCCGGATCGGGCGGCCGGGGCATCCAACTGCTCGAAGACTTACGAAAAGATTATCCGATCGTCATGCACGGCGTGTCGCTGTCGATCGGCTCGAAAGATCCCATCGACAAACATTATTTAAAGATGCTGAAGAATCTCACAAAGCGCATCGAACCGATGTGGGTGTCCGACCATTTATGCTGGACCGGCGTCGAAGGTCAAAACCTGCATGATCTTCTGCCGTTGCCGTACACGAAAGAAACGATCAACCATCTCGTGAAACGGATCGGCGAAGTCCAAGATTTTCTCGGACGCCAGATCCTGCTCGAAAACGTTTCGAGCTACGTGTCGTATGAACATTCGGAGATGACCGAATGGGAATGCTTGACCGAAGTGGCCGAAAAGGCCGACTGCAAAATTCTGCTCGACGTGAATAACATCCATGTGAGCGCCGTGAACCATAAATTTAAAGGCGAAGATTTCTTGAACGGAATCCCGGTGGACCGCGTGGGTCAATTTCATTTGGCCGGCTACTCGGACATGGGCACGCACATCATCGATACGCACGATCATCCGGTGTCGGCGCCCGTATGGAAACTTTATGAAAAAGCCGTGCGCCGTTTCGGCGCGGTGCCCACGTTGATCGAGTGGGACGATAAAATTCCGCCGTTCGAAGAACTTTGGCGAGAAGCGCAGCGCGCCGAAAAAATCCAGAAGAAGGTGCTTTCCCGTGTCGACGACCGCGAACCCGTCCTTATCTGATCTGCAGCGCTGGATGCGCTGGGTGCTCACGCATCCGAAAGGCGTGGTCTCGGCGCTGAAACAAGGTCACCCGCTCGCCAAATGCATGCAAGTGATCGGCGAGACGCCGGACGTCGACCGCGCCACGCGACTGTCGATTTACGGCAACGGTTATTTCCTGCGCATTATTGAAGTGCTCGGCTTTAATTTTGAATGTCTGAAAAACATGGTTGGAGAAGAATTGTTCGATGAAATGGCCCGCGCTTATTTGGTTAAACACCCCTCCACATTCCGCAGCATCGACGATATCGGCTCAACGCTGTCGGACTTTTTAAAAAAACATCCGTTCTCGAAAAAATTTCCCTATGCGTCGGACTTGGCGAAAATCGAATGGGCCACGCACGAATCGTTTTTCGCCGACGACGAAACGCCGCTCGATCCGCAAAAATTTAAAAACGTTCCCGAAAGCGCGTGGCAGAACGCGCGTTTTCAACTCGACAAGTCGGTTTATCTGCTGCGCGTCGATTGGCCCGTCGATCAAATCTGGCGCGTGGACGGAGAACTCGATAAGCGCGAACGCACACGCTTAAAAAAAGGGCGGCTCCACATTCTCGTGTTTCGCCGGGCCGACAAATTCGTGCGCGTGCCGCGCATCGAACCGGCTCAATATGATTTGCTGTCGCAACTGGCCGAAGGCCGCACGCTCGGCGCCGCATTGTTGTCGCTTGCGAAAAAACCTGCCACCAAAAACCTAACGCTTCCGATCGGAGAATGGTTTAACGGATGGATCTCCGACGGAATTTTCAAAAGGATATCGTTCCATGATTGAAAAACTACGTTCCCTCACCGCCAAACTTTCGTGGCTTCCGCCTCTTCTGTCACGCGTGACGATCGGCTGGGTGTTCATCGAATCCGGCTGGGGCAAACTTCACCATCTTGATAAAGTCGTCGAGTTTTTCACCGAACTGGGCATTCCGGCTGCGAACATTCAAGCGCCGTTCGTGGCCACCGTCGAATTCGTCGGTGGAACGGCCGTATTGCTCGGTCTTTTCACGCGGATCGCGTCGATTCCGTTGATCGGCACGATGATCGTCGCGTTGATCACGGCCAAGCGCGCCGATATCAGCGGTTTTTCGGATTTGACCGGCATGATTGAATATTTGTACATCGTGATGCTTGTTTACTTGGTCGTCGAAGGCGCCGGGTGTTTGTCGGTTGATCATTTTCTCTGTAAGAAATTCCGTTCGAATAAAGAATAAATTACACATCGCTTGAAGAAAATCTTTCCTCTGCTTTTGCTCGTTGCCGCTTGTTCGCCGGTAACCGCGGTCGGTTTGAAATTTTTATACCGACGCGCGGACTTGCCGGCGGATCGAATTATCTCCGACGTTTGTTACGTGCCTTCAAACTGTCAGACCGAAGCGAACAAACTCGATCTTTTCCTTCCGACCGGTAAAGATTGGCCCGTGATCGTGTTCGTTCACGGCGGCGGCTGGAACGAGGGAGACAAACAACTTCGCGTCGAGAGCGCCGACGTGTATGCGAACATCGGCCGTTTCTATGCGTCGCACGGCATCGGCGTCGCGTCGATTAATTATCGACTGCAACCGACCGCCGACTGGCGCGGACAAGTGGAAGACGTGCGGCGCGCCGCGCGGTGGGTGCACGACAACATCAAATCGTACGGAGGCAATCCGAAAAAGATTTTCTTGATGGGCCATTCGGCCGGTGCGCACCTCGCGTCGTTCGTCGCACTCGACACAAATCTTTATCACTCCATCAACTACTCCGGCGTGATCGCCGTCAGCGGAGCTGCGCTCGATTTGAGTGATCAACAAACGTACGATCTCGGCGAAGACGTTCATTATTACGAGAAGCGTTTTCAAGGCGAGGATACCACCGATCATTGGAAACAAGCGGCATCGCCCGCGTCTTACGTTTATCCCAGCGCCCCGCCGTTTCTTCTCATGTACGCGGGCGGAGAGAAGAAAGGGTTGCAGCGCCAGTCGGAACGCATGAAAGAACTGCTCGATCAAAACAAAGTTGAAAATAAATTGGTCGTCGTTCCCGGTGAAAACCATCAGCGGATCGTGCTCACGTTGAGCCGCTCCGATAAAACCGCGGCCCCCGCCATATTCGAATTCATTAAGAAACATTCATGAACGCTCTGCTGGTGCCGTTCGGCAGCGCCGGCGACGTTCATCCTTTCATCGGCCTCGGACTTGAGTTAAAGAAACGCGGTCACCGCGTGACGATCCTCACGAGCGGTTATTTTCAGTCGATCATCGAAGCGGCCGGATTTGAATTTGTTCCCACCTCCACCGCCGAAGAATTCACGAGCGTGCTCGATCACCCCGATCTGTGGCATCCGTTGCGTGCGCTGCCGTTCCTCGCGAAAGTCAGCATTGTTCCGCAAGTCCGCCCGATTTATGAATTGGTCATGAAACATTACCGACCGCGTGAAACCGTCGTGGCGGCCGGATCGCTCGCGTTCGGCGCGCGCGTGGCGCAAGACAAACACAATATTCCGCTTGCGACGATTCACTTGCAGCCCAGCGTGTTGCGCAGCGTTTACGATCCACCCACGTACGCGGCGATCGGCCGAGTTCCCGATTGGGTGCCGATTCCGCTCAAACGATTATTTTTCCGACTCCAAGACGTGGCCGCCGACGGATGGTTCGCGGAAGGAATTAACACGTTTCGCGCCGAACTCGGACTCGTGCCCGTCAAACGGATTCTCGGAAGTTGGTGGAACTCGCCGCAACTGACGATCGGCATGTTTCCCGAGTGGTTCGCAGCGCCGCAAAAAGATTGGCCCGCCGCGGTACGTCTGACCGGGTTTCCTCTCTACGACGGAGCGGGACTTGAGAAAAGCGCGCCAGATGTAGAAGAATTTTTGAAAGCGGGAGAGCCGCCGATCGTTTTCACGGCCGGTTCGGCTATGAAAACCGGCAATGATTTTTTCCGCCACTCGGTCAGCGCTTGCGAATCGTTGGGTCGCCGCGGAATTTTACTGACGCGATTTACCGATCAATTACCGAAACCGTTGCCGCCGCAAATTCGTCATTTCAGTTACGCGCCGTTCAGCCAGGTGTTGCCGCACGCGGCGGCTTTCGTGCATCACGGCGGAATCGGCACCACATCGCAAGCGTTGAAAGCGGGCGTGCCGCAACTGATCGTTCCGTTCAGTCACGATCAACCCGATAATGCGGTACGCGTCGAGAAACTCGGCTGCGGAAAAAGTCTTCTACCGACGCGCTACAAACCGGACGCGGTCGCTACGGCGCTGCGCGAATTGATTACAGACGGAAAATTCAAAAAGAATTGCGCGGACGTCGTGAAGAAATTCACAGGAGAGCCCGCTCTACAAAAAACGGCCGACCTGATTGAGGAACTTTGTAGGGGCGGGCCTCCGCGCCCGCCCGAGGCCACGTTCACCAAATGAATCGTGCTGGCGGGCCGGCACGGAGGCCGGCCCCTACGAATTGGGACGTGAATACGCGAGCGAGATGATCGCGAGCTGGCTGACCGCAAACGCAATCAGCCACAGGAATGCTTTTTCCATGAAACCGTACGAATGCAGGCCGATGCCGAGCATATTCACGCCGAACCATGACAGCGCGGTCACCACGTTGCCGAACACGGCCATCGCCATGAAACCGCGACGTTTCGCGAAACCGCCCCACCGCGCGTGTAGCATGAACGCGTTCCACAACACGATCATCAACGCGCCGTTTTCCTTCGGATCCCAGCCCCAGAATCTCCCCCACGATTGATCGGCCCAAATGCCGCCGAGAATCGTGCCGACGAAACTGAAGAACACGTTGAAGCACACGACCCCGTACACCATCTTTTCGAGCGTCAGCTCGGACTGCTGGTTCCATGAGCGATCGAATCGTTCGCGGAAAATATAAACGATCGCCAGCGCGCCCGACAAGAACGTCGAGCTGTAGCCGGTCGTGATGCACACCACGTGCGTGGCCAGCCAGAAATTCGAATCGAGCACCGCGCGCATCATCTCAAGCGTATCGCCTTGCGCGGCCAAGTGATGCGCGATGATCAGCGTGACGAACCCGATCAATGACGCCACCGCGCCGCCGATGCCTTTACGGAAAATGCGTTCGAGAACGATGCCGAACAACACGGCCGCCCAGCCGACAAACACGGCCGATGAATAGAGGTTCGTCACCGGCGGCCGTCCTTGCAACCACATCCGCGCGATCAATCCCACCGTATGAATGCCGAACGCGGCGATCAACAATGAGAAACCGGACTTTTGCAGCAACTCGGGTCGAACCAGCCACGAAAAAACGAACAACAAAAACGCGGCCACATAAATAATCATGCTCATATAAAACGGCTGCGCGCGATTGAACATCGTCTCGTACCGGCATTTGTCAACGATCGACGGCAGAGTTTGATCGAGCCAAATTTGATAGCACGTGAGCGCCTGATTGAACGCGACCGAATCCGATGTCGCATACGCATCGCCCATCGCCGCGTAAGCGACGACGGCCGGATGAAATTCGCTCATCGAGCGGCGTTCCATCACCGCTTGCCCCATGCCGGTCCAGCCGTTCTCACCGAGGCTGTCCGTCTGCAAAGGCGCCGGGTAAAAAAAGGCCACTCGATCGAGAAATTGGTATTGGCGCAGATGTTGAATCAACAACGACAATCCTTTTGGGTCGTGCGTTGGGTTCTTCATGTGCGCGGTCATCATCGGCACGAGCACCGATTCGAAATGTGCAATCCCATCCGAAAAATGCGCATCGCCGGAGATCCGTAATGTGTTTTGAAGTTTCTGGTACAGCGCCATCTGATTGTCGAGCGCCGCGATCGCGCGCTGAAACCGATTGCGCCCCTCGGCTTTCACTTGATCCGTCTTCCTCGCTTGCGTATCGATTTCGTCCACGTGCGCACGTAAATCGTTGAACGAATAAAAACGTTCGTTAGTCTGCTGAAGTCCCATCAGTCCCAACACATCCGGGTCGTTGATTTGGAACACGCGATAACGATCGGCTTTTCCCGGCGCGAACGCCATATCGAGAAACCACTCGGCGGCTGACAACGTCCGCCCGTCGAGTCTTATTGTTTGTTTGCCTGACAACAACAGCAATGACGAGCGCGCGACCGAATCGATCGGTTTCAGTCGGCCGCCATTCAACACCGGTAAGCGAGCGAATCCTTCAATGTTAGTGAACGAGTCGGCAGCAACCGCATTTAATGATGCGAATGCGAACGCAGAGAATAAAAGTACAACGATCCGCTTCAAGAGCGTTTCCTCACAAACGCGGTCAGACTCATGAGAAAATGAATCGCCAATCCCAGCACGACAAGCGAGCAAGAGATGTACGGCAACGTCCACGCCGGATTATCGACCACTTGAAAAATCGACACCGTGTCATTGTTCGCGAAACTCGCTTGGAAAAAAGTTTTCCCATCGTAGCGCAGCGGATGGTTCATGTAGATCAACACGTCGCGATCCTCGTTTTTCTGCGGATGAACGAGGCGAACCAAACTCGAGAAATTTTTCGGAATGTCGGTGCCCGGATAAATATCGTGTTTAAATTCCTTCAAGTGAAGCGTCAACGGATAATAGGTCCGACGCGGCCGCAGCGCGATCGCATAATCACGGCCGTTCACATTGATCGATTGCGGCGCGCCGAGACCGGTCGACGCCAACCATGTCCCAAGACTTTTCCCATCGACGATCGGCTCGATCACGACCGACACGTTGTTTGTTTCGTTATCGGACGAAACCGGCGGAATTTCATCGATGGTCACGCGCGCACCGACGCCGTTCGATGCGGCCGCGTTCACACCTCCCGGAGCCATCGCCAAATGCGCGTTCGCGAAAAACTTGGCGACTTTAATTTGGAACGGCAAAGCCGGAGAGGTCAGCGTTTCGGCGTGGCGCAGCCGTGACTGTGGAATGCTCGTCACTTGATCGGAATTTGAATCGGAACCGTCGATAAAAACAAGTTCCGTGTCGCGCGACGATTCCGAATAATTCGCGGACTTTCCCACTTCAATAGGCATTTGGCTTTCATGCGCGAGCGTCTGCGCGAGGAATTGACCGCCGAGCAACAAGATCAACCCCGAATGAGAAATCAGCAACCCGATTTTCTTCTTCACGAATCGGAATTGGAAGACAAATGCGGCGATCAAATTAATGAGCCAAAGACCGCCGACCAGGAATCCGCCGGGCAATACCGGCATTCGAAAACCGAACGGCGCCCGATAGATAAAGACGCTGCTGAAAAATTCTTTTTGGGCGGCGAACGTACCGATCTGCACTTGAGCGAGCGTGCCGAAGAACACGAGCGTCATCATCAACCCAAGCGAAACCAAGGTGAGCCGCAGCGAGCCGAAGAACTTAAGAGTGTTCATGGAATTTTAGGCTCGATAAAAAAGTTCGAAATGACGGAAGCGCCGCTTCAACGGCCGCATCGTCGCCGGTCATTTTGAAGAACCACGTTTTTCCGTCATGCGCACAAGCGACGGCGACCAAGCGTTTCCCCGAATTTTCAAAATTCACGAGCCGCATACGCTGGCCCGCCGCCGAAATCATTTCGCTTTTCGCGGCCAGGTCGGATCCGGCGATCGGATCCAACCCGATTTGTCCGCGCCACCGATTCACGTTCGCGAGATCGCCGCCTGCGTCGCCGGCCAGTGCGACGATCGAGACATCGACGGAGCCGCCGATCTTCGACATAATCTTGAAACTGCCGACGCGCATATTCGACGGCGGTTGTTCGATCCATCCCGAAGGCAATTTCCAATCAAGTTCCACATGCGATGTGGCGGCCACCGGCGCGGCGGCCGGTGCGACGGATTCTTTAGGAACGCGATAGGTGACGATCGGCTCCTGCTTGCAACTCGCAAGGACCAACAATCCAATCCATAGATGCTTCATTAAATAACCTTTAGTTTCGAAATTCCGGGCAGGGCAGGCGGTAATTTGAGGTCCAATCTTAGCAGGGTTTCGACGATAATTTCCGAAATTACAAGATCGCGAAACCATTTCTTATCGGCCGGAACCACAAACCACGGCGCCGATTTCGTTGAACATCGGCGCAACGTGATGTCATACGCGTGCATGTACGCGTCCCAGTGTTCGCGCTCTTTCAAATCATTCTCGTTGAATTTCCAGTTCTTTTCGGGATCTCGCAACCGTGCAATCAAGCGTTCACGTTGTTCCTCCTTACTTATATACAGGAAGAACTTCAGTACCACGATCCCGTTCTCTGTGAGCATGCGCTCAAACGCGTTGATTTGATCGTATCGACTTTCAATCACTGGCTTTGATGCCAGTTGCTTTACGCGCGCGATCAACACATCCTCATAATGAGACCGGTTGAATATCGCAATATCTCCCTTTGCCGGAACCGCCTTGTGGATACGCCAAAGAAAATCGTGATCGAGCTCCTCACTGGAAGGCGATTTAAAGGGAGTGACCGTGCATCCCTGCGGATTGAGACCACGCATCACATGCCGAATGACACCGTCTTTTCCTGCGCAATCCATGCCCTGAAGAACCACCAGCAGCGAGTATTTATTTTCCGCATACATTCGATATTGCAATTTGAAAATCCGCTTGATGTTGCGCTTTACACGCTCTTTGGCGCGTTTTTTATCAAAGCCCCAGGTGGCGGCAGGGTCAATTTTGTCGAGTTTCGCTTTATGCCCGGGCCTTATATGGAATCGCTTTGAAAAGTCCACTCATATCTCCTTAGTTATTGGGTCGATATTTTACTTTGTTCGGTTAAATCAGCGCGTTTCTTTTGTCATCGAGATTTCTCGTTAATTGCTCTGAAACGACATAGGGAACCCGTAGATTCAGACCATGCAAAAACGCGTTCCTCTGTTGCTCGGCCTGGTTCTCCTAATGGGCACCATTCTTCAGGCGCAAGCTCCCGAAACGAAGCTCGTTTTGACCGCACGTTATAACGGGCTCGAATCGGACGAGTCCTTTTCGTGTGCGGGCAAGATCCACGGATATTTGACGATGCCCACCAAGTTGTTCGGCGAGCATACGATTGAAGGAATCTGGTACCGGCCCAACGGCCAAATACAAGAGCGCTCCAAAAACTTTTTGAAATTCGATGCACGCGGCGAACGAACCGCCTATATCTGGATCGGGTTCGGCGACCGCGGCGAAGGGTTATTCTCGAGCACCGAAAAACGACCCGAAGACGCGGACACGTTCACCGGTTCGTGGAGAGTCCAAGTCAAACTCGACGATAAACCACTGGTCGAGCAATCTTTCAAAATGAAATGCAGTTAAGGAGGGAGTCATGAGAGCATTAGAGGTTCGATGGAAACTTTTGATTCTTGCGCTGGTCGTTTGCGCAGGGACAATGGCCGGGTGCAACCGTTCCGACAGCAAAGTCGTGAACCGAACCACCTCCGGCTCCGGGCATTCAAGCCAAAGCGTGTTGACGCTTAAAGGAGCGGGCCAATGAAAAACTTTAAAAAATTCCTGGCTGCATCGATGTGTAAAGCATTGATCGTCGGCCTTCCCGTACTGTCGCAGGCGGCCAATGTGACCGATCCTTCGGTGGTCAACATTAAGATCTATCAAGCGTGGATCTCACCGAACACCGATTGCTCGGACATGATCCGCATATACCGCAACGACTCGCCGTCTTATCAAAACATGATGACGGGACCGACGTTCGGTGAAGGTGCGGCGCCGGCCGGCACGTATCAGTGCGTGGCTTGGTTGATGGGAGACGTGATCAACTATAAACCGAAGGCCGACACCACCAATGGTGGATGCAAAGCCGGCACATCCTACACATCTGACTTGTTCCGCAATGGTTCAACATCGATCGGTCCGGATGGAAGCACCACCACCGGCAGCGGCACGGACGCAAGTCCGGTCGAAGATAAGATGTGGATCTACTTCTCGCGAACGGGTGCGTTCCACAGTGGAGATGACGGGGGGCCAAACACGCCGAGCCATGCGCTCCCACTTTCGTCGAATCTTGTGATCGGCGGCAGCAGCGATGCGACGCTTGTCACGGACTTCACCGATAAGATCGAGGATCATTCGCAGGATACCGGCCCCGATAGCCGTTCGTGCGAACTGCAACCACCGGTCTTCTCGTTCCGGTAATCGATACTCAACCTTAATTAAAAGCTTTCCTCACCCTAAATCCCTCTCCACAAAGTGGAGAGGGACCAAGGGTGAGGTTTTTATATTTTTTCCCGGCGCGAAGGTTCGCTTGTTGCAAGACCGGTAATATCGTCGAGGCATCGCTCGAGCCATTCGTGTCCGAGCCGGATGGGTCGCTTTAACAGAAACCATGCGAGCATTAGCACGGCCAAGATCGCCGGCATCAAAGCCAAGTTCGACGCTTTATAAAAAAAGAGCGCGCACAAAATTAATACGGTCCATTCGCAGACCGCGTAAAAGCTATGAGGATTTAACTTCTGAATCAGCGTGCGAGAACTCATCGCCGACAGAAAAATCATGTGACTAGCGTAGCGAGCGAAAACGCTGAACAACGGCAGGCAGAGAAAACCAGATAGCAGCCAAATGACGCCTCCCACGCTCGGCGCCACGATCGCGAACACGCGCGTCATTCCGATCGTTACGATTACGAGCGCACCGTAAACCGCAAGCCGCACCACGTATTTCGACAACACTTCAGTGGAATTCGAACCATCGTCCGATTTTATTTTCCGTTCAAACCACCGTTGATAGCCGTCCAACGCGTTGCGCATCGAGACGGGCATGACTTGCAAGCCAAACTCAACCAATCGATCGGATTTGCGAATTAGATACGGCGTCGCGAGCGTGGTTAGCGACGAAACGGCGACCGCCATCGGATAGAGAAAATCGGAGGTCACGTTCAACGACAAACCGAGGCTCGCGATCACGAACGAAAACTCGCCGATCTGCGCGACGCTCATGCCGACGCGCGACGACGTTTTCAAATCGTAGCCGGCGACGAACGCGCCGACGCCGCCGCTCACGACTTTTCCGATGATCGTGGCCCCCGTCACCACGAGAATCGGCACCTTGTATTGCCACAACATCGACGGTTGAATCAACATACCGGCCGATACGAAGAAAATCGCGCTGAACATGTCCCGCACCGGATGAATCCACTCCTCGATGCGGTCGATTTCTTCGGATGCGGCCAACACGGCTCCTGCGAGAAATGCGCCGAGCGCGATCGACAAATCCAGCGCGGCGGCCAGCATGGAAACACCGAGACAAATGCCGAGCACCACGATACCGAGCACTTCATTCGTTCCGACCCGCGCCACGTAATGAATGAATTTCGGAAGCAACAAAAGACCGAGCACGAGAAACAGAATGATAAACAGTGAAATCCGCAGAATCGATTTCAATACCAGCGCAAGATCGGGCCCTCCGCTCGTACCGAGGCCCGAAAGGATGGACAAAATCGCGACAGCCACGATGTCTTCGATGATCAGAATGCCGAACACCAATTGCGCGAAGCTTTCTTTCGTCATCTTCAGGTCGCTGAAAACTTTCACAATGATCGTGGTGCTGCTGATCGAAAGAATCGCGCCGAGAAACAAACTGTCCGTGCGGCTCCATCCGAACGATTTCCCGAGAAGAAAGCCAATCGCAAGCATTCCTGCCACTTCGACCAAAGCGGCGACACCGGCCGATATACCGACTTTTTTTATCTTCGGTAAATTGAACTCAAGACCGAGCGCGAACATGAGGAACACAAGACCGAGTTCGGCCATTTCGTGGATGCTCGCGAGATTTTTCACGAGCGAAAACGGCGGCGTATACGGGCCGATGATGAGCCCGGCCAACAGATATCCGATAACAACCGGTTGCCGTAGTCGATGACACAACAACGTCATCAAACCCGCGGCGGCCATTACGATCCCCAAATCTTGGAAGAAATGTGTTTCCATGTTTACCAGCTTATCGAAATCGTCGCCCCAAAAATACAGAGCCGATCCATCCGCTTTCGCGAAGGACCGGCTCTGCGCTTCATTGGAGATGATGAAGCGGACCGTCTAATTCAGTGCGCTGTCTCCACGCTCACCGGTGCGGATGCGGACCGCTTCCGCAACATCGGACACGAAAATTTTTCCGTCTCCGATTTGACCGGTCTTCGCTACTTTGCTGATCGTTTTAACGATCTCTTCAGCTTCCTTGTCGGTAGCAACAACTTCAAGTTTCACCTTCGGCAACAGATCGACTTTGTATTCTTGACCGCGCCATTGATGGCTCACGCCTTTCTGACGGCCATGACCTTCGATCTCGGTCACCATGATGCCCGGATAACCGGCGCCGTTTAACGCATCGAGAACTTCATCGAGATTGGCCGGACGAATAACTGCTTCTATTTTCTTCATATGGGGCTCCCTACTTTCACTTTTGCGGACACCGGAGACACGTCCTGAAGCATCGCGCTCACGACTTGATGAGACGATTTGCGCGACACGAATTCCGGATAGGCCAATTGTCCATGTTCGCCGATGTCGAGGCCTTCGATTTCCTCTTCAAGCGACACGCGCAAGCCCATCGTCGCCTTGATCACGTAGAAAGTGATCAACGACGTCACGAACGTGAACGCGCCAACGGCGGCCACACCCGTCAATTGGGCCATCAACAATTTCGTTCCGCCACCGTAGAACAGACCGTTGCCGGTCGTGTTCGGAATAAACTGATCCTGCGAGAACAATCCGACGCAGATCGTTCCGAAAACGCCGCAGCCCAAGTGCACGGCCAACGCGCCGACCGGATCGTCCAGTTTCAATTTGTCGAAACCGATCACAGCGAACACCACAAAGATTCCGGCGATCGCACCGATTACGAATGAAGCGCCCACGCTTACGAACGCGCACGACGCTGTAATAGCGACGAGACCGGCCAAGCAGCCATTCACCGACATGCCGAGGTCCGGTTTTCCGAGAAACATCCATGACGTAATCGTCGAGGTCAACAACGCGGCCGCTGCAGCGGTGTTCGTCGTGATGCAAATGCGTGCGATGTCGTTCGGTATGAGCGCCATCGTCGAGCCCGGATTGAATCCGAACCAGCCGAGCCACAACACGAATACGCCGATCGTTCCCGACACTAAATTATGTCCCGGGATCGCATTCACTTTTCCGTCCTTGCCGTATTTACCGAAGCGCGGGCCCAAGACGAGCACACCGGCCAAGGCGGCCCAGCCGCCCACCGAGTGGACTGCGGTATCGCCGGCGAAATCCCAAAAACCTAATTTTGCGAGCCATCCGCCGCCCCAAATCCAATGACCGGTGACCGGATAAATAAATCCGACCAAAACGAACGAGAAAACGATGAAACTCATGTACTTGATGCGTTCGGCGACCGCCCCTGAGACGATCGTCGCGGCAGTTCCGGCAAACACGAGTTGGAAAAAGAATTTCGCAAGCAGCGGCACCGTCGCCCAACTCAACGAGCCGTAGGCTCCTTGATAAGCAGCACCGGTGGCCGGACTGTTATCGGCTCCGCCCAAGAACCACAGACCGTTCGTGCCCATGAAACCGTTGCCGTCTCCGAACATGAGTCCCCAGCCCAACGCCCAGTAGGCGATTGTAGAAGCCGCAAACACAATGAAATTTTTCGACAGGATGTTCACGCAATTCTTCGCACGTGCGAAGCCGGATTCGACCATCGCGAAACCGAGGTTCATGAAGAATACGAGCATGCCGGTGACAAGAACCCAGATCGTGTCCATTGCGACTTTGTTGTCAAACTTCAATTGCTCAAGTTGAGCGGCGAAGTCAACCGCGGCGGATGTCGCTGAGGCGGGGTCAGCCGCGTGCAGAGCGGATGACCAAAGAGCACAGAAGCCCAGCGACGCGAGCAACGTGCCCCATAAGGATTTTTTCTTCGACGTAAACATTTTTGATTCCTCCGTTATTCAAATGCATACGTCGTTGTATGCTCAAATTAAATCGCGTCTTTGCGTTAGAACGGAGGGACCATATCGAAACAACCACCCATTACGTAATTGTGATCAATCCCTGTTTTTATATAAGCGATTCGCTTAAGGATGGTCAATGGGCCGTGTTTTCGCTGTGAACCCAATGAATCGCATGCTGGACGAGTTCGGAGTTCGCGTGCATATTCAATTTCGCCCGGATATGTTCGCGATGCGCTTCCACCGTTTTCATGCTGATACCGAGGCTGTTTGCGATTTCCTTCGAACCGAACCCTTGGCCGATCAACCGCAGCACATCGAGTTCCCGGTTCGTCAATAAATCCATCGAAAATGCCGACTTTTCTCCCGACGAGCGCAATCGCTGCAACAAATGTTCGTTGAATTCCTTACTCACATACACTTGTCCATTCAACACTTCATGAATGGCGGCAACCACATTTCTGCCTCCGTCTTTTTTCACGATGTAACCGCTGGCACCGGACCGCAGAGCGCGTTCCGCATATAAATTCTCCTTAAACATCGATAAAACGATCACGCGCATATGGGGATATTGGGCACGTAACGTTTTCGTTAATTCAAGACCACTGGGGCCGGGCAACGCGATATCAACAATGGCGACATCGACGTTGATGTTCTTCAACTTTTCAAGCGCTTCCGGCGCATCGGCCGCTTCTCCGCACACTTCAAGCGTTGCGTCGCCCTCAATAATCCATTTAAGTCCTTCGCGCACGACAGCATGGTCGTCGATTAAAAAAACTTTGCGTTTGGTTTTGCTTCCGACGGTTTTAGTTTCCATTGTTTGTTCCTTTGGGGATCCGGCAAGTGAGCACGGTGCCGCCTTTCGCTCGTGATTTGATTTTAAATATGGCGCCGATCAATCGTGCGCGGTATTCCATCATTTTGATTCCCATCCCTTTGCGCAACGGTTTATTTCCGAATCCGATGCCGTTGTCAACCACGGTCAGCGTTGTTCGCTCGTGTTCACGAGAGAGTCGCACGCGGATTCGCTGCGCCCCGCCGCTTTTGACCGCGTTGATTACTGCTTCTTGCGCAATTCGGTACAAATGATTGGCGACCGCGCCGTCTTCGATCGGAATGTTCGTCCAACAACGGAACTCGCAGGTGACCGGATAAACGGCCGATGTTTTTTCGGTGAGTTCGGTCAATGCGGCCATCAAACCGCTCACTTCCAGTTCTACCGGATAAAGACCGCGCGACACGGTGTCCACGTATTCGAGTGCAACGCCCAACTGTGACTCGATCATCGAGACCATTTTCGTTTCGGGCGCCGAACGGGCAAGCATCGTCTCCTTAAGCCCCTGCGACATGAATTTAACGCCGGCGATGATTTGACTCAGCCCATCGTGCAAGTCTTGTCCAAGCCGCCGCTGCTCGCGATTGCTCACATCGAGCATTGCCTTTTCCGCTTCGAGCCGTTGATTGATTTCGCTTTTCAAATCGGAGTTCGCGCGTGAAAGTTCCTCAGTGCGTTCGGTGACTTTTTGTTCGAGTTCAACGTGCGCCTCTTTGAGGCGCGCGTTGGCGGTTCGTAATTTTCCGCTGAGCGAACTCGTCAACACGGCGACCGCCTCGAAAATCACGAGCCGCATGAAGTCGGTGGAGTTCATCACCAAATGATTGATCGGATGAAGAAAGTGATAATCAATGATCAGGAAGGAAACGCTCGCCGCAAATATGCCGGGGCCGCGACCGCCGTACCAAGCGCTCAATACCGCCGCCGCTTGGAAAAATTCGAACAGGTGCGTATCGAAAAAGGGTTGGATCCCTTTCGTAATGAAAAAGGCAGCCATGCAAACGACCAGCGCAAAACCATACCGCGAGTACGCCGACCGTTTCATTTTGCGCTTCCTAACGCAGGTAGACCATCAACTTGCTTTCGGCAAAAATGATGACGGCCATCAAAACGAAAATTTCGACGATGACCGGCGTCATCGCTTTGATCCATTGAAACGGAGTATAGCGATCATCCACTTCTTTCAAGATGAACGCATATGCGACCACCGATTGCGCGGATCCAATGTGCGTCCAGCAGCCGCCGGCCGCGTAGCCGGCAATTTGCGCCATTGAAAACAGATGCAACACGCCGATATCAAGTCCGTGCAGCGCGCGACTCGCAAAATCGGCGACGACGTTATTATCGAGCAGCGCCGATAAGAAACAAGCGCCCGTAAATTGAATAAACGCGATGATCGAAACGCCAAGCGTCTCGATACCATTGTGCAACCATACCGCCATACTGTCGAAGAAACCCGATTTCTGCAGAAGCGTGATCGACAAGAACAACGGAAAAAGGAACAGATACTCCTTATATTCGTGCACCGCTTCATGAAACGCAAGTTTTCTCATCTTCTGGTTTGTGAAAATTCCGATCAACGCAACCGCGAAGCCGCTGAACGAAGCGATGAACAACGGAAATTCATGATGGATTGCGTGCAAAATCAAGAAACCGATGAACGGGATGAAAGAAAGACCGCCGATCAGTTGCGAACGCACGCGCTCCTTTTTGACCTTCGCGAGCGCGACCGTGATGTCGTAAAGGTTGCCGGGCGCGTGTCGATTTCCCGTTGAGACCGCCTCCTTATAATGACCATCCAGCGCCGACGCCAAATCTTCGGACAAATAATGCCCCATTAATTTTTTCCGCGTGGACTCCGCGACTTTCTCCACCACCAACGCTTCGCCGAGCGGCTGACCTTCGTGCAGCCGCTTGAGGATCGCATCAAAATGATCTCCCACCATGGAGCGGTTTTCTTCAAGGAATTCAATCGGCGTAAGCACTTCACCGTGACGAGAGGCCTGTAAGAACCGTACGTCGGCCGTGTGTGCGTCGAGCACGTCCAAAGTTTTCAGCGACACTTGACGGCCGGTTAACCGCTGTTTGAGGTTCCAATAGACGATCAAGTAGGTTCCAATCGCAGCGGGCAAACAGTAGCGAAGGAAAAAAGCGTTGGTCAGGTGCGGATGGAGATTCGCCTTCATGATCAGGTTCGGCGGTTCGCCGTAGGCAAGCCACATGCCGCATACGGTCGTCACCACCGTGGAGATGATCACCGCGAAAATGACTGCGTCGTCGTCGGCTTTGGCCAAGAACAAAATGATAACGAGCGTGCGGATCATCAGCCCGATCATAGAAACGCCGTCCAAAATACCGGACGCGGCGGCGACGAGCGCGGTCAGCAACGCGACCGTCGGCAAGACGTTGCCTTTGTTTTTCGCAAGAACAGTGAAACTGATGGATTCGAGGATGCGCGTCTGAGCAATCACGCAAACGAAAAATGTGAGACCGAGGATGAACAGCATCGTGTCCGCGTGAAACAACTCATCAAGTCCATGCAACGTAAAGAAATAATGACCGATGAACTCGGCCAACGATTGACCCGCATTTTCATTGAACGCCGATCGCAACGCCGACTGCGGCCACCAGCCGGTGAAAAAGCTGGCTGCGATCACAAGAATCGCGCCGTAGGTCAGAGCATTCTTATCAAGTTGATATTTCGTGGAACCGAAGACGAACAGTCCGATGATCGTCAAGAAAACTTCGATTGCTATTAAGCCCGGTGAAAACGGATGAGAGGAGCCGATCCAGACAATCAACGCGGCGACCGCCGCGCAGCCGGCTAAAAATGCCCTCGAGGATATTTTTACGACGTCCACGGATTATCCGACGGCTATTGATCCGCGTTCTCCGGTCCGAATCCGAACCACGTCCTCGATCGGCGACACGAATATTTTTCCGTCGCCAATTTCGCCGGTTTGCGCCGCTTTCGCGATCGCATCGATGATTGGTTTCACGTTTGCGTCGTTAACCACCAACTCCAGCGTAAGTTTCGGAAGAAAATCAATGGTGAACTGACGGCCGCGGAATTGTTCTTGGAGGCCTTTTTGTTTTCCATGCCCTTCGATTTCCCACAGCATGATGCCCGGAATATTCAAATGATCGAGCGCGCGTTTTACATCGTCCAATTTTTCCCGTCGAATGACGGCCTGAATCTGTTTCATAAATCCCCCTTGGATTTTTTCGATGAATTCTTCATTCGGACATAACCGAACGACAAGGCGAACGCAAATGCGCCGCCCAACAGAATCGGAATCAGAGGAACGTGGAAATAAACATACATCGAGGTTCCGATGATCAGAAAACTTCCGATCCAAAATGTTTTCATCTTCTTCATTGGTGTTTCATTATTCTTCATTTTTACTTTCCTAGTCTATAAAAACACGACAGGGGAGGGGCATGTGGGGGACGCCCCTCCCCTGCGTGTTTCAATCAATCGAGTCGATTACCCGATCGCGACTGAACCTTTTTCGCCGGTACGAATACGCACCACGTCTTCGATTGGCGAGATGAATACTTTTCCGTCACCAACTTTACCGGTAGCCGCCGCGTTCACGATCGTATCGACGATCGTTTTCACTTCGGCGTCCCCGACGATGATTTCAATCTTCGTCTTCGGCAAGAAGTCGACTTTGAATTCACGTCCGCGGAACTGTTCGGTGATTCCCTTTTGTTTGCCGTGGCCGACGATGTCCCACACCATCATGCCCGGGCAATGCACCGCGTCGAGCGCGTTTTTCACTTGTTCGAGCTTCTCGCGGCGGATAATCGCTTGGATTTTTTTCATATGAGTTCTCCTGTTCGATTATTTCGACATCGGCGTTTCAGAGAATTTGTCGAGTTTCACGCCGACGTAGCCAGGAATACCCATTTCCGGAATATCGAGGCCTTCCACTTCGGTCATCGGATCGACGCGATGGCCGACCAACACATCGATCAACTTGTAAACGATCACGCTTAAAATACCGATATAAACGATGTTGGTCCCGACGCCGATGGCTTGGGCGACGAATTGGCTCGCATCGCCGTAAAACAAGCCTTTGACCGGACCGGCGACGCCATTCCAGCCGTCACCGTACGTTCCGTCCGAGAACAAGCCGAGGGCCAAGCAGCCCCACGCGCCGTTCACGCCGTGAACCGCAATCGCGCCGACCGGGTCGTCGATTTTCAATTTGCCTTCGATGAACAAGCACGCTTCGATCACGAGCACGCCCGAGATCAAGCCGATGATGCAAGCGCTGATCGAGTTAACGAACGCGCACGGAGCCGTGATGGCCACGAGACCGGCCAACATGCCGTTGCACATCATGCCCGGATCGGGTTTATTGCCGCGGACTTTCCATATCCATAACGTGGCGGCCAACGCACCGGTCATCGACGCCAACATCGTGTTTGTGGCGACAACCGCAATCCGGAAGTCAGCGCCGGACAGCGATGAACCCGGATTGAAACCGAACCAGCCGAACGCGAGAATGAACGTTCCAATGATCGCCATCGGAATGTTGTGACCCGGAATCGGGTTTGGAGAACCGTCTTTATTGTACTTACCGACGCGAGGCCCAACCAATTTCGCGAATACAAACGAGATGACGCCGCCAGTTAAATGCACGACCGAAGAGCCTGCGAAGTCAACATGACCGTGACCGATGCCGAAGTTCGAGCCGAGCGTCGCGAGCCATCCGCCGCCCCAGACCCAGTTACCGTAGATCGGGTACATGATCGTACCAACAAACAGACCGTAGACCATGAACGCCGAGAATTTCCAGCGTTCGGCCATGGCGCCCGTCGGAACCGTCGCGGTCGTGTCCATAAACACCATTTGGAACAAGAACAGCGCGAAGATCGAAGCGTCATAACTGGAACCGCTTAAAAAGAAGCCTTTCCCGCCGAGAAGACCGAGAGTTTTTCCAGCAACGGTTATGGTGAGTTCTTTGTTAAGTCCCGCATAACCACCCAATGTGAGCATCGAACCGAGGCCTCCGAACATGAACGCAAATCCGCACACGTAGAAACCAAGCATACCGAGCGGATAGATCATGAAGTTCATGGCCATCGTATGCGATGCATTTTTCGCGCGCGTCATACCGGATTCAACCATGGCGAACCCTGCTTGCATGAACATGACGAGGAACCCGGTAAGCAGCGTCCACATCATGTTGATGGCGACGCGGTTCTTACCGGCGGTGTTGGCCAAATCCAAAAGGCTGATTTGACCGGGGGTCGAACCAGGAATATCGACGAAAGTACCCGTATTGGCACCCGACGGATCATTGGCACGATCGGCGGCGGGAGTCGGTAATTTACCGACGATTGAAGCAGCATCCGGAACCGCGGCAGCCGCAGCCTCTTCAGCAGCGAACACAACTTGCTTCGAGGTCATCGGCGCCAGCAAACCAAACCCCATAAAAAGAAGGAACGCAAATTCCCTCCAACGACTTTGTTTAATTCTCTTCATCATAAGAAACAGCTCCTTATCCATTTATTATTTCGATCTGGCAAAAAAAAACCTTGGCACGCATATGCTTATAGCGTTCCAAGGCATCTTTGCCTCCCCCCACATTGGATGGATTCGAATTACGTACGCTGAAAATAAAAAAGCCCCGAGTCTGCACATCAGACTTGGGGCTTCATCGCCTATGTAATCTTATACCCGCCATTGGGTACGGGCGCTAAAGTACTATAAGCGAAAAGCTTAAGTCAATAAATATTTTTTCTCATTCCAGAGTAAGAGAAATCGCCTCTAAAAAGCGGGCAAAAAAGAAGGGGCTCGCCGTCTCCGACGAGCCCCTCTGTGAAAACTTTGTTTACCAGCGACCGCCGCCGCCCCCGCGTCCGCCGCGATCTCCACCGCGACCACCGCGATCTCCGCCGCCGTACCCACCGCCGCCTCCGCCGAATCCGCCGCCGCTGCGCTTCTCCATCGGACGCGCCACGTTCACGACGATCGAGCGGCCGCCGATGTTGCTGCCGTTCATTTTCGTGATCGCCGCTTGCGCTTCAGCGTCATTCGGCATCTCGACGAAACCGAAACCTTTGGAACGGCCCGTCTCCCGATCCATGATCAACGTAACTTTGCCGACTGCCCCGTGAGACTTGAACAATTGGCCTAACTCTTCTTCTGTGGTGCTAAACGGCAAACTTCCGACAAATAACTTGGTCATGGACCCTCCGTACAATTAACATCAAAACGGATTTATCCTCGCATATTATCGGACCGTCGCGACAACTTTTTTGCGGAAAGTTATTGGACGGGCGACTTGCCTCCGTCGATAACTATATATAGAAAGGACGTCTCCCATGAAACGGCGGCCCTTCTTTTTAACCCTGCGGTTTTTCGTCTATTCGGCGCTTGCGCTTCTCGCGCTCAGCGCTGCCGGCGTGCAATATATCGACCGCGCGATGAACGGAGAGCGCTTTCGATCCACTCTGGAAAAGGGGCTTTCCGTATTCCTGCAGCGGCAAGTTACCATCGAGAAACTTGAATGGCATTGGTTTCCGTTACCGCACTTGACCGGTGAAAACGTTCAATTGGTCGAAAATAATGGGCATCGATTCGCCTCGGCCAAACGGATTTACGCGTTCATCAAACTCGAGCCGCTCACCCGCCGGAAAATCGATATCGGCCGCCTCTCGTTCTCCCAACCGGAATTCCTGTTTATCCGTAACAAGCACGGCCAGCTCAATGTGGCGACGATTGTGGAGGACATCAAGCGGCACAACATGAAAGATGCGCAGTTGAGGACGTCATCGCTCGATTTCGTTTTGCGTGAAATCCAAATCCACAATGCGACAATCCGTCTCGTCGACGCAACCGTCAAAAAACAGCCGCTCGACCCGGTTTTTCACGCGGACGCCACGTTCAATTTCGGTTTTGACCAAGAACCGGTCCGTTTTGAAGTGAACGGCACCATGACCAAGCGAAACAAAAATGCGCGCTTCACGGTGTTCGGCGAATTCGCCGAAGAAACCACGCTGCGTTTTCTTTCGAGCTCGCTGCCCGTGCGATTCGGCGCTGAGTATGCGCCGCTGCTGAATCGTATCGAGGGAGAGACATCAATGAACGCGGCCCTTCGTATTTCCGAAGAAAATCTTTCGTGGCGCGTGCAAGCGACGGCCACGAAATTGTCGTTCGTCGATTATCCGGATTTGCCTTCGTTTGCTGCAGATTTCGACATCCGTTCGGATTCCGATTCACGCATTCAATTGATGGTCACCTCCACCGGCACCGCCGCCAAAGCGGATTTACGGATCGCCGACTTCCAGTCGAAAGAAGTCCAGGCGGATATCACAAGCGAATGGTCCGACATCGATCAGCTCGCGTATATCTTTAAAACGGTGAAGTCGTTGACGTCCGTTCAGGTGTCCAGCGCCGCGGCTGAAGACGGACGTTGGAGCGGTTCGGTTCATCTCGAGGCCAAAAATATCCAATTTAAAAACGAGGCGATCGATTTGCTGCGCACCGACGCGACGGTTGAGAAAAACGGCGATGTGATCGTGGAAAAATACGATGCAACCGGCCTCGGCGGCCAAGCCAAAGGGTCGGCCCTGATCAAAAATGGAGAGTTTCAGTGCCGATGGAACGCCGAAGGCGTCGAGATGCGGCGGCTTGAAAAATTTCTTGGTCTGAAACCGATATCGACAGGAAAGCTGGCGTCGCAAGGATTGCTGTCGGGAAGTACGGTTTCGCTGCGATCGCCGCAATTGAACGGCGAGTTTGATGCGTCACTCACGAACGGCGTGGTCGTCGGTGTGCCCGGCTTGTTGAAAACGTTGGCCAGTTTCAATTTGAAATCGCTCGTGAAAAAAGTGGAGGGTCAGAAATCCCAAGGCATGCCGTTCAAGTCGGCGAGCGGCCGGTTTCTCATCAGCAACGGCATCGTCGAAACGAAAGGGGCGGCGATGCTGCAGAACGATACGCTGCAAGTGGCGGTCATGGGCAAAGTCAACTTGGTCGACAGCACCGTGAACGGCGATATGATTTTTTATTTCCTAACCGTGTTGGATGAAGCGATCAGCGCAATTCCGGGCGTGCGCGCGGTGTTGCTCGGCGGAAAAAAGAGCATGGTGCCGACATGGGTGCATGTTTCCGGGTCGATCGACGACCCTCAAATCGAAACGCTTCCGGCAAAAACGCTGACCGATACCGCTTGGAGCACGATCCGAAACGTGTTTAACCTCCCGCACCGCGTGTTGCGCACGTTCATTCGTTCGAAAGACGCCACCACGCCCACAAAGCCCGCGCCGTAAGCACGAACATCGTCGCTTCGCACAGAAGCATCGCCAGCGCGATGCCGACCGCGCCTTTTCCGACCAACAGCGCGAAATAACAAATGGCCAACAGAAACATCAGCACCGTGTTCAAAGCGTGCCGGCGCTGCCAACCGATAATGACCATGATGTTCGTCACCGTGTAATTCACAAAAACGAGAAAAGAAACGCCCGAAAAGATCTTTAACACCGGCGCCGCGTTTAAGAATTTCGCGCCGAACAGCGTGCGCACGATGAGCGGGCTTCCGAAATAAAGCAGCGCGGTCCACGCGAGCGCGATCGGCATCATCACCACAAATACGTGCATTAATTGCGAGGTGAAATCGGTCCGGCCTTTGCGCAACGCTTCCGACAAATGCGGCACGCTGATCGCCATCACGGCCGCCGGCACCACGTAGGAAATCTCAAAAATACGGAACGCCGCTGAATACTCCCCGACGATTTGGCTGGTCCACACCCACGCGAGCAACACTGGACCGATGCGGACCACGGTTTGACCGAGCGTTCCCGCGAAACCGGTGGGGATCGATAATTTTAGAATTCGTTTCCATTCGCTCGGCACGCCGGCCCAAGCGGCGCTCCGCTTCGAGAATCGGAAGAAATAAGAGTTCGACAGCAGCGCTCCAGTCACGCCACCGAGCGCCATACCGATAATCACCGATTCGAGTGTGCGTGATAATGCCACCGCAATTAACGTTCCAAGCACAACCGTCCCGCGGTGCAGCAACATCATGTTCTGCGCGAGATCCATGCGTTTCATGCCGTTGCATGTGAATTGATTGAAGTCGAGCATCGAGTTCGACAACATCCAAACGAGTGCGGCCACCGGAATCCAGGCATGCGGCCAGTGCCAAGCGGCGATGGAAATCGGCCCAGCGATCAACAGACAAGCCAATAGCAGTAAGAGCTTCAGCTCAAAGAAATGTTTCCACGAGGATTTTTCAGGATCGGAGTTTTCACCAAGCTCTTTCGCGAGTTGGAGGTTCGTACCGAGTTCGGTGAAGCTATAAAAGATCACCGAAAACGACGTCGCGTAAGCAAATTTTCCGAATTCGACCACGCCGAGCGCGCGCGCGATCACGATATTGACGAGGAAAAACGTGCCGCGCGACGCAACGTCCAAGAAAAGACGCCACGCCATCGTGAAATAAAGTGATTTCGGCTTACTCATCAGCGACAAACATACATTTATTTGAAATTTCATGTACAATCAGCGACGTTTTCCGACGAAAAAATGCCGTCATTCCCGCGTAGGCGATCGCCTAGGCGATTAGGCACCGGAAGTGTCTGGGCCCCCGCCTTCGCGGGGGAGACGACAAATAGAAAAGACCGAGGGAGTGGAATCGCGAATGGTTGTTGCCGAGGCACCCATCGAGGATGTCATTCAAAAACATCGGGCGTCCGTTCAGACGCCGTATTATTTAATCGACGAGCAACGTCTCGTGAAAAACATGGAGAAGATCGCGTATGTGCGCGAACGCTCCGGCGCGAAGTCCGTGCTTGCGCTCAAATGTTTTTCTACGTGGTGCGTGTTCGACGCGATGCGTCCGTACATGGACGGAACGACGTCGAGTTCGTTGTACGAAGCGCGGCTTGGTCACGAAAAATTCGGCAAGGAAGTTCACGCCTATTCGGTCGCGTTCTCAACCGATGAAATCGAAGCTGTCCGCAAATTCGCCACGAAAATAATTTTCAACTCGGCGTCCCAACTCAAGCAGTTTTTTCCCCTCGTAAAAGAAATTCCTCTCGGACTGCGCATCAATCCCGGAGTCAGTTATTCACATTTTGATCTTGCGGATCCCGCGCGAAAACAGTGCCGTCTCGGCACGATTGAGGACGCGCAGATCAGCGAAGCATTACCGCACATCAGCGGCGTGATGTTTCACTGCAACTGCGAGAACGACGATTTCGAAAAATTTTCGGCGCTGCTCGATCACATCGGCAAAAAATACGGCGCGCTGCTCAAGAAAATGAAATGGGTAAGCCTCGGCGGAGGCATTTATTTCACAAAAGAGGGTTATCCGCTCGACGCGTTCTGCAAACGGCTCGCCGATTTCGCGGCCGAGTTCGATGTGCAAGTGTATTTGGAACCCGGCGAAGCGGCGATCACGCAGAGCGGCTATCTCGTGACCAGCGTGCTCGACGTCGTGCACAACGAAGTCGACATCGCGATTGTCGACGCGGCCGTTGAGACGCACATGCTCGATCTTTTGATTTATCAGACTCCGGCCAAAGTAGAAGGCGCCGGAGAAAAAGGTTTCCCCACCACGATCGCCGGACGCACATGTTTGGCCGGCGACGTCTTCGGAACGTACATGTTCCCTGAAAAACTTCATGTCGGAAGCCTCGTCACGTTTGCCGACGCGGCCGGTTACACGATGGTCAAAAAGAATTGGTTCAACGGCGTGAAGATGCCGTCGATCGCCGTTCGTCGTCTCGACGGACGGCTTGAAGTTGTCAGACGCTTCGGTTACGAAGACTACGTAACGGACTTATCTTAGGGAGGCCTTAAATAAAATGAAAAAGAACGTGCTCATCATTGGAGCGGGAGGAGTCGCACACGTCGCCGCGCACAAATGCGCTCAACACAACGACGTGCTTGGCAACATCTGCATCGCTTCGCGCACAAAAAAGAAATGCGACGCGATCATCGAAAGCATTCGCCGCAAAAAGAACGCAAAGGACCCATCGAAGAAAATTTATTCGAAACAAATCGACGCAAACGATCAAGCGGCGCTGATCAAGTTGATCAAGTCAACGAAGTCCGAAATCGTAATGAATCTCGGTTCCGCGTTCGTGAACATGCCGGTCCTCGACGCGTGCATCAAAGCCGGGGTCGCGTATATGGACACTGCGATCCATGAAGATCCAAAGAAAGTCTGCGAGGATCCGCCATGGTACGGCAATTACGAATGGAAACGTAAAGATGCGTGTAAGAAAAAAGGCGTCACCGCGATTCTCGGCGTCGGGTTCGACCCGGGCGTCGTGAATGCGTATGTGGCGCGCGCCGTTAAACATGATTTCGACAAAATCGACACGATCGACATCCTCGACGTGAACGCCGGCAGTCACGGCAAATATTTCGCGACGAACTTCGATCCCGAAATCAACCTGCGCGAATTCCAAAAAGTGTGGACATGGATTGACCGTCAGTGGGTTCAGAAACCCGTGCACGCCGACAAATGGGTCTACGACTTCCCGGTGGTCGGAAAAATGCCCGTTTACTTGACCGGTCACGACGAACTTCACTCGCTGTCAAAGAACATCGACGCAAACAGCATCCGCTTCTGGATGGGCTTCGGCGATCATTACATCAATGTGTTCAGCGTGCTGCACAAAATCGGCATGCTGTCCGTAACGCCGGTGAAGACCGCCGAAGGGCTCGAAGTGGTACCGCTCAAAGTATTGAAAGCGGTTCTGCCGGATCCATTGTCGCTCGGCAAGAATTACAAAGGAAAAACCTGCATCGGCGTGCTCGTGAAAGGCGAGAAGAAAGGCGAGCCGCGCGAAACGTTTACCTACAACACGTGCGATCACGAGCTGTGCTACAAGGAAGTGGAATCACAAGCGATCTCGTACACGGCCGGCGTTCCGCCGGTGGCCGCGGCGATCCTGCTCGCTCAAGGCGTGTGGGATCCGAAGCACATGGTCAACGTCGAAGAGCTCGACCCGGATCCGTTCTTGGCGCTGCTCGACAAAATAGGCTTGCCGACGCTCGTCGAAGAGAAGAAACCGGAAGCGGTTCCGGCGTAATTAAGCGGCTTCCGCGGCGGCGTGCGCCGCTCGCGAGGGGCCGTTGAGATTGATCGGGGTCATCGTTGGCTCCCGGAACAACCATCGCTGCAAACGCGAAAATTCTTTGTCGGCGTTTTCCATGTTTTCGTGTTTGCGCCGGTTTTCATCGGTTCCTTTTCTTTGGCGCTCGAAAACGATGTCTTTCATGCAGTGGTAATATTCCATTCCTTTCGCGATAATAACGCCGGCGCGCGTGGGTGAGCGGTCCCGTTTCATCTGTTCGCCGGTGAAATCCAAAGAATACATCGTCGTTTTTTGATCTCCCGGGTTTTCCAACGCTTGGAAGTAAATCCACCAATGAAAAATATCGCGCGCATCGTATAAATCGACGCTGGCCCGTATGGCATCGAAACGTCCTTGATGTTGGGTTTGGAGATGCGCGTCAAAGAATATGTCGGTCACGATGTTGCAGAGACCGCAATCCATGGTCCCAAACAAACAAAACTTAACATAGGTATCGTCGTCACCTCTAAGCAAATGACGCGCCATTTCGATCAACCGTATTTCAGGTGCCAACGAGATAATTTCCCGTTCGTACTTTGCGAAGACTGCAACCACCTCATCTTTTAGGAGTCGACCTTCTGGTCGCCGCAGCTCCTCCACTGCAAATTTAAAAATAGTTTGAAGTTTCCATCTCAACCGATGGGCGGATTGTTCAAGCCCCCATAGATTGGACTTTATGGAACGATCGCGGTCGATCAATTTCTTAATTTTTTGTTCTTGATTTGATTCGCCGCTATTTTCCAACGCCGCGAGCCGAGCCGCGTGAACGGCCCCCGCAACGCGGACTTCGTCCGCCGAAAAAGTCGCCCTCGAGTAACGTCCCATTCCTTTCAATCGTTCGACGCCATCGACCGTTTCTTTCGGGAATACCGACATCAACGCGCGCGCCATGCCGATGTGCAAAGAACCGGTCGTCACGAATTTCTCTCCGGCGGCGATCAATTCCTTGAAAACGTTCAGCGCGAGTCCTACTGCGATATCGCGTCGACGGTGGTTTGGATCGACTTCTACCACGCCCGGCAAATAATAAGCGAGCACGTTGCCGTTTTCGGAAAGCACGAACCGCGCGTATTGGAGATCGGCGTCGTTCTTTTCGAGACATGTAAGGACGAACGTGAAATAATCGGGGAATTGCGAGGATTTCTGCCACGCCTTCATTGAAATGTTCGCAACCGCGCGCGCGTGCGCATCCAATTCATCGCCGCGCACATAGCGAACAGACGTCAAGCGCGTTCGCGTTTCGTCTCGGACCCACAACGGCTCGCCGACCATCATCGACGCGAGCCGCCAAATTCCAATCGCCGCCGCAAATGAAACCCACAAAGGCCATGACCGCACATCGTTCTCCAACAAGTTCAGCGGCATCAACGACAACGCCGTATACGCCAGTTGCCGGTTGCGCGGAGAGCGGGGGCGTCCCGTTCTCGGACGGCGATCACGACCGCCGCCGTCGTCGCGTTGACGTCGAATAATGAGGCCGTCCCATACTTCGGAGAATGTTTGGTTGAAATCCGAGTGAAATCTCAACGATGCCAATGCACGCATCGGCCCGTCGAAACCGAACGCTATGCTGCCGCCGAAACGACGCCTTTCGCCGAACACTTGCACGCTGAAATCCTCTTCGTACATTTCCACGAGAAATTTCACGTACGCGTTGCCGAATCTTTTCGCTAAAAGCTGTCCCACGGAAGGAACCGACGCTTCGCTTGAATACAAATGTTTTTTGGAATAGCTGAATCCGTTCGAAATAATAATGACCCGAGCGTTTTCGTCTTTTAAAATTTTTTCGACCGCTTGCGCTTGAAATTCCAAGGCGGCGTCGCCGGGTCTCGCATCGATCGGAATAAAAACGACGTCGCCGGCCTGTTCCAGACGCGCGAACCGCGATGCGGTGACCACATCGTTCTCACCATTGGACAAGATCATCGGCAATCGCCCGCTGCGGTTATAATGCGCGATTGCCAAATTCGACGTCGGGATCACAAACCGCAAGGAGTCGGAGCCGAATTGATCGCTAAGCCGCTCCATTTCCTGCACGAACTCTTCGGTCATTCGGCCGTCCGCGCCCGCCGTCGCCTCCATCGTGACCACGCGTGCGCCGCGTGCGAAAAGCCCTCCGATGAAATCTGCGGGAGAATCGGCATCCGTTAAAGCGTCTAGAATTTCATTCGACGAATCCGCATCGAGCCATCCGACAAAGGGAACATCCCCCGCCTCCGGCAATGACGGTAAAAACATATGGTGACTGCGTTCGCCGCTCGCCAGCGAAATTAAAAGTCCGCGGCCCGCTTTATACGTCACCGAGACGATCGAACCGAAAAATGAAAAGGCGGCGATCATGCGGATGCCGGCCGTACGTGCAATATGCGACAGCGGCGTTTTCCAATCCGATGTCGGATGCCTGTCGGCTTCAACGGCGGACGCCGTCAAACCAGTTTCAAGAATTTTTTCAGGCGACCATGCGAGATCGGACAAAAACACGTTGCGCATTTCCGCGAACACTTTCAGGTACGATGTGCTTTTCTTTGCGCCTTCAGCGCTCACGCGCGGAATGAACGGAATCACCGTATATCCGGCGTCGCATAAACGCCGATCCACGCCTTTCGCGTGAAAACCGCCGGTCACCAGCACCGCATCAATCCCCGGCGAAAGATTTTTCAACAAATTTTCGGCGATCTTGCCGTCGCGAATTCGCGCTTCGCGATAGAAATCCAAAAACGGCGACGGCGAACCGTTGTTCGTCGCGAACTCACGCCAGTCGGCGCTCGTAAATTCGAAATGAATCAATTTTTCTGCCCGTCGAATTTTTCGCGTTCGATCGACGAGCCGGCGTTCCCGTTCGGACTGAATCAACCGTTCGTAAGCGGCACGCTCCATCCGGTCCATCGCTTCCGTCAACGTCTCCGCATTCACCGATTTTAACGCGACTGAATAATCAAGATAACGCTGAAGGTCCGGAAATTTTGAAAGGTCCAATTGTGGATCCGCGAGAAGCTCAGCGCGATCGCGCTCAAGTTTTTTCGAATCGAACGTCTCCTCCATTCGACATGCGGCCAGAAAGAGCTGCGCATGGCGCGGCATCGATTCGCATAATCGCGACAGCACTTCGAGATAGGTCTCGATCGGCAATTCCCCCGCATGAAAGGATTCGGCGATCGCATCGAAGGTTGCGAGCCGCCCGTTAAATACCTTCCGTTTGTCGGATTCGCATGCGCGCGCTCGTGCCGCAAGCGTCCGCTCGATCGACGGCAGCGACGCAAACGACCGGCGAACCGCGTCCACGTTTGCTTGATAATGAGCAGCATCGTCGACGCCGACCACGCGCTTGACGGCGGCGCTCGTCAGTGCCGCATAAACGCCGCCCGAAATTCGGTTTTGCCGCAACAAATTCCCCGCCGCTTGCGCCACCGCGTCTTGATGCGGGAACAACCGGAACGCCCGAAAATCCAGTGGTGAAAACGCGCCTTCGAGCGCCAGCATCGACGCGCGTTTCTGTTCGAACAACAGACGGATTGTTTCTCCGATGTTTTTCTGCGCTTCGACGTCGCTATGCACATCGAGAATATGAATCACCGTGCCTTTCGACGTTCCGCGGGGGTAATAAGGGACGCCGAACGATCCGAAATGAGCCAACAACATTGGGCGTTTTTCGGCGATGTTCATCGGCGAAGCGTTAGAAAGCATATTCAAGCCGCGCGCATTCGGCGAAACGAGCGCGACGCTCACGAACAATGCGAGAGATTTCGTAGTTAAGGATGGAAAGGACCTCATCGCTCGCATTTAAGCAAGCGTTTCTTAAGATTCGATTAAATCGATGTAAACAATCTTTTCGTTACTTGTTACAAGAATTTCCGTCGAAATGAATGAAGCTGCAGGAAAAAAAACGCGCATTTCTGTACAATCCGTCATGCCCAAATCCATTTTGACCACATTTGAAATCAGCAAATACCTCGAGGCCGACATTACCACCGTCATGTCGTGGATCGACGATGGAAAAATCGCCGCCTACAAGACGCCGGGCGGACACCGTCGCGTTCTGCGTAAAGACTTTGTGGATTTTCTGACCCGGCATAAAATGCCGATCGCACCGGAGTTGTTGCGCGCCGACAATAATATCCTCATCGTCGATGACGATCCGCAAATTCTTCGATTGCTGACGCGCTTATTGAAGAAACTCGATGAAGGCTTCGCGATCGAGACGGCGCAAACCGGGTTTGAAGCGGGACGCAAACTTGAAAAAGCGGCGCCCGATCTCGTTATCTTAGATCTTCGATTGCCGGGTATTGACGGGTTTGAAGTATGCAAGAACATTCGCGCCGACGAAAAAACCAAACACGCGAAAATCCTAGCGATCAGCGGAGCGGCGTCGGAAGATAAGAAGAAGAAAATTCTGCAATGCGGCGCCGATGAATTCCTAGCGAAACCTTTTACCGTCGAGGAATTCTACGACGCGCTGAAGAAACTGCAACCGGCGCTTGTTTAGTTGGAAACGACGAAGTCGCCGACGTTGATCTTCGCTTTGTAGTCGGCGAACACGTGATCGCCTTTCGTGATCAAGTGTTGAGTGGAAAGATCCTCGGCCGGATCAAAAAACACCGTGCACATGCTTAATGACAGACGATAACGGTTGAATTGCGCGTTGTAATATTTCTGATTGTTTTTGATGCGCGAGGAAATGATTTTAGGACTGTAATCGCCTTGACCCGCCGTTAAGATCGCGAATTCGTCGTGGCCGATGCGCGCGATTAAATCTGAAGAACGGAAACTTTCCCTTAAAATATCGGCGGCCGTCAACAATGCATGATCCGCCTCGGCGGCACCATGAAGCCGCAGGATCCGATCCAAATCATTGAGTAGCGTGTAACATACGAAGAAACCGCGTTTGTCCCGCTGCGCGGCTTTTAACGGAGGTTCGGCCATGACGAGAAAACCTTGCCGATTATAAAGACCCGTCAATCGATCGATCAACCCCACGTTTTTTGGATCCCGCTGGATTTCGTTGCGCTTAATCGCGTACAACAAAACACGCGATAACCGATCGCCGTTCACATGGTCTTTAACGAGAAAGTCCTGGGCTCCCAATTGAATCGCCTCGACCGCTGACTTTTCATCGTCGAGACCGGACATGATCACGATTGGAACGTCCTTCACACGTGACTTTAACAGGTTGAATGTCTCCAACCCTTTGCTGTCGGCAAGGAAAAGATCCAATACAATCACGTCGACATGTTCCTTGGACAGGTGTTCGATGCCGAGGGCAAGACTCTCCACCCATTTCAATTCGAACAACGTCTTTTTATCGCTTAAAAGTTCGTTGACGAGATAAAACTCAGACTCGTCGTCATCGATAAGCAGGATTTTTGCCCGGCGCGTTTGCGTAGGTTCTTGAGTGGCGGTGGACATGTGGGAAGTTTAGTCAATTTCATGTGCATTGCCAAACTCCCACCCCGCTGCCGCCGAACGCCGTTATTTAGAAGCTACCGCCTGTTTTCTGACGTTTTCGGCCACGCTTCGGCATCGTAAGTTCCTTCGCATTTTTCTCTTTACGAAGCGCATTGGACGGATACCAAGCGGTTTTGCTCAATGTAGAACCATAGAAGTCAATGGAGTCGAGAATTTCAGACAGTTTGTAATTCATTGAACGCCTCCTTAGGGATCGTTAAATGTTCTACGCGCCTCGGATTTGAAAGTTCACAGTTTCGAACCTTTAAAAAAAGCGAGCGTATGCGTTCAAAACGCCAATCAAGGAGAATTTATGGCCAGATATGGAACAACGGCGAAGAAAAAAGTGGGCCGTGCGATGCACGAATACAAACGAGGGAAATTGAAGTCCGGACGCTCGGGTAAAACCGTCAAAAACCGCAAGCAGGCGATTGCGATCGGACTTTCGGAAGCCCGGAAGAAAGGAGCGAAAGTCCCCCGTCCTAAATAAGCGTCGGTTCCGGAGATTGCACGGGCCGAGGGCTTTCGAATAAATTGCCTTGGCCGAACTTAACGCCGATCGACCGTAAAACGTTGAAATCGTCGTAGGACTCGATGCCGTGCGCAATGACGTCGATGTTCAAATTTTCGGCCATCTGCAACAGGCGTTTCAGCGAACGCATACCCGCCGCATCTTTATTGATGCCCGAGACAATTTTCTTGTCAATTTTTATGAAGTCGGGCTTCAATAAAACCATCGCTTCAATCGTGTTTTGAGAAAAAGAAACGTTTTCAATCGCAATCATAAAACCGGCGTTCTTCAACGCCTGCGTCGACGGCATTAGATACGCGGGATCCCCAATAATTTGATGCTGATTGATTTCGAGACAGAATCTCTCCCCCGTGGACCGGCGCGATAAAACTTCGATCAGCTCCGAAGTCTTTCCGTCCGCCATCGTCGCGGGCCAAACATTCAAGTGTCGCCGCACGTCGGGCGCCATCGACTCGGTCGCAAAAAGACAGGCGTCAACGCATCGCTTATCGGTTTCTGCGACGAAGTTATTTTCGACGCTCGCGCGATAGAAATTGTCGGGGGCTTCGAGGGAAGGGACGGAAGAGCGTGTAATGAACTCGTACGCTACCGGCTTATTTTTCAGAAAATCGAAAATCGGCTGCACAAGCACATTGAATTCAGGATCGGATCGAAACCGTTCGATCAACGTACTCGACCGATCCGGCCGTTTTACGTCCCGACGTCGTTCCTCAAAAATCACTTGGTTTTTGCCGGTTCGCTTGCTCTTATAAAGAGCATCGTGCGTTTCCAGCAAAAGGTCGTCGATTGACAACGTCGGGCCTTCCACCGGGATTGCACCGACGCTCATCGTCACTTTGATTTCGTTTGAACCGAACACGAACGGCCGGCTCGCGATTGAGTGGCGCACTTTTTCGGCGATGCGCACGCCTTCGGCGGTGTCCGTATCCGGCAGTAGCACCAGGAACTCATCGCCTCCGATGCGCGCCGCGGAATCCGTCGCGCGCAACGGCTCCTGAAGCCGCGCGGCGATTCCCTTCAACACGTCGTCGCCGACCGAATGGCCGAGCGTATCGTTGATTTTCTTAAAATCGTCGAGATCGGCGATGATTACCATCGTCGACGACCCATGCCGGTGTGCCCACGCCATCTCGCGCGACAGCACTTGTTCGAAACCCCTGCGATTGAGCAAGCTCGTCAACGCATCGTTGTGCGCAAGTTCATTCAATCGTTCGTTTGCTTCGCCCAGCTGCTGTGTGGCGACCGCAAGTTCGCCGCTGATTTTGTTGCGCTCGATCGCGTATTGAATCGACTTCAACAAAAACGGCGCGTTAAACTCTCCCTTCACCAAATAATCCTGCGCGCCGCGACGAAGGGTTTCCAACGCGAATTGTTCGTCGTCGAGGCCCGTCAACACGAGAATCGGAAGCGCGCCGGCCGCTTTTTGTAGAGAGAAAAAAGTCTCGAGACCGCGGCTGTCCGGCAGAGAAAGGTCGGTAAGAATGATGTCGTACTTGCCGATGGCGAGACGATCGAGCGCGTCCTTAAGCGATTGAACACCGTCGATCTTAAGGAAATGCATTTTATCGGCGAGAATTTCCCGTAAATAATCGACGTCTTCGGGATCGTCCTCGACGAGTAATATCCGCGTTTCACGCGGCGTTAATCTCATGCGTCCGGCAACGCGGCGATCTTGAACCAAAAGTCCTCTATC
>CAYXDS010000002.1:0-44842 GCA_964463805.1 uncultured Elusimicrobia bacterium | reverse complement strand
AGCAGAAACCGCAGAAGAAACGGACCGGTGCCGACGGTGAAATTATCGAAAACCCGATCACCGCGAACTTCCGCGAAGGCCTGTCGGTGCTCGAGTACTTCATCTCGACGCACGGAGGCCGTAAAGGTTTGGCCGACACCGCTCTTAAAACAGCGGACGCCGGTTACCTGACCCGTCGTTTGGTCGACGTGGCTCACGACATCGTGGTCACCGAAGAAGATTGCAAAACCATCAACGGCATTTCCGTCGGAACGTTGCAGTCGGGCGAAGACGTGATCGAAATGCTCGAAGAGCGCGTGGTGGGCCGCGTGACGCTCGACAACATCGTCGATCCGTTGACCGACGAAGTGATCGTGAAGTCGAACGAAATGCTTTCCGACGAGCAGTCGAAAAAATTAACGAAATCCGGCATCGACCGTCTGCGCATCCGCTCGATCCTCACCTGCGAAGCGAAGCACGGCGTTTGCGCAAAGTGCTACGGACTCAACCTCGCCACCGGCCGTATGGTCGAAGTCGGCGAAGCGGTCGGCATCATCGCCGCGCAGTCGATCGGCGAACCCGGCACGCAGTTGACGTTGCGTACGTTCCACATCGGTGGTACGGCGAGCCGCGTTATTCAAAAATCTCAAGTACTGGCGAAAGAAAGCGGCTCCGTGAAATTCCACGGCGTGCGCACGTTGACGAACCGCGAAGGTCAAGAAGTGTGCGTATCACGCAACGGCTTCTTGTCGATTCGGGAAACCGGCGGCAAAGAGCGTTCGCATTATGAAGTTCCATACGGTGCGCGTGTGAAAGTGTCCGACAATAAGGCGATCGAAAAAGGAGACCTGCTCGTCGAGTGGGATCCATACTCGCTGCCGATCATCACCGAAGAAGAAGGAACGGTGAAGCTCGAGGACGTGACCGAAGGTGTAACGCTGCACGAAGAAAAGAACCGCATCACGGGCTTGATCGAACGCAAGATCATCGAGCACCGCGTTGAGGCGCTGCACCCGCAAGTGGTCATCATCGGCAAGTCCGGTAAAGCGGTCGCGACGTATCCGCTGCCGGTCGACACAAACCTCGTTGTTCAAGACGGCGACAAAGTGCGCCAGGGCGACATCGTGGCCAAGATTCCGCAAGAAATTTCAAAGTCCAAAGACATCACCGGCGGTCTTCCGCGCGTTGCCGAATTGTTCGAAGCGCGTAAGCCGAAGAATCCGTCCGTGATCTCGGAAATCGAAGGTACCGTGAAATTGGCGTCGACCCCGAAGGGCGGCCTCAAAGTCATCGTGACCAACGAAGACACCGGTCTCCAACGCGACTACAACGTGCCGCAAGGCAAACACTTGGTCGTGTACGAAGGCGACCGCGTGGGCGTCGGAGAGCCGATCGTCGACGGCGCGGTGAACCCGCACGACATCTTGAAGGTCAAAGGCGCGAAGGAAGTGCAAGAGTTCCTCGTGAACGAGATCCAAGAAGTGTACCGCCTGCAAGGCGTTATCATCAACGACAAGCACATCGAGATCATCGTGCGCCGCATGTTGTCGAACGTGGCAATCACGAAGTCCGGCTCGACCGACTTGCTTGCCGGTGAAATCGTGCCGCGCACGCGGTTCGTTGCGCTGAACAAAGCGGCGAAGCGCGGCGAACAGGCCGAAGCGCAGCCCGTGTTGCTCGGTATCACGAAAGCGTCGTTGGCTTCTGAATCCTTTATATCGGCGGCAAGCTTCCAAGAGACCACTCGTGTTCTCGTCGAAGCGGCCACGACCGGCGCGGTTGACGAACTGCTCGGTCTTAAAGAAAACGTGATCATCGGTCATCTGATCCCGGCTGGAACCGGTTTCTATGAGCGGGGTCTAATCGAAGCGGCGGAGAAGAAATAACATGCCAACAACCAGTCAACTTATCCGGGGTATTCGCGAAGCCCAGGGATCAAAAACAAAATCACCTGCGCTTGAGAATTGTCCTCAGCGCCGCGGCGTTTGCACGCAAGTAAAAACGACCACGCCGAAAAAACCGAACTCGGCGCTGCGCAAAATCGCGCGCGTAAAGTTGACGACGGGAGTGGAAGTAACCGCTTATATTCCAGGCGTCGGACACAATCTGCAAGAACACTCGATCGTAATGATTCGGGGTGGCCGCGTGAAAGATCTTCCCGGCGTCCGATATCATATTATCCGAGGCGTACTGGACTCGGCCGGCGTTACCGACCGCAGACAAGGCCGTTCGAAGTACGGAGCGAAGAGACCAAAAGCCAAGGAGAGCAAGTAACATGCCACGCAAGGATTTAAAAGCCAAAGACCGCCGAACGGGCCCGGGTCCGGACCCGATTTACAAATCAACGATCATCGCACAACTCGTCAACAAGCTGATTGAGGGCGGAAAGAAAACCACCGCCGAAAAAATCATTTATGGTGCGATGGAACGAATCAAAGAAAAATCCGGTGAAGAACCGCTTACGGTATTCACGCGCGCGATCGAAAACGTGCGCCCGTTGGTTGAAGTGAAAGCCCGTCGCGTCGGCGGAGCTACTTACCAAGTTCCTTCCGAAGTCACCCAAGCCCGCGGCCTTGCGTTGGCCATGCGCTGGATCCTTACTTTTTCACGCGCAAAAACAGGCAAGCCGATGAAAGACCGTTTGGCCGAAGAACTTTTGGCCGCGAGCAAAAAAGAGGGTCTTTCGATCAAGAAGCGCGAAGACACGCACAAAATGGCGGATGCGAATAAAGCGTTCGCGCACTATCGCTGGTAATCGATCATGGCAGAGAAAGAAGTAGAGAAATCCAAGATCCGAAACATCGGCATCATCGCGCACATCGATGCCGGAAAAACCACCACCACCGAACGCATCCTTTATTACACGGGCCGCATTTATAAAATCGGCGAAGTTCACGAAGGCAACACCGTCATGGACTGGATGGAGCAAGAGCGCGAACGCGGTATCACGATCACCTCGGCCGCCACGCATTGCAACTGGAAGGAATGCGCGTACAACATTATCGATACCCCCGGTCACATCGACTTTACGGCCGAAGTGCAGCGTTCGCTGCGCGTATTGGACGGCGCGGTTGTGTTGCTCGACGGATCACAAGGCGTTGAGCCGCAGTCCGAAACCGTTTGGCGCCAAGCCACCGAATACAAAGTCCCGCGAATCGTTTTTGCAAACAAGATGGACAAGCTCGGCGCGGACTTTTATATGTGCCTCAAATCCATCCACGACAAACTCGGCGCGAACGCCGTGCCAATCCAGTTGCCGATCGGTATGGAAGCCACGTTTAAGGGCGTCGTGGACCTCGTCAAAATGAAGGCGCTCGTGTGGAGCGGAGAAGAGCTCGGCGCGAAATTCGAAGAAGTTGAAATTCCCGAAGACATGGTTGAAGATGCGAAAAAATACCGCGAGACGCTGATCGAAAAACTCGCGGACTTCGACGATGAGTTTGCGCATAAATATTTGGAAGGTAAAGAAATCACGATCGAAGAAATCAATAAGGTGATGCGGAAAGCCACGATCACCGGCAGTTTCTTCCCGTTTATGTGCGGCACGTCATTCAAAAACAAAGGCGTGCAGCCGTTGCTGGACGCGGTGAACATGTATTTGCCTTCGCCGGTTGAAAACGAAATTCTCAAAGGCGTCGATCCGGACAACGGCGAAGAAGTCACGCGCAAAAAAGCGGACAACGAACCGTTGACCGCGCTCGCGTTCAAAATTCAAACCGACCCGCATGTCGGAAAACTGACGTTCGTTCGCGTGTACTCCGGCAAACTAAAAGCCGGAACCGAAGTTTACAACGCGACGAAGAAAACGCGTGAACGCATCGGCCGCATCTTGCGCATGCACGCGGACAAACGCGAAGAAGTTCAGGAAATCACAGCCGGCAATATCGGCGCGGTGATCGGACTTAAAGGCGTGACCACCGGTCAAACGATTTCAGATGAAGCGAAACCGATCGTGATCGAGCCGCCGAAATTTCCGGAACCTGTTATTTCGTTGGCGATCGAGCCGAAGTCGCAAGCGGACCAGGAAAAACTTGGTATCGCTCTCGGCCGTTTGGCGGAAGAAGATCCGACGTTTAAAATCCGCACCGACCAAGAAACGGGCCAGACCATTATTTCCGGTATGGGTGAACTGCACTTGGAAATTCTCGTCGATCGCATGAAACGCGAGTTTAAAGTTGAAGCGAACATCGGTAAGCCGCAAGTCGCTTACCGCGAGACGATCCGCAAGAAAGTCGAGCAGGAAGGAAAATACATTAAGCAGTCCGGCGGACGCGGTAACTATGGACACGTTTGGATCAACGTTGAGCCGAACGAAACCGGCAAGGGTTATGAGTTCATCGACAAGATCAAAGGCGGACGTATTCCGAAAGAATATATTCCGTCGGTTCAGAAAGGTTTGTTGGGTGCGTTGGATTCCGGTGTGATGGCCGGTTATCCGGTCGTCGACGTGAAAGTGACGTTGTTCGACGGAAGTTTCCACGAAGTCGACTCGAACGATATGGCATTTCAAATCGCCGCTTCGATGGCGTTCAAAGAAGGCTGCAGAAAAGCGGGTCCGTTCTTGCTCGAGCCGATCATGCGCATCGACGTCGTGACGCCGAAAGATTATATGGGCGACGTGATCGGCGACTTAAACCGCCGTCGCGGCCGCATCGAACAAGTGGAAGACAAAGGCGTGATTCAATACATCCACGGGTTCGTGCCGTTGAGTGAAATGTTCGGTTACGCGACCACGATCCGTTCGTTGTCGCAAGGCCGCGCCTCGTATTCGATGGAGCCCAGCCACTACGAAGAAGTACCGAGAAATATCGCCGAAGAGCTTGTCGCAACGGCCAAGGTGTAGGACCGTGTCACGGAACGGTCCCATCAACTAATCTAGATCATGGAAATGGGAGAACGAAAATGGCAGATCGTGCAGCAACCACATTAGACGCACAGAGAATTCGCATCAAATTGAGGGCCTACGATTACCGTATGCTTGACGATTCGTTGGCGAAAATCGTGGACACCGTGCAGCGGACCGGCGCCAATTTGTCGGGCCCTGTTCTCTTGCCAACATCGATTAAAAAATATACAGTGCTGCGCTCCCCTCACACCGATAAAAAATCCCGAGAGCAATTTGAGATGCGGATTCACAAACGGTTGGTGGATATTGTTGAGCCGACCGCTCGCACGGTTGAAGAATTGCGCAAACTTGATTTGCCTGCTGGAGTTGATGTCGCTATTCAACTTCCGAGGATTGATTTTTAATTTTATTTAAAGAGTAATTATTTATGGACCAAGAAGTTAAAGCAGAAAACGAAGTTAAAACGGATAGCGCCGCGACTCCGGTCGAGGCGGCTCCATTGAAAGGCATTGTCGGAACGAAAATCGGCATGACGCGTGTTTTCATCGACGATACGCGTATGGTTCCGGTCACCGTTATTTCTACCGAAGGCAACATCGTTACCCAAGTGAAAACAAAAGCGAGCGACGGTTACGACGCTGTTCAAGTCGGTTACAGCGATGTCTCGGAAAAGAAATTATCGAAAGCGGAAGCTCAGCACTTGGCGAAAAAAGGTCTCGTGTTGAAACGTATCCTCAAAGAATTTCGCGTGAAAGATGTCGCCCCATTTAAGATCGGTCAATCGGTTCCGGCGACTGTTTTCCAAAAAGGTGAATGGCTACAAGTTTCCGGTACGACTCGTGGTAAAGGTTATGCCGGCGTCATGAAGCGTCACGGTTTCGCCGGTCTCCCGCACAGCCACGGTAATGGCGAGTATCGTCGCCATCCGGGTACCAACGGTGCGCAAGGCCCGCAGCATGTGCTTCCAGGTACGCGCAAACCAGGTCATATGGGTGTGATTTGGTCGACGGTTCCAAAGATTGAAGTCATCGACGTCGATGCCGAAAAGAATTTGATTTTGCTCCGCGGCTCCATCCCTGGCGCCAACGGAAATTATGTTGTGCTGAAGCCGACCAGCCGAGTGGTTAAAGCCCAACCTCAACAACCCAAGAAGAAGAAATAAAAGCTGAATCCCACGGGTTGAACTAGGAATTGTATGGAACTAAAAATTATTGATAATGCAGGAAAGGAATCGGGCAGCGTCCAATTCGACGAAGCGCTCGTTCAAAATAAAGCGTCGAAAGCGTTGCTTCATGAAGTGATCGTCGCTTACCAAGCGGGCCTTCGCTCCGGTACGCATTCGGTGAAAACGCGCTCGATGGTATCGGGCGGCGGTTTGAAGCCGTGGCGTCAAAAAGGAACCGGTAACGCGCGTTCGGGTTCGACGCGTTCGCCGCTGTGGAGAAAAGGCGGAATCATTTTTGGTCCGGTCGACCGCGACTACTCGCAAAGCCTGCCGAAGAAGAAAAAACAATTGGCGTTCAAAATGGCCGTGGAGGGATTGTTGAAGGACGATCGTCTCCAAGTGGTCGAGCCGATCAAAATTTCCGAAGCAAAAACGAAAAACGTGGCGGCCGTTTACTCGAAGTGGAAAGCGCCGACCGATTCGATTTTTCTCGTCGATAAAGTCGACGAGAAGTTCAATCGCGCGTCGCGCAACATCGCGAATGTGATCGTGTCGGACGTTGCTTCGTTCAATACGTACGATTGCCTGCGCGCGCGTCGCGTGTTCATTACTAAAGCCGGCCTCGAGCAACTGACCGCTCGCATCGCCCACAAAGAGAACTAATCATGTCAGAGAATTTTAACGTTTTGCGTCGTCCTCTCGTCACCGAGAAATCGACGCGCCTGCGCGAAAACAACCGTTACGTGATCGAAGTGGATCCGTCGGCCAGCAAAGGTCAGATCCGCTCGGCGATTGAAGAGCGCTTCAAAGTGAGCGTGCTAAGCGTGCATACGGTGAAAGTGCTCGGTAAATATCGTCGCAAAGTTGGCCCGCTCGGCGGATATCAACCGGACCGCAAAAAAGCGATCGTTAACATTAAGGCTGGCCAGAAAATTAACTGGGAAGAGGTCGCCTGATCATGCCATTAAAATCTTTTAAACCTTATACACCCTCGCGTCGCAGCATGACCGTTGAGGATTTTTCGTGGCTCACGAAGAAAGCGCCGGAAAAACGTTTGCTTCGTCCGCTGTCGAAAACCGGGGGTCGCAACAACACCGGTCAAATCATGGTTCGCCACATCGGCGGCCGTCATCAACGTCGTTATCGCTTGATTGATTTCAGACGCGACAATTGGGGAATCGCCGGTCGCGTGGTTTCGATCGAGTACGATCCGAACCGCACCGCGCGCATCGCGCTCATTTTCTTCGTGAACGGCGACAAGCGTTACATTGTTTATCCGGAAGGTCTGAAGGTCGGCGACAAAGTGATGGCCGGTCCGAACGCCGAAATCAAAATCGGCAACGCGCTTCCGTTGTCGGCGATCACCGAAGGTACCGTTATTCACAACATCGAACTCGTCGCAGGCAAAGGCGCGCAAATCGTGCGTTCGGCCGGCGGCGCTGCTCAATTGATGGCCAAAGAGCGCGACTTCTGCCAAGTCCGTTTGCCGTCCGGCGAAATTCGTTTGATTCCGTCAAACGCGATGGCCACCGTCGGTCAAGTCGGCAATCTCGAACACGAAAATCTTTCTTGGGGCAACGCCGGACGTTCGCGTCACATGGGCGTTCGTCCGACCGTTCGCGGAACCGCGATGAACTCGGTCGACCATCCGCACGGCGGAGGCCGAGGTCGTTCGAAAGGTAACAATCAACCCCGTTCGCCGTGGAATCAACCGGCGAAAGGTTACAAGACGCGTACGCGCCATCAGACGAACCGTTTGATTGTGCGCGACCGCCGCGCCACCAAAGTGGCCGCCGCGACCGCTTAATTTCGAGGAGAATGAAATGAGTCGTTCAACAAAAAAAGGCCCCTACGTCGACGCGAACTTGATCGAGAAGATCGAGAAGATGAAAGCGAAAGGCGAGAAAAAGGTCATCAATACCTGGGCGCGCAACTCGGACATTTCTCCGGACTTCGTCGGCTTTACGATCGGCATTCACAACGGCCGGAAGTTTTTGCCGATTTATATCACCGAACAGATGGTTGGCCACAAGCTCGGTGAGTTCGCCCCGACCCGCTTCTTCAAAGGTCACGGCGCCGCTCACACGAAAGAAGCCAGCTCTCTGACGTAATTAAGGATTTTTATGGAAGCGATTGCCAAAGCCAAACATCAACGTTTTTCACCGCGCAAAGTGGGACAAGTTCTCGGTTTGATCCGTGGAAAATCCGTCGCGAAAGCGTACAACATCTTGCCGACCGTGCCGCGCGCGGCCGGTATCATGGTTTTCAAAACGCTGAAGAGCGCGTTTGCGAACTCGGGCGCGGCGGATGCGAATACGATGTATGTAAAAGAAGCTTGGGTGGACAACGGGCCGGTGCTCAAACGCATCCGTCCAATGGCCATGGGCGCTCGCGGCATTTATAAACGTAAAACCTGCCACGTCACGATCAAAGTGACGGATCAGAAGCCGGTTGAGAAATAAGGGGTATTTTCAGTGGGTCATAAGATTTCGCCTAAAGCGCTTCGCGTTGGTTACATCCAGGATTGGGAGTCCCGCTGGTATGCTCCGAAAGACATGCCGGATCTCATCGAAGAAGATTTTCGAATTCGCCAATTTTTGAAAGAACGTTTCCGTATGGCTGCGCTCTCGAAAGTGACGATCGAGCGCACCGGAAAATATATTCGCGTAAATCTGCACACGGCCCGTCCCGGCGTGATCATCGGTAAGAAAGGCGCGGACATCGAAGAATTGAAGAAACAAGTGCAAGACATGACCTCGTCGGAAGCGACGATCAACGTCGTTGAAATCAAACGTCCCGAGCTCGATGCGCAATTGGTTGCCGAGAGCGTGGCATTCCAGCTTGAGAAGCAGATCGCTTTCCGCCGTGCGATGAAACGCGCCGTTGAACGCACGATGCAAGCGGGCGCCGGCGGCGTGAAGATCATGGTGGCCGGCCGTCTCGGCGGCGCCGAAATCGCGCGCACCGAATGGACGATGGAAGGTCGCGTGCCGTTGCACACGTTCCGCGCCGACATCGATTACGGATTCACCGAAGCGCACATCACGATGGGCCGCATCGGAATCAAATGCTGGATTTTCAAAAAAGAATTCTTCCTGAAGTCCGAAAAAGACTTGATGAAAGAAGCGGAAGTGACGCCGCTCACGGCGCCGACCCCTGTTGAAGTGGGCGGCGAAGTCGCGCAAGCGCCGGCGGCAACTCCGGCGGATGGGGAGAAATAAGTCATGTTGATGCCGGCTCGCGTAAAATTTAGAAAACAGCATCGTGGACGCATGAAAGGTTCTGCGCATAAAGGCTGCACACTCGCATTCGGAGAATACGGATTGCAAGCGCTCGGCAACAAATGGGTGACCGCCCGTCAGATCGAAGCGGCGCGCGTGGCGCTCGCTCGTTACACGAAGAAAGGCGGAAAAGTTTGGGTTCGAATTTTCCCGGACAAACCAATCTCGCAAAAACCAGCGGAAACCCGCATGGGTAAAGGTAAAGGCGATCCGGCGTTTTGGGTGGCCGTGGTGAAGCGCGGACGCATTTTATTCGAAATGGAAGGCGTGACGCCGGCGGATGCGAAAGCGGCGATGAAAGTCGCGTCGGATAAATTGCCGATTCACTGCCAATACATCGAACGCATCGCACATTAATTTCGGAGAAACGGATTACCTATGGCTAAGAAAGAAAAAGAATTTGATTACAAACAAGCGAGCGAGGGAGATTTGAACGCGCGCCTGCAGAAGAACCAGCAGGAATTGTTCAAGCTTCGTTTCCGCGCTTCGTCCGCGCCCGTGAAAAATGTGATGCAGATTCGCACTCTGCGTCGCGACATCGCGCGCATCTACACATTCATGAAGCAACGCACAGCGGAGCCGAAATCGGCGCCGGTGGCCGTCGCGACCGCTTCGAAATCTAAAACCGGGAGAAAGAAATCATGACCGAGCAAGTTCAAGAAGATCGCTCGGCGCGCAAGGTCCTTGAGGGGTGGGTCGTGTCCGACAAGATGGACAAGACGCGCGTGATCGAGATCCGTTGGTCCAAACGCGATCCGAATTACGAAAAAGTTCTCAACAGAACCACGAAAGTTTACGCGCACGATGAAAAAAATGAGTCACATTCAGGTGACCGTGTTCGGGTGATGGAAACTCGTCCGATGTCGGCGAAGAAGCGTTGGCGCGTGACCGAAATCCTTAGCAAGGGTGCGGTGAAATAACATGATTCAACAGCAAACGTATTTGACGGTGGCCGATAATTCCGGCGCCCGTGAATTGATGGTGATCCACGTGTCAGGTTCGTCCGGCCGTCGCTATGCGGCGATCGGCGATAAAGTGGTGTGCGCGGTGAAAGACGCTTTGCCGGGCGCCACGATTAAAAAAGGCGACGTGGTGAAAGCGGTGATCGTTCGTCAACGCAAAGAGTCGCGCCGCACCGACGGCAGCTACATTCGTTTCGACGACAACGCGGGCGTCGTGATCAACGACGAAAACGAGCCGCGCGGTACGCGTATTTTCGGGCCGATCGCGCGCGAACTTCGCGAACGCAATTTCTTGAAGATCATTTCGCTCGCTCCTGAGGTGCTGTAACCATGATGTCGATTCGCAAACACGATAAAGTGAAAATCCTTTGGGGCAAAGATCGCGGAAAAGAAGGCGAAGTGATCGAAGTGAATCCGCGCAAAGGCAAAGTTTTGGTGGCCAAAATGAATTTGGCGAAACGCCACACGCGTCCGCAAGGACAGGTGGAAGCGGGAGGCATCAAGGACAAGGAATTGTACTTGCCGCTAGCGAAAGTCATGTTGATCGATCCCGAGACGAAGAAAGCAACGCGTCCGAAGTTTGACCGCTTGTCCGACGGAACGAAGATCCGGCTGAACCGCTCGACGGGTGCCGTAATCGCCGAACCGAAGAAACGATAATTTAGGAGAACCGAAGTGAGTTCCGCAGAGAAAACACACACATCGCACACACCGCGCTTAAAAGAAGCGTTTCGTACGGCCGGCATTAAGATGCTGCAAGAACGTCTCGCTAAACCGAACGTGATGGCCGTGCCGAGACTTCAAAAAATCGTCGTGAACATCGGCGTGTCCGCCGCGCGCGAAAACATCAAAGCGCTCGACATCGCGACCGAAGAATTGGCGCAGATCACGGGCCAGAAGCCGACGGTTCGCCGTTCGAAGAAATCCATTTCCGCGTTCAAATTGCGTGAAGGCATGCCGATCGGCGTGGCCGTCACGTTGCGCGGCGCGCGCATGTACGAATTTCTCGACCGTTTCATCTCGATCGCTTCGCCGCGTATCCGGGACTTTCGTGGGCTGAACCCGAAGGGTTTCGACGGCGGAGGAAATTACAACCTCGGCATCCGCGAGCAATACATTTTCCCGGAAGTAAACGTTGAAAAGTCCGACGCGCCGCGCGGAATGAACATTACGTTCGTGACGTCGGCTCAGTCCGACAAAGACGCTTTTGAATTATTGAACGTTCTTGGCTTGCCGTTCGCCAAGGACAAAAAGAATTAGGAGATTATAGATGGCCACATACGCTTGGATGGCGAAGATGCGCAAACCGCAGAAATTCGCCACGCGATTCCGCAACCGCTGCCGCCTCTGCGGCCGTTCCCGCAGCTTTTACCGCGACTTCGGTCTTTGCAGAATATGTTTTAGAAATTTAGCTCATCGCGCCCAGATCCCAGGCGTTTTGAAGTCAAGCTGGTAGGAGAGACGAATGGACCCGATTGCAAACATGTTGGCGCAGTTGTTCAACGCGAACCACAAATTTAAAGAAACCGTCGACGTGCCGGCTTCGAAAGTGAAAGCCGAAATCGCGCGTGTGCTGAAAGAAGAAGGTTACATCAGCAATTTCCGCGTGGCCCAAGAGAAACGCGCGAACACGATCCGCGTGACGATGAAATATTCGGCGCAGAAAGAGCGCGTGCTGCAAGGCGTGAAGCGCGTTTCGAAACCGGGCTTGCGCGTTTATCGCAAATGGGACGAGATCCCGTCGGTACAAAACGGTCTCGGCACCGCGATCATTTCAACGTCGAAAGGCGTTCTTTCGGGTCAGAAAGCGAAAGAAAAAAAATTAGGTGGGGAAGTACTCTGTTATGTCTGGTGAGAAAAAAGAAGCTCCATTGTCCCGTTTGGGACGTAAACCCGTCGAAATCCCGTCGGGTGTGAAAGTCAACGTAAACGCAAACACGGTGCAAGCCGAAGGTTCACGCGGAAAACTCGCTTGGACGTTGCCGAATTTGATCACGGCGAAAGTCGAAGGCAACCAGGTGAAATTGTCTCCGACCATCAACAGCGGTGAATCGAAAGCGTTGCACGGGCTCTCGCGCAAACTCGTTTTGAATATGATCGAAGGTGTCACGAAAGGGTTCCAAAAGAAACTTGTGATCGAAGGCGTCGGTTTTCGCGCGGCGATCGCCGGCCCGAAACTCACGATGACGCTCGGTTTTTCGCATCCGGCCGTTTTTGAAATTCCGAAAGACATCAAAATTACGATTGATCCGAAAGCGCCGAACATCTTGGCGATCGAAGGAAACGATAAACAACGCGTCGGTCAAATCGCCGCTCAGATTCGCGCGATCAAAAAACCGGAACCGTATAAAGGGACCGGTATTCGTTACGAAAACGAAGTGATCAAACGCAAAGCCGGTAAAGCGGCGGCGGGCGCGGCGGGAGCCGGAGCCGGCGGAGGGAAGAAATAATGAAGCCTCGTTCAGAGCGATATACATTTCGTAAGCTGCGTGTTCGCAGCAAGATCCGTAACGTGAGCGCGAATCCGCGCTTATCCGTGTACCGGAGCTTGAAGCACATTTATGCACAGATCATCGACGACGCGCAAGGCAAGACGTTGGCTGCGGCTTCGTCGAAAGATAAAGGTTTGGCCGGTTCGGGTATTAAAGCGGCGACGAAAGTCGGCGAAGCGATCGGTAAAAAAGCGGTCGAGAAAGGCATTAGCGCGGTTGTATTCGACCGTGGCGCACGTCCCTATCATGGTCGCGTGAAAGCGTTGGCCGACGGCGCGCGTCAAGCCGGCCTCAAGTTTTAAAGGAAGATATATGAACAAAATTGATCCAAGCAATTTGACTCTGACGGAGACCGTGATCAAAATCGGTCGCGTCGCGAAAGTGGTGAAAGGCGGTAAGCGCTTTTCCTTCAACGCGTTGGTCGTCGTCGGCGACGGCGCAGGCCATGTCGGCGTGGGCCTCGGCAAAGCGAAAGAAGTTCAATCCGCGATTAAGAAAGGCAACACGCAAGCGGCGAAAGACATCTGCAAAATTTCATTGAGCGGCACCACGATTCCGCATGACACGATCGGAAAATTCGGCGCCGGCGCGATTCTTCTTCGCCCGGCGGCCCCCGGAACCGGCGTTATCGCCGGCGGTTCGGCGCGCGCGGTGCTCGAAGCGGCCGGCGTAAAAGACGTGCTGACGAAATCCCTCGGCAGCCGCAATCATTTCAATGTGGTGTATGCGACGCTTCGCGGTCTTCAAGGATTGAAGTTGCCCGAAGAAATCTCGCGTCTCCGCGGCAAGACCGTCGAAGCCGACAGAAAATTTACAGGAGAACAAGTCAATGCGGTTGCATGAATTGAAACCAGCGCCGGGATCTCGCCCGGCGAAACATATCGTCGGACGCGGTGAGGGTTCCGGCCTCGGTCAAACGGCCGGCAAAGGCCAGAAAGGTCAATCGAGCCGTACCGGTGACACCGTGATGATGGGCTTCGAAGGCGGACAGACGCCGTTGTGGCGCCGCATTCCGAAACGCGGTTTCGTGAGCGGATCAAAAATCACTTATGAAGCGATCAACGTGATCGTTCTCGAGGAAAAATTTAAAGCCGGCGAGCAAGTGACCGGCGAAGCGTTGTTCAAAAAAGGTTTGATCAAAAAAGCGGACACGCCGTTCAAGGTTCTGGGCCTCGGCAAATTGACGAAGGCGCTGAAAGTGACCGCGAATAAGTTTTCGAAGTCGGCCGAGAAGGCCATCAAAGACGCCGGCGGGACATCGACGGCGATCAAAGCATGATTCAGTCGGTTTTCGATCTTTTCAAAATTCAGGAGCTGCGCAAGCGCATTTTGATCACGCTCGGCGTGATCGCGTTGTACCGTCTCGGTGTGACCGTGCCGATTCCGGGTGTGAACGCCGATGCGCTTACGTATTTGTTCAAGCAGCAGTCGAATTCGTTGTTGGGATTCCTCGACGTATTTTCAGGCGGCGCGCTTTCGCGCATGTCGATCTTCTCGATGGGCATCATGCCCTACATCAACGCGTCGATCATCATGAGCTTGTTGCAAGGCGCGCATGTGATTCCGTACCTCGATCATTTGGCCAAAGAAGGCGAAGCGGGCCGCAAGCGTTTGAATCAAATAACGCGTTACGCGACGGTGGTCCTCGGTTTCATCCAATCGTTCGGATTGACCCAATTGATTTCGCGCATGCCGATCGCCGGCAACGTTCCGATCGTCACCGATCCGGGTCTCGGCTTCACGCTGACCACGATGGTGACCTTGGTGACCGGCACCGTGTTCGTGATGTGGCTCGGCGAACAAATCACCGAGTTCGGCATCGGTAATGGAATTTCATTAATTATTTTTACCGGTATCGTCGACCGTTTGTGGCCGGCGGTGTCGAATGTGTTTCGCGAAGTATTCGAGTTGCAACAGCGCAGTTTGTTCGGCGCGGCGTTGGTGTTGGCCGTGGTGTTGGTTGTCACGGGCTTGGTTGTATGGCTCGAAACGGGTCAACGGAAAATTCCGGTGCAATACGCGAAGCGCGTGGTGGGTCGCAAAATGATGGGCGGCCAGAGCACATTTTTGCCGTTGAAAGTGGATCAGTCGGGCGTAATCGCGGTGATCTTCGCGGTGTCGTTGTTGTCGTTCCCGGTGACGATCGCGTCATTCTCGCCGCAATCGTCTTGGGCGCACAAAATCAACGATGTGTTTAACCACGGTGCGTGGTGGTATGACATCTCGTACGCGACGCTGATTATTTTCTTTTGTTATTTTTACAATTCGGTGTCGTTCAATCCGAAAGATATTGCAGAGAATTTGAAGAAGTGGGGCGGATTCGTGCTGGGTATTCGGCCCGGTGAACAGACCGCCGCTTATTTGGAAAAAGTGATGGAGCGCATCACGCTCGGCGGTTCGTTGGCCGTGGCGTTGCTCGCGGTGTTGCCGACGATTTTGCAGCGTAAGTTTAATGTGCCGTTCTTCTTCGGTGGAACATCTATTTTGATCGTGGTAGGCGTCGCGCTCGATACGGTGAGTCAGCTCGAGTCGCATTTGATCATGCGTCACTACGAAGGCTTCAGCAAAGCCGGAAAGGTCGCGGGGCGCGGCCGCTGGTACGCAAGTTGAACGTAATTTTTTTAGGACCCCCGGGCTCCGGCAAGGGAACGCAGGCGAAAGGTTTGGCCGATGCGAAGAAGCTTTTGCATTTGTCGACCGGCGATATGTTTCGCGATGCAATCAATGGTGAAACGGAACTCGGTCAAGAAATTAAGGCGTACGTGACCGGCGGCAAGTTGGTGCCCGACGAACTCGTGTCGAAATTGGTTTTCGATAAAGTCTCGTCGTTGTCGAAGACACAAGGATTTTTATTGGACGGTTATCCGCGCACGGTCGAGCAAGCGAAAGCGCTCGAGGCGTTCGCGAAGTCGAAAGGTTTGACGCTCGACTTGGTGATCTTTTTTGATGTGGCGTTTGACGAACTCGTGAAGCGATTGTCGGCGCGCCGTCAATGCGGAAAATGCAAAGAGGTTTATAACTTGGCCATGAAGCCGCCGAAAAAAGCGGACACGTGCGACAAGTGCGGTTCCGCGTTGATTCACCGGGCCGACGATCAGCCAAACATCGTCGAAGAGCGTCTTCGCATTTACTCGAAGCTGACCGAGCCGGTTTTGGATTTTTATAAGTCGCACGCGGGGTTCCGTAAGATCAATGCGGCGCAACCGATCGCGAACGTGGCGGCCGACATCGTCGCCGCCGCGAATTAAGCGGTGAACGCCGTTGGCACATTCAGCGGCAAGACGGACGGTCGAGCTTAAAACCAAAGCAGAGATCGCGTTGATGCGGACGGCCGGACAGATCGCGGGCCGCACGTTGCAAGAAGTGGCAAAAGCGATCGCGCCCGGCGTAACGACGAAAGAGTTGGACCGGGTCGCTGAAAATTTTATTCGTAAGAACGGCGCGACGCCGACGTTCATTGGTTACCGAGGGTATCCGGCGTCGTTGTGTGTGTCGATCAACGACGAAGTGGTTCACGGGATTCCGGGAAGCCGCAAGTTGAAAGCGGGCGACGTAGTAAGCATCGATGTGGCCGCAACGATCGACGGATTCGTCGGGGACACGGCAACCACGGTGATCGTACCGCCGGTGACGGCGGAAGCTGAGAAGTTGGTTCGCGTAACCGAACAGTCGCTGTACGCGGGCATCGACGCGATGAAACCGGGCAACCGGCTCGGAGATGTGGGCGCGGCGGTACAGCAAGTCGCCGAATCAAACGGCTTCGGCGTCGTAAGAGATTTTGTTGGACACGGCATCGGTCGCAAGATGCATGAAGAACCGGCGGTTCCGAATTACGGAACCAAGGGCACGGGGTTGAGACTGGAAGAGGGACTCGTTCTCGCGGTGGAACCGATGGTCACGTTCGGAGATTGGAACGTGCGGATGCTGGAAGACGGTTGGACCGTGGTGACCGAAGACGGGTCGTTGGCTGCTCATTTCGAACATACGATCGCGATCACGGCGAACGGGCCGGAAATTTTGACACAGGTTAAATAAGGACAGAATGGCGAAAGAAGAAAAGATTGAAGTCGAAGGAACGATTTTAGAAGCGCTGCCGAACGCGATGTTTCGCGTCGAGATGGAAGGCGGCCACAAGATACTCGCGCACATTTCGGGAAAGATGCGCATGCATTACATTAAGATTTTGCCGGGAGATAAAGTGAAAGTGGAATTGTCTCCCTATGATTTGACGCGCGGCCGCATCACGTATCGCGCGAAATAAAGCCGTCACCCTACATCCTCATTCATTAATCAGGTTGTAGGGCCAAGACAGTTCTGGAGGCGGTAAGTACTTTAAGTGACTGGACCCCCGCCTACGCGGGGGAGACGAATGGAGGATACTTTGAGAGTCAGGGCGTCAGTGAAGAAAATGTGCGACAAGTGCAAAGTGATCAAACGGCACGGAAAAGTTTACATTGTGTGCGCGAACGCGCGTCACAAGCAGCGACAAGGATAGGAGAGGAATAATATGGCTCGAGTTGCAGGCATTGATTTACCGAAAGCGAAACGCGTCGACATCGCGTTGCGTTACATCTACGGCGTCGGTCCGCACCGCGCGAACCTTTTGCTCGAAGCGACCGGCATCAATCCGGCCACCCGCGTCAAAGATTTGACTGAGGGAGACGTTTCGAAAATCAACACGGAAATCACGAAATCGTTTCGCGTCGAAGGCGATCTTCGCCGCGAAGTTCAAGGCAACATCCGTCGCTTGATTGAAATCAATTCGTACCGTGGATTCCGCCATCGCCGCAACTTGCCGGTGCACGGTCAACGCACGAAATCGAACGCGCGTACGCGTCGCGGTCGTCGTCGCACAGTCGGTTCGCAGAAAGCGGCCGAAGCCTAAGGAGAATGGGAATTTAGTATGGACGAAAAGAAACCTGAAGTTAAAAAAGCGGCCGCGAAAGCGGACGGTGCAGAAGCGGCGGCGAAAAAGCCGGCGGATAAACCCGTCAAGAAAAAGAAAGTCCAGCGCGATGTGAGCTTCGCTCGCGCGTACGTGCAGTGCACGTTCAATAACACGATCGTTTCGATCACCGATGACCACGGAGGCGTGATTTCATGGGCGTCGTCCGGAAGCTCGGGATTTAAAGGCACGAAGAAAGGCACGCCGTTCGCCGCGCAAGTGACCGCCGATAAAGCGGCCTCTAAAGCGAAGGAAATGGGCGTTCGCCAAGTCATGGTTTTCGTGAAAGGCCCGGGTTCCGGCCGCGAGACCGCGATCCGCGCGCTTCAAGCCGCCGGTTTTACCATCACACTTATCCGCGATGTCACGCCGATTCCGCACAACGGTTGCCGGCCGCCGAAACCTCGCAGAGTTTAATCAGAAGAAAGGAGAATTACGTTGGCCAGATATATTGGAGCTGTTTGCAAATTATGCCGTCGGGAAGGCACGAAGCTTTTCCTAAAAGGGGAACGCTGCTACACAAAGTGTCCGATCGATAAGCCGACCGGTGCGTTGGTGCCGGGTCAGCACGGAAAACGTCGATCGAAAATCACCGAATACGGTAAGCGGCTCCGCGAGAAACAAAAGACCAAGCGTATCGCCGGTCTTCTTGAACGTTCGTTTTATTCGTACTTCGATCGCGCCACGCACGAACCGGGAAAAACCGGCGAAGCGTTGTTGCGTTTCCTTGAGACGCGTCTCGACAACGTGGTCCGCCGTTTGGGCTTTGCCTCGTCGATGGCGTCGGCCCGTCAGCTCGTGAACCATGGTCACATTTCGGTGAACGGCAAGCGTGTGAACACCGCTTCGTACATTACGAAGATCGGTGACGTTGTGACGTTGTCCGAAGGTCAGAAAGGCAACGCGCGCATTCAACGTGCGATCGCGACGCAACTGCATCGTCAGATTCCGGCATGGTTGGAACTCAACCCGGCCGTGGCGGATGCTCTTGGTCGTTCAAAAGATTTGCCCGTTGATCTGAAAGAAATGAAAGTGGAAGGCACCGTGAAATTGATGCCGACCCGCGAAGAAATGTCGTACCCGGTCAACGAACAGTACATCGTCGAACTGTACTCGAAATAATTTAGCCGTCACCCCCGCGTAGGCGGGGGCCCAGACGCCTAAGGTGTCTGGATTCCCGCCTTCGCGGGAAAGACGAAATTTTTAAACATCGTCGCGGAAAGGCTGCATCCCGTGTTTCACATGAGAGATGCATGTCGTTGCAACGATAAAACAGGAGAATAAAAAAATGACAACTCAAATTACGCAAGGTCTCGTATTGCCGCAACGTCTCGAAATCGACAACGCCACATTGACCGACCGCTACGGTCGCTTCGTGGCGGAGCCGTTCGAAAAAGGGTACGGCCATACGATTGGAAACTCGCTTCGCCGCATTTTGCTCTCGTCGCTCGAAGGAGCGGCGGTCACAGCGGTGCGCATCAAAGGCGCGCTGCACGAATTCACGGCGCTGAAGGGCGTTCGCGAAGACGTGATCCACATCATCTTGAACATGAAAAAGCTGCGCGTGAAACTCTACAGCCAAGGCCCGGAAACGCTGCGTTTGAAAATCCGTCGCCAGGGCGAAGTGTACGCGAAAGACATCGAGCCGAACAATCAAGTTGAAATTCTTACGCCGGATCTGGTGCTCGCGACGATCGATGACGGCGTCGAATTGGACATGGAAATCGAAGTGTCGAAAGGCCGCGGCTACATTCCGGCCGACCGTTTGAAGAAAGACGGCCAGCCGCTCGGCACGATTCCAGTCGACGCGCTGTTCTCGCCGGTGTCGAAAGTTCACTACGAAGTCGAAAACGCGCGCGTCGGTCAAATGACCGACTACGACAAGCTGATCGTCGAAGTTTGGACCGACGGCAGCGTGACCCCGGGCGACGCTCTCGCGTACTCGGCGAAAATCTTGAAGGACTCGTTGACCACGTTCATCACGTTTGACGAACAAGAAGTGGCGCCGATCCAAGCGCAAGTTCGCACCGAAGAGTCCGCGAAGATGGAAGAGTTGCTGCAACAGCCGGTCGAGATCATCGAACTCTCGGTCCGCGCGTCGAACTGCTTGAAAGTCGCGAAGATCAAAACGATCGGCGAACTCGTGAGCAAGTCCGAAGACGAACTGTTGTCGTACAAAAACTTTGGCAAAAAGTCGCTCGACGAAATTCGCGACCGTTTGAAAGAAATGGGCTTGGGCCTCGGTCGCTCGACCGGTTCGGCGAGCCAGCCTGCGGGAGTTTAATCAGCCATGGCAAAGACAGGCGCGGGCCGTAAACTCGGCCGCAAAACGGGGTTTCGCTTTGCGATGCTCCGCAGTCTTACGACGGATTTGATCCGTTACGAACAAATTCAAACCACGTTTCCCAAAGCGAAAGAATGTTCGCGGATGACCGAGAAAGTCATCTCGGCCGCGAAAAAAGGCGATATGAACGCGCGTCGTGTCGTTGCGAAAGATATTCGCGATGTCGAAGTGACGAAGAAGCTTTTCGACGTTCTCGCCACGCGTTACGCAAATCGTGTCGGCGGATACACGAAAGTGTTCCGTCTGCAAAACCGTCAGGGCGACAACGCGCAGATGGCGCTGATCAAATTAATTGCCTGATAACGTCAAAATAGCTACAAAGCTATTACAAAATGTCGTCTCCCCCGCGAAGGCGGGGGCCCAGGCACTTGAGGTGTCTGGATTCCCGCCTTCGCGGGAATGACGGAGAGGGACAAATGTTTAATTACATACTTGGCCTTTTCTCGAATGATATGGGCATCGATCTCGGGACCGCGAATACGTTGGTCTACGTGAAAGGTCAAGGCATCGTATTGCGCGAGCCGAGCGTGGTCGCGATCGATCGCACCACGCGCGAAGTTCTCGCGTTCGGCGCCGAGGCGAAGCGCATGCTCGGAAAAACTCCCGCCAACATTCAAGCCGTTCGACCGTTGCGCAACGGCGTGATCGCCGACTTCGAAGTGACGCAGGCGATGATCAAATACTTCATCCGCAAAGTTCACAACCGTCGCAGTTTGTTGCATCCGCGCATCGTGATCGGAATTCCGTCGGGAATCACCGAAGTCGAAAAGCGCGCGGTGCGTGAAGCGGCCGAACAAGCGGGCGCGCGTCAGACGGAGTTGCTCGAAGAACCGATGGCGGCCGCGATTGGTGCGGATCTTCCGATTTCCGAACCGCACGGCAACATGATCGTCGACATCGGCGGCGGCACCACCGAAGTGGCCGTGATTTCTCTGTCGGGTATGGTCGTGTCGAAATCAATCGACGTGGCCGGTGATGAGATGGACGAAGCGGTGATGCAGTATTTCCGTCGCAAATACAATTTGGTGATCGGCGAGTCGACGTCGGAGCAAGTGAAAATCCGCATCGGCAGCGTGTTCCCTCTTCCGGAAGAAGAATCGATGGAAGTCAAAGGACGCGATCAGGTGACCGGCCTTCCGCGCACGATTACGGTGACATCCGAAGAAATTCGCCAGGCTTTATCGGAACCGGTGAAGTTGATTGTAGATACCGTCAAAGAAGCGCTTGAAGAAACGCCGCCCGAACTTTCGGCCGATCTCGTGGATCGTGGCATCATGATGGCCGGCGGCGGCGCGTTGTTGAGAGGTTTTCCGGACTTGTTGGCTCAAGAAACAGATTTACCGGTTCATGTGGCCGCGGATCCCCTAACCGCGGTAACGATCGGATGCGGCCGTTATTTGGAGGAACTGGACAACATCAAGAGACATCGAATCTTGTTGTCGTCCTCGCATACGTAAATGAACACACAAATTTTTATCTCAAGACTAATTTTGGAGACACGGACTCTTCGTGAAAAAAATTTTTCTAATTCTTTTTCGCTCGCGATACATACACCTCCCACAAACTGTCACTAATTCCGCATCCCACTTCATAGGGGACAAGTGCCGTGTTTCTTGAATTTTTACACCGGCATCGTGCGGGCGTGCTGATGTTGTGTTTCACGATCTTCTCTATGCTGACGATGTCGCTCCAAGCGGCCGCGACCGTAATGGCGCTGAAGGCCAGCGTATGGTTCCTCGTATCTCCGACGGTCGCCGGTTCCGGCCATTTTTTCAATACATTGGATTCGACGGCCGGCCGATTTTTCGGTCTCGTGCGCGCCGAAGCCGAGAATTCCATCCTCCGCACACAGAACGCCCAATTGTCGAAGCGCGAAGTCGAGCGCGACGCGCTTGAAGCGGAAAACAATCGACTGCGCGCGTTGCTCGATCTGCGTCAGCAAAAATTTCCGAAAGGCATCGGCGCCGAAGTGATCGGCCGCGATATGCGCGATTGGTTTCATGCGATCTCGATCAATAAAGGTTCCGCCGATGGCGTTGGATCGTCGGCCGCCGTCGTGTCGGGCACGACCGAACGGCCGATGTTGGTCGGACGCGTAATTGAATTGCGCGATAACGTGGGCAAGGTTTTATTGTTGTCCGATTCATTGTCGGCGGTGTCGGTAACGATCGTTCGCACCGGCGATATGGGATTGCTCGAAGGTCAGAATAAACCATGGGCCAAACTTAATTATTTGCCGCATTTGGCGGACGTCGTGGTCGGCGACGAAGCGGTGACCGCGGGTCTCGGTGGCATTTTTCCGCCCGGCATCCCGGTCGGCCAAGTCACGAGCGTGAAAGATTCCGCCGACGGATTTTTTAAAGAAGCGGTGGTCATGCCGTATGTGAACGCCGGTTCGCTGCGAGACGTGCTTGTTCTCGAACGCAAAGAACTCGCGAAAGAACCGGACGTGAAGGAAACCGCAAAACCATGATCCGCTTTTTGTTTGTTTGCGGCACGCTCATCGTCGGCGCTTTGCTTCAATTGGTGTTGCACCATTACCTGTCGTTGTACGACGCGTCTCCGCAAGTGTTACTTCTGCTGACCATCGCGCACGGATTTATTTTCGGTCCGATCATGGGCGAAGTTCTCGGATTTTGTTGGGGCCTCATGAGCGATGCGTCGGGCATTCGCTTGTTCGGCATGAACGCGCTGATGCTCGCGCTGGCCGGTTATGTGGCCGGCCATTTGCGCCGCCGCGTGGCCAGCGAACGTCCAACCGCTCAGATGGTGATCGCACTCGTCGCCACGCTCTACTACATGCTGGCCACCGCCGGCCTCCACGCGATGTTCGACGAAGCGCAGGGCCATTTCTCCATTCTCCATTTCATGTTGGAAGCGGTTTACAACGTTCTGTTCGCCACCGTGCTGTTTGTGTTTACCGAACGCTGGGTCTCGCTGTGGCACATTCCGCAGGAGCACATATGATGCGCACGGCGAACAGTTCTCCCCTTTTAATTTCCCCTCAAAGAGGGGAAAAACCCTTCGGCCCCCTCGTCGTCCCGGCCTCCGCTGAAAAACGCTACGGCCGGCAAGCCGGCTTGCCCACCGTAGCTTGCGAAGGTGGGGACCTCGACCAGGAATCGGAGTTCGAACACAATCGAGGCCCCGGCTTACACCTTTCTTATGTGTGCGCAGCCGCTGAAGGGCCGGGGCGACGACCAATATCATTCCACTCCCCGAAGGGGAGGTCTCCGCAGGTGACTCGCCCTGGCGAGGGCCAGGGGTGGGGCAACACCGGAGCGATCGCTTCGGTGTGGGCTCCCCTCCTAACCTCCCCTCACGGCGGGGAGGAACTCATGTTTGCGTGTTCTCAGAGGCAGGTGTAGCGATGTGGGTCGGCGGTAGCACAGATACTTTTTCCGAGAAGCGGTTTCGCGGGCGCGTGCGGTTTATGAGCGTGTTGTTTGCGGCCGGGTATTCGGTGATTGCGCTGCGATTGTTTGATTTGCAGGTGGTGCGGGGGAACGATCTTGCGCATTTGTCGGAGTCGAATCGCACGCAGGTGATTTTTTTGCGCGCGCCGCGCGGAGATTTTTTTGATCGCAAAGGGCGCGTGTTCGTAACGAATCGGCCCACGTGGTCGCTTGTGTATTCGGTGCCAGAGAAATCCACTGTGTCGCAGTCGGTGGTGGAGCAGACGCTCAAACCGTTCCTCGAACCGTTCCCACAATATTGGATGAAACGGCTGTCGAAAGCGTTTCAGAGCAAACAGATGGTGCGTCTGGTCGAGAACGTGCCGGACAAAGTCGCATTTCTCATGCGCGAAATGGAATTGATTTTGCCCGGACTCCGCGTGGTCATGGAATTCCGGCGCGGGTATCCGCTTGGCATCAGCGCGCCGCACTTGATCGGTTATCTCGGTGAAGTCGGCGAAAATGAAATCAAAGGCGTGCTCAAGCCGGGCGATCTGGTCGGAAAAATGGGCATCGAACGTATACAAGACGATAAGTTGCGCGGCCGCGACGGCGGCATGATGATCGAAGTTGATTCGGTGGGTCGACTGAAGCGCGTCATCAAGGAGTTGCCGTTCCAGAAAGGCGGCGACGTGCATTTGACGCTCGATCTCGATGTTCAGCGGGTGGCCGAAGAAGAATTGCAGAAAACGGAAAGCAAACGCGGCGCGGCGGTGGCGATCGACGTGACGAACGGAGCGATTCTCGCGTGGGCCAGCGCGCCCGCGTTCGATCCGACCGGATCGATGGTTGATAATTTGAAAGATCCAAAGTCGCCATTCTTAGATCGCGTGTACAAGGGCGGTTATCCGCCGGGTTCCACGTTTAAAATTATCACGGCGATCGCCGGTTTTGAAAAGGAAATGATTCGTACCTCGGAAATTGTGAACTGTGTCGGCTTCGTTTCACTGCCCGACGGTAAAGGCGGCGAGAAGCGCTACAAATGTTGGAAGAAGCACGGATATGTCGATTACTGGCGCGCGATGGGCGAGTCGTGCGACAGTTATTTCTATGCGCTCGGCAAAAAAATCGGTCCGCAATCAATCGCCGATACCGCGCAGATGTTTGGCTTTGGCGGGCCGGTGCAAGACACTCTGTCCGGAGAAAATAAAGGCGTGGTCGGGAGTCCCGCGTGGAAACGGAAATTGGGACTCGGTGGTTGGTCGACGGGCGACACGTACAACATGGCGATCGGTCAAGGTTACACGGTGGCCACGCCGCTGCAGGTTGCGGTGATGATGACCGCGATTGCCACGCACGGCCAAATATTCCGCACCTATGCGCTCGACAGCGTGATCGATATGAACGGCGTGTTGCGATACAAGCACGCGCCGTCCTTGAAGCGCACGATTCAACTTAAAGAAAGCACATGGGAAAACGTGAGCCGTTCGCTTGAGAATGTGGTGCAGCAAGGAACCGGAATGGCGACGAAGATTTCCTATCTGGACGTTCGCGGAAAAACCGGAACCGCGCAAAATCCGCACGGCGAAGATCATGCGTGGTTTGCCGGTTATGCCGGATACAAAGGTCAAGCGCCGAAGATCTCGATCTGTGTATTCGTGGAAAACGGCGGCCACGGCGGCGTGGTATCGGCACCGATCGTTCGTCGGATGCTCGAAACCGCGTTGCCCGATCCCAATGCTCCCGCCTCCGCCGAGGCTACGGCGGGCAAGCCCGCTGCTGAGGAACAGAAGCCGGTGGCAGAATCAGAAAAGGAGCTGCAATGAGTTCGCGCGGATACGGCACATCGGCTGCTCAACACGTTTCGTTTTTCTCACGCGGGTTCCACGTGGATTTCGTTTTGTTGATCGCGACGATCCTCACGGTGGTCATCGGCATTCTCACGATTTATTCGACGGAATCCGGCGGATCCAACGGTTTTGTATTGCGGCAATCGACGGCCGCGATGGTTGGATTGGCGGGCATGTTGGTGTTGACCGTGTTGCCGTATCAGATTTTCCGCGGTTACATTCGGCCGATCTATATTTTCATGCTCTGCGTTTTGGTCGGCGTGCTGGTGTTCGGTGCGAACCTTCGCGGAACGCGCGGGTGGTTTCATTTGGGCCCCGTGTATTTGCAATCGTCGGAAGTGACGAAGATAACGTTCGTTCTCACGTTGGCCGGCTATTTGGATCGGCGTATTCAATGGACGTATGTGAAATCGTTGGTCGCGCCGTTTGCACTCGCTTTCTTGCCGATTCTGTTGATCATCATTCAGCCTGATTTTTCGTCGAGCCTCGTCTATATTCCGGTCACGCTCGTGATGTTCTATGCGGCCGGTGCCCGCACGATTCATTTACTTGCGTTGTGTTTGGTCGGCGGCTTGGCGGCCGGTATTCCGTTGTTGTCCACCTACTTGAGTCTCATGGGGGAAGCGATTAAAAAACGCCCGGTGCTTCATTTCATCGCGCAATCGATCCACGGCGGATGGCCGAGCGTTTGGCTTTTCGTCGGCGTGTTCGTGTCGTTGATTTTGGTTTGGTGGTTCCTGCGCAAAATGCGCGTGTACGTACCGGCGCTTTATTTGTGGGTCACGCTCGGCTTGTTGCTGGCCGGCGTGCTCGGCGCGATCGGCACGAACCGCGTGATCAAAGTGTATCAGCGCAAACGATTGGTGGCGTTCGTGAGTCCCGAGCTCGATCCGCTCGGCGGAGGCTACAACGTGCGGCAATCGCAGATTGCGATCGGTTCAGGTCGCATCCTCGGAAAAGGATACGGAAAAGGCACGCAGTCGCGGCTCGGATTTCTGCCCAGCCGGAACACCGACTTCATTTTCTCGGTGATCGGCGAAGAGCAAGGATTTCTTCGCGCGATGATCGTGCTCACTTTCTACTTCCTCATCATATGGAGAGGCTTTGAGATTTCTTTGGTTGCACGCGATCGGTTCGGCGGGCTCGTGGCGGCCGGTTTCGCATCGATGTTCGCGTTTTACGCGTTGCTAAATCTCGGCATGACGATGGGCATGGCCCCTGTCGCCGGCGTGCCGTTGCCGATGGTGTCCTACGGCGGTTCATCGGTGGTCAGTTCGATGTTCGCGGTCGGCATTTTGCTTTCCATTCATTGGCGCAGGTACATGCTGTGATCATTGCATTGCAGCGAGTACGGTTGAAACTTTCGCGCAGCGGCGTGGCTTCGCAGGTGAGCCATTTGCAGCAGATCGAAGCGGTGCGTCGCGCGCTTGAAAAATCCGATTGGCCGCTGGCCAAGTCGGAGGGAAAACGGCCGAAGCCGAAGGTGTCGTTTGGTCCGGCGATTTCGGTCGGGTACGAATCGGACGCCGAGTATTGCGATGTTGAGCTGATGTCGCGATTGAACATGACGACGGCCGCCGAATCGTTGCAGAAACATTTGCCGGAAGGTTATCGGCTGGTCAACGTGAAGTCGATTCCGCGCTTTTTTCCGTCACTCGATCAGACGTTGAACGCGGCGTCGTACGAACTGGTGGCGCCGCAGCTGGCCGGCACCGAGGGCAAGTGGGAAGATTTTTCAAAGCAGCAACATGTGATGGTCACGAAGAAAAAAGAAAGCGGTGACGTGGTCATCGATGTGCGCGCGTGCGTGCGCGCTTGGAAATTGGAAGGGGACCGACTCATGCTCGACATACGGTTCGGCCCCGGACGCACATTGAAGCCCGAGCGCATCGTTCAAGCGGTGTGCGGATGGGACGACGCGCAGGTGGAGATGGGTGTTCCCACTCAAAGCCTCCGCGTGAAAAGACTCAAATTATATTTGGAAAAAACCGACGGACAGTTGGTGGAACCATAAAAATGCCGTCATTCCCGCGAAGGCGGGAATCCAGCCACCTGAAGTGTCTGGGCCCCCGCCTTCGCGGGGGAGACAAATAAAAAAGGAAAAATATGAAACAGCTTAAGAAACAAATTCTCGCAGCCACGACGCCCGATGAAACGCGCGTGGCGATTCTCGAAAACGATCAGTTGGCCGAATACTTCATCGACCGCCACATCGGCGGCAACGACAAAGTGGTCGGCAACATCTATCAAGGCAAAGTCGAAAACGTGTTGCCCGGCATCTCGTCGGCGTTTATCGACGTGGGCCAGGAAAAAAACGCGTACCTTTATATCTCGGACGTGCTCTCGGACAACAACGAACGCGATATCAGCAAGATCTTGAAAAAAGGGTCGACGATCCTCGTTCAAGTCGCCAAAGAAGCGATCGGGACCAAGGGTATGAAAGTGACGATGGACATTTCTCTGCCGGGACGATTTTTGATTTTGATGCCGCTCTCCGAGCATGTGGGCGTGTCACGCCAAGTCGAAGAGCACTCGGAACGTGAACGACTGCGCAAAATCGTCGAGTCATTGAACCCGCCGGGCGGCGTGATCGTTCGCACCGAGGCCGAAGGGGCCGACGAGCGCGCGTTGCGCCGCGAGATGAAATATTTGACCCGGCTTTGGGAGACGATCAAAAAGCGCCAGGAAAAAGTACAGAAAGGCCTGATCCACAAAGAACTCGGTTTGACCTTCCAAGTGGTGCGCGACATCCTTTCCGAGGATGTCGAAGCGTTCCTGCTCGACAACAAACAGGAATACGAAGACGTCAAAGGGTTCGTCGATATGTTGGCGCCCGAACTGGCGGATCGTGTGAAACTCTACGAAGGACGTACGCCGATTCTCTCGTCGTTCAATGTGGATAACGAACTCGTCAAATTGCGCAATGCACGTATCGACCTGCCCTCGGGCGGCTATTTGGTGCTGCAAGAAGCGGAATCGCTGTGCGCGATCGACGTGAACACCGGTAAATTCACGGGCCGCAACTCGCAGGAAGAAACGGTCACGGCCACGAACATCGAGGCCGCGGTCGAAGTGGCGCGGCAGCTGCGCTTGCGCAACATCGGCGGCATCATCGTGATCGACTTCATCGACATGAAAAAACGCCGCAACCGCGACAAGGTGATGGAAGCGCTGGCCCGCGCCACGCGCAACGACCACGCGAAAATCAAAATTTTGCCGATCACGCGTCTCGGTCTCGTCGAAATGACGCGCGAACGCCGCCGGGAATCGCTTCAGTCGATGACCTGCGAAACCTGCGTCGAGTGCTCGGGAAGCGGTTGGGTGCTGTCGCGCGACTCGATGTTCCTAAAGATCCGCAAGGAAATCATCGAGCTCACGCAAGGCCGTCCGGACGGACGATTGAAGATTTATCTGCAATCGGCGCTCGCGCAGTACTTCCGCGAGAACAAGGAGCGGATGGAGAAACAAGTCGGCCGTTCGGTCGAACTTATCGACGACGAGACGCTGCCCTGGGAACATTATCGACTTATTTTGGAATAGCACTAAAATTTCACACAAAATCCGGCGTGTCTTTTCAGCCTGATTTTGTGAAAAGCATTTTCTTCGTGCAGTTTTAATCTTTCCTTAAGGAATTCTTAAGAAATTCGATTTATCTTTGTTACATGAGATGGACGAATTTCGCTCGGACGAGCCTTGCAGGCTCGTTTTTCGTTCTTGCCCTTGTTCCCAATCGGCTGTGGGCCGATTGCTGCACGAATCCCGGTTTTACCTCCATCGATGGAAACACAGCCGGGATATATACCGAATACCACACATCTCCCCGCGGCATCGCTTCACTGGCCATCTCCGATTACAACCGTGATGGCTGGTACGACGCGGTGGCGGCCGGCAACAGAGATTTGAACAACCGGGCTGGTTACGTTTACAAAAACAACGGCGGGGGAAATTTCACGCTGCTTGAGCTTCCTGACGGGGGGCCGAACAATGGCGCGGCCTTTTTACCCGACGGCAGCGTGGTCGGTTGTTACGCGGATTCCAGTCTTAATACCACCGTAAGAAAGTGGCCTTATCTTGGAAACAACCAATTCGGGTCTTCGGTCCAAATCGGAGAGGGACTCGTTAACGGGGGCTTTGCCGTCGCAGACCTGAACAACGACAACATCCCCGATATTGCGATCAGCGGCGGCCGTTCCGGCGGCGACGACGTTTGGGTTTATCTCGGTTCCGCGAACGGTACTTATACGAAAGTTGCGGTCACGGACGCTTTCAAAGGTCAGTCGCGTGGCCGCCTGCGCATTGCCGACATGGATGGTGACGGAAAACCTGATCTGGTGGTGGCCGGATTTGTCGACCATTTTAATCCGCTCCATATTTATAACCCAAGTCCCACCTTGCGTGTTTATTGGAACGATGGAAACTTTTCAGCGCCGTGGAGTTACACCGATGTCGCCACCACTATGTTTGCCGGCGATGCGAATGTCGCCGTCGGTGATTTCGACAGGCAAGACGGCCAATTGGATCTCGCTTTCGCTTCCGCCGACCTCGACGGATCGTTAAACGGCTTTATCGAAATTTACCGTAACTTGGGAAACCGTAAATTCACGCGAACCGACCGCTGGTATGTGAAAGGCGGCGTCACCGACATCATCGCCGGACGTTTCACATGTTCAACATACGGCGACGACATCGTGATCCAACAATCCGACATCTCCGAAGTTTTTACCACGCGTCCGTGGACGATGCGCACCGCGCTTTACACGCCGCGCGCGGTGGGACAATTCAAACACCTTCCGGACTGGATCGCCGGCAATCAGCAAGGCGGTTTGGACCTGGGTGAAGGCGCGTTGGCTAGCGAATACGGCATGATGCAAAACGGTCGATACGACATTTTAGGAACCGGTCTTTTGAGCAAGAGCGTCACAGGCGGTGCATTGGTCTCCAAGCTTGTGATGTATTCGAATGTTTGCGGCCTTCCCCAAGTGCCGGGCGACGAAGTGGCGCCAACCGTACAAATTACCGCTCCATTATATGGAGCGGTCGTGCTCCCGAACGGACTCGTAACGATCAGCGCGACTGCGTCCGATAATGTCTCCGTAAAAAGAGTGGAGTTTTATGTCGACGGAGAAGCACAGCTTAGCCAAGATACGACGCCGCCTTACACAGCCTCGTGGGATACTTCTCGTTATTCCTCGCTCGGCACTCATATTTTGACGGCGGTAGCGATTGACGCCGCCGGCAACGTAAGCCGCTCGCAAATCAAAGTGACCACCGATCCGAACGTTCCTCCACCGCCGGACAATTGCTGCCCCTATCCTGAATTTACGACAAATGCCGGACTGATATTTAATCGGTTTGATGACGGAATTTTTACCGATGACAACACTTCTCCTCACTCTATCGCCAGCATGGACATCGGTGATTACAATAATGACGGCATACTCGATCTTGTCGGCAACGGCGGCTCGTACTACACGCCCGCGTATGTTTATAAAGGGACCGGTGATCTTGAGAGTCCCTATGAAGCGATTCGATTCAGTTATCCGACCGCGGGCGTTTCATTTGTTCCGGGGTCCGGCGATATCGTCGGTAGTATTGGCGGTAAATTCTCACGATGGCGTTATTTGGGAAATGATCAATGGTCTCAAACCCCAGAGGAGATCGGCGTCGGCGCCCAAGGGGGCGGACAAGTTGTCGCCGACTTTAATAAGGACGGGCGACTCGATGTAGCGATCAGCGGAGATACCGGCACTCGAATTTATTTCGCCGATGCAAGCGGCAATTTCACGCCGTTCGTCGTTGGTGACACAGGTCGCGGAAAAATGCGCGCCGCGGATATCGATGGCGATGGAAAAATCGACATCATTACCTCCGGCGCCAGAATGGACGCTTTCCTCTCTCCGAATGCACCCACGTTGACCGTTTATTGGAACAATGGCACCAATGCTTGGCCGCGAACCGATGTGAGCAACAAGAAATGTACGTTGGATGCGGCTGTCGCGGTCGGGGATCTTGATGCCGACGGGAAATCGAACGATTTGATTTTCGGTTCTTCCGATCTCGATGCGTTCAACAGCGGTTTCGTTCAAGTTTTCCGTTACAACGGGAACCGTTCGTTCGTAAAAACGGACGAGTGGTATTCCCTCGAATCGGTGTCCGACATCATCGCCGCGCCGTTCACCTGTTCATCGAATGGTACGGCGAGAAAAGCGGATGACATTGTCATTCAAACGTCGAACCGTTTTGCTTATTGGCGCGATTACTCTTGGACGACGCATACATCGCTTTACACGCCGCAAGCTTCTCAGCCTGGCGTTTATCATCATATTCCCGATTGGACCGCGGACAATTCGCATACGATGGCGCTTGGGAACGGCGTAATGATCGTGAAAGATTTGGATGCCGACGGTCGATTGGATTTCATCGGCAGCGGCATTTTACCTGGCGCAATGTTCTCCTATGCCGGATATACGGGACTTTATCCGTATATGAATATTTGCGGAATACCCCCGCGCTCGCGTGATGAAGTGCCGCCCGTCATTCAAATCACGGCGCCCGCTCCCAACGCGCCGGTTTTAGGCAATGTGCCTGTTTCCGCTACAGTGACCGACAACGTAGGTGTGACCGAAGTTCGCATCTACGTCGATTCGATGGTGATTTTTTCGACGAACACAGCGATGGCCTCATACGACGCGATTTGGAACTCGCAAGCATTCATTAACGGCCCGCATGTGATAACGGTCGTTGCCGTCGACGCTGAAGGCAATGTCGCGCGCGCGTCGATTACGGTCACATCGGACAACGACCAGACCGCACCAACGGTTGCGATTACAACGCCGACTGCGAATATGTTGTTGGAAGGCAACGCGCTATTGACCGCAGATGCGAGTGACAACATCGGCGTGACGAAAGTCGAATTTTATTACGGTGCCGTATTGATAGGTTCCGATGCATCGTCCCCTTACTCTATTACGTGGAATACCTCATCTGTTCCCGATGGCCGTTACTCGTTGATCGCGAGAGCGTATGACGCGGCCGGAAACACCGGCAACAGTTTGGTGGTAGACGTGAAGGTGGACAACAATCCGCCGACGGTATCAATCACGTCTCCGGCGCCGAGCTCGACGAACCAAGGCGTCGTGACGATCTCGGCGAACGCTGCGGACGGCTTAGGAATTGCGCGCGTGCTTTTCTTCGTCGATTCGCAGCAAGTGGGATCGATTCTCTCGACCCCCTACAATTTCCGTTGGGATACCACGCGTTTCTCAGACGGAACGCACACGCTGAAAGCGAGGGCGATCGATAACGCGGGCCACGAGGCGTGGTCTACCGACGTTAATGTGACCGTCTCGAATGGCGGTTCGAATTTGTGTGGAAATTGCCCGAACGGCGACTTCTTAGCTTCCACATTGACGACCTTCCCTAATCACGCGTATCCAAGGGCGCCATCTTTCAAGGGCATGGATGCAATCGTCGCTGATATTGATCACGATGGTAAGCTGGACTTCATTGAAAATTATGTTGACTCGCTTAATCCTTATTTCCCTCATCCAGCCGTCTACTTTAACAATCGTACGAATCCGCCGAGTTTTTTGACGGTCCCCCTGATAAACGGCACCGTGGATGGTGGCATCGGGTTGATTCCGGAAACGGGCGATATCATCGCCTCCGGCTCAGGTGGAAGTGGGACCGGATTGCAGCGATGGCCACACACAGGCGCGCATACCTATGGGCTTCCGGTGGCGATGGCTTCGGCCGGCTTGGTCGGCGGGAATTTAAAAATCGCAGATTTCGATGGGGACGGACTTTCGGACATCGCGATTGTCGGAAATTCCAGTGGAAGCGTTTTCCATTTCGTTATCGAGCTTATTTGCAGCCATAATGGGCATGTGAAGTTGGTCGATACCGCGCCAGCGGCACAGGGACAAATCGATGTGGGTGATTTCAACGGCGATGGAAAACCAGATATCGTTCTCTCTTATGGAAACGGAACAAATCAAGCTTTGCGTGTCTACGAAAACAACGGCGCTCAGATCGGTGAGCCGAATTTCGGAAGTCCTTGGGCCATGAAAGAAATCGGTACGGTTCAAAACGCGTTTTTCGGGAGAGTCGCGGTCGGCGACGTTGATGGCGACGGACTCAAGAACGACATCGTGTGGGACGTAATGCCAGAGAACACGGCCAACGGTGTGATTCGCGTGTTCCAAAATAAAAACGGTACGTTTTCTCAGTCCGACACGTGGACAGTGCCATTCGCCGTTGATGCTCTAATGACAGGTCCGTTCACATGCTCGGTTGGAAAAGGAGAAGATATCCTCGTACAAGGCGATCATTCTACCCCTCCTCCATCAGCGCAAGATCAAGGGCAAACGGCGCTTTATATAGCGAACGGAAACGGTCTTTATAACCACTCCATGGGATGGAATTTGCCGGCTGGACAAGGGATTTTCCTCGGTGGTTTCGGCGCCGGTGATTTCAACGATGACGGTCGTCTTGATTTTGTGGATTTTGGCGCCTTTGAGGACGGGTCATGGGGCCATGGAAAAGTCGCTCTTTTCACGGCGACCTGCACGGTTCCGACGGTTGCGATTACGATGCCGACCAACAACGGATTTGTAGGACTTCAAGCGACGGTGTCCGCAGTCGCGTCAGCATTGTCCGGTATTCAAAAAATCGAGTTCCTCGCGGACGGCAATCTAATCGGCACGGCGACGAATTCTCCTTACACGATAAATTGGAATACGTCTGCACTGACCGAAGGCCCGCATGTTTTAACCGCACGCGCCACCGCGATGAACAGTTCGATCGGAACGTCGGCGCCTGTAAATGTAATCGTCGATCACACGTTACCGACCGTATCAATTACGTCTCCGCTCGAAAACGATGTTGTGACGGGCCAGGTTACGATTTCGGCGAGTGCATCCGACAACAATGCGATCGCGCGCGTCGAGTTTTATAACGAAAACATTTTGATTGGATCAGCCACAAACCCGCCGTATTCGACGACATGGAATACGGCGAATTCGGCGGGTGGACGTCGCGCGTTGACCGCGAAGGCGTTCGACACGGTCGGGAATGCCGCCGTTTCGGCGCCCGTTCATGTCTTTAATTGTGGGCGTATTGGTTTCGACGAGACCGACATGGCCGCTTCCGGTTTTTTCGGCGGCGCCGGTACCTTGAAGTCTGGCGACTTCGACCACGACGGCCTGATGGATATGGTCGGAACCGGCGTAACGCCGTCCGGGAGCAATGTAGTCGTGTTTCATAACGTGCCCGGAAATCCCGAGACTCCTTACGTGCCGATTCCCTTGCCGAACAGCAACATCACGACGGGCGGCGCTGTGATCATGCCCGACAGCGGCGATGTGATCGCCTCGGGCAAAGATGCGTCGGACAATCCGCGGCTGTTGCGTTGGCCGTACAGCAACAATCAATTCGGCACGCCGGTCTTGATCGACAGCGGTTTACTCAAAGGCGACGTCGCGTTCGCCGACTTCAACTATGACGGAAAAATGGACATCGCGGTCAGCGGGTATACGTCAAGCGTGTTGCCTGAGAAAGGACAGATTTGGGTCTATCTGAACCGTGGCAACGGCAACTACGAGAAGACGATCGTCGCGATGAATTTGTTCGGAACGGGAAGATTCGGTTTCGTCGTGAGAGATTTCGATAGAGACGGACGTCCCGACATCGCTTATGCCGGTTTTGATGCGAAGTTAAACGTGTTGTGGAACGTTGGTAACTTTGCAAACCCGTGGCCGGGCCAACCGGTTGATTCGAATCCAAACACGCTGATGGGAGGAACGCCCGTCATTGCGATCGGCGACGCCGACGGCGATGGTCGCCGCGATGATATTATTTGGTCGATTGCGCCTTCCGCCACCATCGTTCACAGCTTTGTGCGCGTGGTCAAGAACAACGGCAACCAAACCACGTTCTCGCTGCTCGACAGTTGGGAAGAATGGTATCCGGTTTCGCACTTCTTGATGTGGCCCTTTGAAAATTCGACGACCGGCGAGAATGTGGTCGTTCAAGGTTTCAGTCCGCCTTTCACGCCGGTGCTGCAAATGTACGGCCTCAACAATGGACGTAATACCGGTATTAAATGGCAACCGAACGCGAATGCGGTTGAGACGGCCGTCGCCGGCGCCGACATGAATTTGGACGGCCGGTCGGATTTGGTCGCGACCGGTCGCGGCAAAACGTATCAATTCACAAGCCTCTGCAGCGGGGGAGCGTTACCAGATGAAACTCCGCCGCTCGTGAGCATTTCCACGCCGACCGACGGTTCCACCGTCAACGGCCTTGTGAAGATCGCCGCGACCGCATCGGACGCGAGCGGCATATTCCGCGTAAATTTCTACGACGGCGATACGCTGATCGGCGTCGATTCCACAGCGCCCTACGAAATCGATTGGAACACGGCTCAGTTGAACGGCTCTCATCTGCTTCGCGCGCTCGCGGTCGATAAAGCGATGAATGTCGGCGTGTCGAACCAAGTCACAGTCACGATCAATCAACCTCCTGTCGTCGATCCCGGATCCACCTTATTAATTGAGTACACGCAATCGCCGACACTCGTGAATTTAAGCGGCACCGCGAGCGACGACGGATTTCCGAACCCGCCAGGAGCATTGACAACCACATGGAGCAAGCTGACCGGCCCGGGCAACGTGACGTTCACGAATGCGTCGGCGCTCGTCACGCAAGCGTCGATCGACGCGAAAGGCCTTTATAATTTGGTGCTGACGGCGGACGACGGTCAATTCCAAACCTCGCGTAAGTTGCGCATTGTGATCCACTCGGCGCCGACCGTCAATGCGGGGCCGGATCAATCGATCGAGTTGGGCGCGGGCGCGACATTGGACGGAACCGCAACCGACGACGGATTACCGTCGGCGCTTGTGACAACCTGGAGCAAGGTGAGTGGTCCTGGGACGGTCACTTTCGGCAACGCCAATGCGCTTAATACCACTGCTTCGTTCTCAACGACCGGCGTGTACGTGTTGCGTTTGAGCGCGTTCGACGGTCATTTAACGCGGACCGATGATGTGACGATCGGCGCGAACAGCGGCCCCGTGGTGGATGCGGGGCCCGATCGCGTGGTCGAACGGCCTTCTAAAATCAGCGTCGGTGTTTCCGTTACCGACGACGGTTTGCCGAACCCGCCCGGCGCTACGACGATTTCATGGACGAAAATCAGCGGTCCCGGCAACGTGTATTTCTCGACGCCGAACCAAGCGATCACCACGGTCGGTTTCTCGGAAGCGGGCACCTATCAACTGCGGCTCTCGGCGACCGACGGAGAATATTCGTCCTTCGACGATGTAAGCGTTCAAGTCACCGATCACGACGACGTGCGTTGCCCGCTGCCGGGCGCGGCGCCGGTGTGGGTCGAAACCACGCATTCGTCGATTGGAGGCGATTTAGTCGGACTCGGCAAAGGCATGGCGGTTATGACCGACCGTCCGTCGATCGTAAATCGCCTGCCGCATTGGGCGTCGGTTGTCGATATCTGGACCGCCGCATCGTTGCTGCCGCTCGACCAAGACAATAACATCCGTTACGCGGACGTGTCGGAAAACAAACGATACGTAGCGGTGCTCACCGCGCCGGCCTCCGGCTCGGCGACGGGACAAGTAAAGCTCGAAGATTTGGCCACGCAGCAAAGCTCGATATTCCCGACGCAAGGAACGATTTCATCTCAGGCGGAAGTGGCGGTTTCGAACACCGGTATTGTTTATGTTCTATCGGTGATTCGCGGGGCAGCGATCGAAGCCTACGATTCGAACGGTTCGTTGATAGGTTCTTATCCGACGCTGGCCGATAAATTCATTGAGATTCGCGGTCAGTATTTGTTCGCGGTCGGTAATTCCGCTTCTTCGATTGATCGGTTTACGGTTTCCCCGACCGGCACGTTGTCAAATCAACATGCGATCTCGATCGCGGGTATGGCTGGCATGCCGCTGAGCATCGCACGGAACAGCCGATTGCTGACCACCGTGGATACTAGCGGCGGTCCGATGGGGAACGGACGCTATTTCGTGGCCGATCTCGATTCGGAAACTATGCGCAAAGCGATTCCCGATGCAACCGTTATCCAGCCGAACGTGAACGTAACCGCTTACGGCGATAACATGCTTTTCATCTTCAACGGAATCTATGACATGGGTTTCAATCCGTTCCTGACGCGCATGCGCGTTTACGACACATCGAACGGAAATCTGTATTTCTTGGATCTTGATCCGCTGTTGCGTCAGATTTCGTTGATTACCGCGACGATGCGCGTTGCGGTGGTCGGCGCGTCGATCGAAGACGAAACGATCACGCTGTCGGTCGAAACGTACGACACGTCCAATTCACAGTCCAAACGTCGCGTCGTTTCGTTGTGCATGTCCCAATTCCTTTCGGCGATGCAGAGCGGATGGAACCAACTCCCGTCGGTATCGGCGGGTCCGGACTTTTCGACGCCATTGCCTCCGGGGCGCGTTCAGATGGCGGGTTCGGTGACCGACGACGGCCGCCCGAATGGCACGCTGACGAGCTTATGGAGTTATCGTATGGGCCCCCCTGGCGTCACGTTTGATGACCCGAACAGCCCGACCACCTTCGCGAATTTCAGTATGCCGGGAACATACGTGTTGCGTCTGACCGCCAACGACGGCAGCGGATTCCCGACATTCGACGAGATATCGGTGACCGTGTACGCAGGATCGGGCGGCAATCAGCCGCCGACGGCGAACGCGGGACAGAACCAAACGATCACTTTGCCGTCGAGCGCGAATTTGTCCGGTAGCGCGAGCGACGACGGTCTACCGAATCCGCCGAATACGTTGACCTACACATGGAGCAAAGTGAGCGGCTCCGGTGACGTCACATTCGGTAACGCAAACGCGCTCACAACCACCGCCAGCTTCTCAAAAGCGGGGATCTACGTTTTGCGTTTAACCGTAAGCGATAGTCAATTGAGTGCGACCGGCGACGTGACGATCACCGTGAACGAACAAGGCGGCACGGGCGGCAATCAGCGGCCGACCGTATCCGCGGGAAATAATCAAACGATCACATTGCCTTCGGGTGCCGTGGTTTCAGGCTCCGCCGACGATGACGGTTTACCAAATCCGCCGGGCCAGTTGACGTACGCATGGAGTAAAGTGAGTGGTCCCGGTCCGGTCAGTTTCATGAACCCGAGTTTCTTAACGACCACCGCCAATTTCTCACAAGCGGGAATCTACGTGCTGCGTTTGACCGCGAGCGACAGCCAATTGAGCGCGACGAGCGACGTGACGATCACTGTGAATGAACAAGGCGGTACGGGTGGCAACCAAAAACCGACTGTGAGCGCCGGACCGAATCAAACCATCACGTTGCCGGCGTCGGCGAATTTGTCTGGCAGTGCGGACGATGATGGCTTACCCAATCCGCCGAATGCGTTGACATATGCATGGAGCAAAGTGAGCGGCCCGGGCACGATCACGTTTGGCAACGCAACGGCATTGACAACCTCCGCAAGCTTTTCTCAGTCGGGCGTCTATGTCGTGCGTTTGACCGCGAACGACAGTGAGCTTTCGGGCACCGGCGACGCGACGATCACTGTTTACAATTCGAACAATCAGGCGCCGGTCGCACAGAATCAAACGGTTCATACCGTTGTCAACGTGGCAAAACAGGTGACACTGGTAGCGACCGATCCAGATGGAGATCCTCTTTCCTATATTGTTGTTGCACAGCCGCAGCACGGGACATTGAGCGGCACCGCTCCGAATCTCACTTATACGCCGGCCTCTGGTTACATCGGACTTGATTCGTTTACGTTTAAAGCAAATGACGCTCGCTTGGACAGTAACATAGCAACCGTTTCAATAAATGTGCACCCGGATCAAAATGGCAACGGTCAAAATGATCCACCGAACGCGGTCAATGATTCAGCGAGTACGGGGCAAAACACGCCGGTCACAGTGACGGTGTTGACGAACGACAGCGATCCCGACGCAGATTCATTAACGGTAACAGCAGCGGGTCCTGCGTCTCACGGTACCGTAACAATCAATTCGAATAATACGGTGACGTACACGCCCTCCAACAACTATGTGGGGTCCGACTCGTTTAATTACACGATTTCCGATGGAGAGTTTTCGGCGTCGGCGGCCGTGGACATCACCGTCAACGCTGGAAACCAATCGCCGGTCGTGAATGCGGGCCCGGATCAAACCATTGTGTTGCCCGACCCTGTGAATTTAAGCGGCAGCGCGACGGACGACGGTCTGCCCAATCCGCCAAATACAATGACGTTCGTCTGGAGCAAGGTCAGCGGCCCCGGGACGGTGACGTTCGGAAATCCAAATGGATTGACCACGACCGCGAATTTCTCCTCAGCCGGAATCTATGTGCTGCGATTGACGGCGGACGACAGTGCGTTATCGGGACAAGACGACATTACGGTGACAGTGAATGAGGAAGGCGGCAGCGGCGGAAATCAATCACCGGTCGCAAACGCGGGGCCCGATCAAACCATTACATTGCCGGCCGCCGCGAACTTGAGTGGATCGGCCACCGACGACGGATTGCCGAATCCGCCAAACGCGTTGACGTACGCTTGGACCAAAGTGAGCGGCCCCGGAAACGTGACGTTTGGAAATGCGACCGCGTTGACCACGACCGCGAATTTCTCCTCGGCCGGAATTTATGTGCTGCGTCTGACGGCGAACGACACTCAATTATCAGGACACGACGAAATTGAGGTGACGGTCAACGAAGACGGCGGTACCGGTGGAAATCAATCGCCGTCTGTGAATGCGGGTCCGAACCAAACGATAACGTTGCCGGCGAGCGCGACGATGGCCGGATCGGCCAGCGATGACGGGTTACCGAATCCGCCGAATACGGTGACGATCACGTGGAGTCAAGTCAGCGGTCCTGGAAGCGCGAATTTCACAAACGTAAATTCTTTGACGACGACCGTAAGCTTCCCACAAGCGGGAACATATGTGTTGCGTCTGACCGCCGACGACAGCCAATTGAGTTCGACCAGTGACGTGACGATGACGGTAAATACGCCGGGCACCGGGAACCAACGGCCGACGGTTAACGCCGGTTCCAATCAAACGATCACGCTTCCTTCAGCGGCCAACCTTTCCGGTAGCGCTACTGATGATGGATTACCGAATCCGCCCAACGCGATGACGTACCTCTGGACCAAAGTGAGCGGCCCCGGCACGGTAACATTCGGCAACGCGAATAATTTGACCACGACCGCAAACTTCTCATCGGCGGGAACTTACGTACTTCGTTTAACGGCGAACGACAGCGAACTTAGCGGCATCGCCGACGTGACGATCACAGCCAACAGGCCCGGCGGCACCGGCGGCAATGAATATCCGACCGCGAATGCCGGAAATGACCAAACGATCACGCTGCCGTCGAGCGCGATCTTGAGCGGAAGTGCGTCGGACGACGATTTACCGAACGGAACTCTAACGACCACCTGGAGCAAAGTGAGCGGCCCGGGCAACGTTACATTCGAAAATGTGAACGCGCTCGCGACGACGGCCGACTTCTCGCAATCGGGCGTGTATATTTTACGCCTGACCGCGTTCGACGGGGAATTGAGCGGTTCCGACGACGTAACGATCACCGTGCGCAGTTCGAACAATAACGCGCCACTGACGCAAGGACAATCTCTACACACGGTCGTGAACGTCGCCAAGGACATCACTTTATTCGGTAGCGATCCCGACGGCGACCCGCTGACGTTCGCGATCGTGACGCAACCGCAGCACGGCTCGATCAGCGGCACGCCGCCGAACATCACCTACACACCGGCCTCGAATTACGCGGGCACGGACGACTTTACGTACAAAGTGAACGACGGTCAGGTGGACAGCAACGTTTCAACAATCCGCTTAAGGATCCACTTGGACGGAAACGGCAACTTAAGAAACGATCCGCCCGACGCGGTCGATGATGATGCGACGGCGATCCGCAACACGGCGACCTTCGTTCCAGTTCTCTCAAACGATACCGATCCGGACGGCGACGCGTTGACGGTCATATCGGTCGGAACGCCCGCGCACGGCACGGTCGTCATCAACTCGAACAACACGCTGAGTTATACGCCGGCGCTCGGGTTCGTCGGTTTCGACAGTTTCACCTATAAGATTTCCGATACCGAATTTACGGATACGGCGTTGGTCTCGATGACGGTTAATGAAGAAGGCGGTACCGGCGGCAACCAACGTCCGATTGTGACGCTCGGCCCGGGATTGACGACGACGCTTCCTTCCGGCGTGAATTTAAGCGGCAGCGCTACCGACGACGGTTTGCCGAATCCGCCGGGACGGCTCACGTATGCGTGGAGCAAAGTTAGCGGTCCTGGCACCGTGACCTTTGGCAACGCAAGTGCGATTGCGACCACCGCAAATTTCTCATCGGCCGGAAATTACGTACTGCGTTTGGCTGCCAACGATGGCGAGTTAATCGGAAGCGCCGACATTCCGGTCGAAGTGAATGTGGTCGGCGGCACGGGCGGCAACCAGCCTCCGACCGCGAGCGCCGGAGCCAATCAAACGATCACGTTGCCGGCGAGCGCAAACCTGAATGGCAGCGCCTCAGACGACGGATTGCCGAACCCGCCGTCTACGATTATGTCCGTGTGGACGAAAATAAGCGGTCCTGGCACCGTGACATTTGGAAATGAGAACGCGTTGGTAACGACCGCGAATTTCTCCTCGGCCGGAATTTACGTGTTGCGATTGACCGTGAGCGACAGTCAACTGACGGTGACCAGCGATGTAACGATCACTGCGAACGAAGATGGCGGAACGGAGGGCAACCAGAAACCGACGGCGAATGCGGGGCCCGATCAAATAATTACGTTGCCGCAGTCGGCGAACTTGACCGGTTCGGCCGGCGACGATGGACTCCCGAACCCGCCAGCCGCAATCACGACGGTTTGGAGCAAGGTGAGCGGTCCCGGAACCGTAACATTTGGAAACGTTAATTCGTTGGCCACAACCGCTGGGTTCTCTTCGGCTGGTATTTATGTGCTGCGGCTCACGGTAAGCGATAGTCAGCTTTCAGCGACCAGCGACGTGAGAATCGAAGCGAATGTCACCGGCGGCACGGGCGGCAATCAACCGCCGACCGCAAACGCCGGATTGAACCAGAGCATAACGTTACCGGCGTCGGCCGTTCTTGTGGGCGTCGCCAGCGACGATGGATTGCCAAATCCACCGGGCGCGTTCACGGTGGCGTGGAGTAAAGTCAGCGGCCCGGGAATCGTTGCATTCAGTCAGCCGAACAATTTAATGACGACGGCCGGATTCTCTTCCGCCGGTACGTATGTGTTGCGACTCACCGTGGACGATGGCCAATTAAAGACCACCAGCGATGTGACGATTGTGGCGAATGAAGAAGGCGGGACCGGTGGCAATCAAAAACCAATCGTGAGCGCCGGATCGAATCAAACGGTCATCTTGCCGGGTTCTGCGAATCTGTCCGGCTCGGCAAGTGACGACGGACTGCCGAACCCGCCCGGCGTATTGACGACAACGTGGAGTAAAGTGAGTGGTCCGGGCATGGTTACGTTCGGTAATGCAAACAATTTGGCGACGTCTGCGGATTTCTCGGCAGTCGGTATTTATGTTCTGCGGTTGACCGGGAACGACGGCGAATTGACTGCGACGAGCGATGTAACGGTCACCGTGAACGCGGGTTCGGGCTCGAATCAGCCTCCGACGGCAAACGCCGGTCCCAATCAAACGATTGTATTGCCGGCCGCCGCGAATTTGTCCGGTTCGGCCACCGACGATGGTTTGCCAAATCCACCCGGCGCGTTCACTGTCACGTGGAGTCTCGTAACTGGTCCCGGTACGGTCACATTCGGTAACGCGAATAATTTGGCGACGACCGCGAATTTCTCAGCGGTCGGCGTGTATGTGCTTCGATTGACGGTGAACGACAGCGCGCTGTCGACGACGAGTGATGTGACGATCACGGTAAATTCAAGCTCCGGCGGCAATCAAGCGCCGACCGTAAACGCTGGATCCGATTTCTCAGTGACGTTGCCCGCGCCTGCGAATTTGTTCGGCTTGGCCGGCGACGACGGTTTACCGAATCCGCCCGGCGCGTTTACGGTCACGTGGAGTAAAGTGAGCGGCCCGGGCACGGTCACGTTCGGTAACGTTGCATCGTTGGCGACAACCGCACAATTTTCTCAACCCGGTGACTATGTGTTACGTCTAACGGCCAGCGACAGTGTGTTGTCGGGCAGCGACGACGTGTTGGTGACCGTTGAGCCGGCTCCGCAGTTGGCTCCGGGAGCTCCGTTCCAAATCGCAGGTAAAGACCAGACCGTTCCGGAAATGACGGACGTACAACTAGGGATGAGTGAAGGTGCTGGAACGCAAGCGACCTATGCGGGTTACGAATGGAAACAAATAAGCGGTCCCACGGTCGTGTTGATCGGCGCCGATACGCCGACGCCGCATTTCCAAGCGCCGGCCGTCATCGGTCCGACCAAGCTCGTGTTTGAATTGGTTGTTTGGAACTCGAACGGCGTGCGTTCGGCGGCCGCTCAAGTGACTGTGACCGTGCTCGACACGCCGTCCGAAGTGAATTTCACAATTTATCCGAATCCATGCAGCGCACGAACCGGCGCCACAATTCGCTTCTATCTGCAAAACGGCGACGACAACGTCGATCTTACGATCATTACGCCCACCGGCGAGAATGTGATGCATCGTAAAATTTCAGGCCAGCCCGGCGAAAACCTCGTTCGTTGGGATGTGGGCAGCACCGGCAACGGCGGTTACATCGCGATCCTGAAGATTCCGTCGCGCGGAACCTACAAGTTCAAATTGGCCGTCGCGCAGTAACACGAAAAAACGCTTTGTTTTTTCAATCTGATTTAAACTTCCATTCCTTTTAATCCGACCTTAAGGCGCTCTTAAGCTGTTATTTTTATCTTTGTTACATGAAGTCAATCACACATGTAACGAAACGCCTAGCGATGATTCTGCTTTTCACGGGTTCGATTTTTTCCTCGAACCATGTGAGAGCCGAGATCATCGATTTGACCGGCCACGACGGAGGCCAGCCGGGCGCGTTCCTTGATTTTGCGGCGAGCGCACGTTCGCTGGGAATGGGAAAAGCGCATACGGGTGTTGCCGACGATGCGTCGGCCGTTTATTGGAACCCGTCCGGCCTCACGCAATTGCAAACCGGCGACGCGGTGATGATGTACTCCACTCTTTATGAAGGTTTTAGTTATGGTTCATTAAATGTAGCGCGTCCGACGCAGCGCTACGGCACGATGGGCATCGGCATCGTGAATTTGCGCGCCGATAATTTCCGCCGTTTTTCGGAGACGGGCCAAGAACAGGGTTCGTTTGGCGAATCCCGCACCGCTTTGATGTTCTCCGACGGATATAAGATGAACGCGAAGATGTCGTTGGGGGCCACTTTGAAAGCGATTCATCAAAACGTAGCCGGTTTTTCAGGCAGCGGTTTCGGTATGGATCTCGGCAATATGTACAAAACCGGCGCGATAACACAGCTCGGCTACTCACACCGCAACGCGATCGCTC
>CAYXDS010000001.1:0-53274 GCA_964463805.1 uncultured Elusimicrobia bacterium | reverse complement strand
CTCATATCGGCAGACCTCAGCGAGGTCATGTCTCTCTCCGACCGGCTCGCCGTGGTAGGTGCTGCCGAATGCTTGAGCCGAATCGAAAATCAATTCGAGTTTGCGTTCGTTCGCGAACGCGGTCAACCGTTCAATGTCGCAAGGGTTGCCGAACAAATGCACGCCGAGAATCGCGGAAGTTTTATCGGTGACGAGTTCGTCGAGTTTCTGCGGATCCAGCGTCAGCGTGTCGGGCTCGATATCGGCGAACACCGGGGTCAATCCTTCCCACAGCAAACTGTGCGCGGTCGCGATAAAGGTGAACGAAGGGACAATCACTTCACCGGTGAGCTCAAGCGCGCGAACCAGCATTTGCAGGCCGAGCGTGGCTGACGTCACGAGGACAACATGTTTGACGCCGAGCCGGTCTTCGATCGAACGCTCCAACTCGACCGCAAGCGGACCTTGATTCGTAAGAATCCGACGCTGATAAAGCTGATCGACGTATCCGTCGAACACGTCACGCGGCGGCAGCGGCGGACGAACGATGTAATGCGGCGCCTCAAACGCGGGCGTCCCACCAAAAACAGCCAATTTGGGTTGAGTTTGAATCGAAGAAACCATAAAGGGCGAGATTACAACTTCCACAACCTTTTCAGCTCGTCGTTGATGTACGTGATCGAGGAGGAATCAAGGTCGGTTTTCGCCGGCGCGCGCGCCTCACGCTGTGACTTTGTGGTGAGGGCAAGAAAATCCGCGCATGACATCACCTTGGCCTTCGACGCGCGCACCCACTTCTGGATGTCCCGGTCATCGGTCACCACCACCGCGTCGCGTCCGTTGGCCATGTCGTCCACACGTTGTTTGATGACCGCGTCGGCATCGGTTCCTTTCGAGAAGATCACGCGTACTTTGCCGCGCCACGGCGGGCTATCCACATCTTCTCGGCCGTCGAACACCACGGTGATTTGGTTGTGGGCGCTGGACGCGGGACGCGCCAGTTCGAGAAAACGCAGCAAATTCTCGCGTTGAGTTTGCAGCCGGTCCTTGCCGGTTTTCGAAGTCCCAAATCGGTCGGTGCTAAAGATAAGGTTGTAGCCGTCGATGAAATAATGAAGAGCCATTAATTTATCCGTCCGATCACCGACAACAGTCGTCCGCCGGCCGACGGCAACTTTCCTTCGCGCCGGTGCGAGAAAAACAATTCGTTTTGATGCATGGTGCACGCGGGCTCCGTGTGGATGTTTGACGGTTTGAGGCCGGCCTTTTCCAATTGGTCGCGGTTCGCGGCGGCCACATCGAGCTGGAATTTATTATTGGAAATGCGCGTGAGAAACTTTGAGTCGAAAACATCGGCGACGTCGCTCCCCACTTCGTAACAATGTCCACACGCGCTGGGGCCGAGAGCGGCGATGAGGTTTTCGGGGTGCGACGACAGATCGGCGACGGCTTTTTCGGCAATGCGCGCCGTCGTTCCTCGCCAGCCCGCGTGCACGGCGGCAACCGCGCCCGTGTTCGGGTCGGCAAGCAACACGGGCAGACAATCGGCGGTTTTAATTCCGACCAACACTTTTGATTTTTCTGTGATCAAAGCATCTCCATCGCGGTGGGAAACATGTTCAACGTGCACGCGCACGTCCGAATGCGTTTGGTTCGCGGTTTCGAGCGACCACCCATCCGCGCCAATTGCATTGAGAAAACGACGCAAATTTTCGGCGTAATGCCCGCCCGGATCGTTTTTTGGCGAGAGGTGCAGCGCCTGATCGGGCATCGGGCTCGTACCACCGAGCCGCGTGCTGAACGCATGCAGAAAACCGGCGCGCTCGAGCTCATCGCACACGAAATAAACGACGTCAACGGACCCTCCGTCCACCCGCACATTCCTTTTCTTCACCGAAAACATAAGCCACGTTACGATTTCCGATTGACAGCGAACATCCTCTTTTGTTATTGAAATATTGTTTCAATTAGGAATCGCGATCAAACTATCTTTCCAAGGTCATACATACGAGAAGATGCGTTATCGCATCCACAGATGAAAATATATTTCAATTCTAAAAATTACAGGGGGAATCAATGAGCAGCATGAAGAAAGTCGTTATCTTGGCCGTTGTCGCGACCGCCGGAGTTATTTCCAACGCGGCGGCGAACGAACGGCATTTTACTTACGCGTACGAAAGCGCGGTGCTCGCGCCAGGCGCCCGCGAAGTGGAATTGTGGACCACGCTGCGAACCGGCCGGCATGATTTTTATTCGGCGTTCGAGAACCGCGCCGAATTTGAAGTGGGTCTGACGAACCGGCTGCAGACGTCGTTTTATTTGAACTGGCACAGCACGGCCGAAGAGGACACGAGCGTCACTCCCTCCGTGATAACGAAAGAATCTTCGTTCGACGGTATTTCTTCCGAATGGAAATATAAGATGTCCGATCCGGTGGCGGACCGCATCGGTTCGGCGCTGTACGGCGAGGTGTCGCTCGGCAACGAGGAGATCGAATTGGAGACCAAACTTATTCTCGATAAACGGATTGGAAAAAATCTTTTTGCTTATAATTTAACCGGCGAGTTCGAATGGGAAAGAGAACCGGACGAAATCGAATACGAAAAGACCGTCTTGGAAAACACATTGTCGTTTACTCATTTCTTTAAGCCGCAATTTGCGGGCGGACTCGAATTGGAAAGCCGTACGCAAGATGAACCGGCGCATTCTGCCTTGTTCCTTGGCCCCGTCGTTTCTTACACGACTGATCAATGGTGGGTCGCGTTTACAGCGCTCACGCAGCTGCCGGCGATCCAACGCTCGGAGAACGATAAAGACTCGTCGCTCGTTCTCGATGAACAGGAAAAATACAACTTCCGCCTACTGCTCTCATTCCGGCTCTAATGACGAAGCGGCCCTTCTTTTTCGCGCTCGGACTGTTTGCCTTGGCCGCCTGTATGACATGGCTGCCTCGTGTGTCTCCGGCTCAAAAAGAATGGGCCGCCCAGCAATGGCCAGATATGGGGGGAACCAAATTAGAAGAAGCGCGCGCGTTGTACGTGGATCGTTGCTCGGGCTGCCACAATTTGGTGTTGCCAGAAAAGCACACGATGGAGCAGTGGGACATTCTGCTCAGCACAATGGCGCCGCGCGCGAAAATCAACGCGGAGCAACAGCAACAAATCCGCCGTTATCTACTGACCGCGAAATCCGCTCCGCCCCAATAACGGCCGCGCCGCGCTTAATGCGTGAGTTTTTTGTAGCGGATCCGGTGTGGCTGCACCGCTTCGGCGCCCATGCGTTCGATTCGTTTCGCTTCGTAATCCTGGAAGTTGCCTTCGCTCCACACGACGCGGCTATCGCCTTCGAACGCGAGGATGTGGGTCGCGATGCGGTCCAAAAACCAGCGGTCGTGGCTGATCACGATCGTGCAACCGGCGAATTCCACAATGGCGTCTTCAAGCGCGCGCAGCGTATTCACATCGAGGTCGTTTGACGGTTCGTCGAGCAGCAAAAGATTTCCGCCCGATTGAAGTTGTTTCGCAAGATGAACGCGGTTGCGTTCGCCACCCGAAAGGCTGCCGACGCGTTTCTGCTGATCCTGTCCCGAGAAGTTGAACCGCGCACAGTAAGCGCGCGAGTTGATCTCTTTCTTTCCAAGCGTGATCACGTCCAGACCGCCGGAGATTTCTTCCCAGACGGTCTTATCGTCTTTCAACGCCTCGCGAGACTGATCGACATGCGAAATTTTCACGGTGTCGCCGAGCCGCAACGAACCCTGCGTGGGTTTCAATTTGCCGGTAATGAGATTAAACAACGTGGATTTACCGGCGCCGTTCGGCCCGATGATGCCGACCATGGCCCCCGGCGGGATTTTAAAATCGACGTTTTCAAACAAAATGTCGTCGCCAAACGCCATGCCGAGCCCTTTGGCCTCGACCACCACGTCCCCAAGCCGCGGTCCCGGCGGGATATAAATTTCCAAATTGTCGGCCACTTTGATCGGGTCTTGCTCCAACAATTCCTGGTAGCGTGCGATGCGCGCTTTGCCTTTGGCCTGACGCCCTTTCGTGCCCATACGAATCCACTCGAGCTCGCGTTCCAGGGTCTTTTGTCTTTGACTTTCAGCCTTTTCCTCATTCGCAAGCCGTTTTGACTTCTGGTCAAGCCACGAAGAGTAGTTGCCTTTAAACGGAATACCTTCACCGCGATCAAGCTCGAGGATCCACTCGGCGATATTGTCGAGGAAATAACGGTCGTGCGTCACCGCGACGATCGTTCCTTTATAATTCTTTAAGAAATTTTCGAGCCAAGCGACGCTTTCGGCATCCAAATGGTTCGTCGGTTCGTCCAGCAACAAAATATCGGGCGATTGCAGCAGCAACTTGCAAAGCGCGACGCGGCGCTTCTCGCCGCCGGAGAGATGCGAGACTTTCGAGTCGCCGGGCGGCAACCGCAGCGCGTCCATTGCGATGTCGAGCGTACGGTCCAATTCCCAGCCGTTTGCGGCCTCGATTTTTTCCTGAAGGTCGGCCTGGCGGTTCAGCAATTTTTCCATCGCGTCGCCGTCCATGTTCTCGGTGAATTTGGCGCTGATCTCTTCATATTGCTTGATGAGATCGGTGATGTGGCTCAATCCTTGCGCGACGTTCTCTTTGACGGTCAACGCGGCATCGAGCTGGGGCTCCTGCGGCAAATATCCGACGGAGATCTTGTTTCCCGGAAACGCTTCGCCGATAAAATCTTTCTCAACGCCGGCCATGATTTTCAGCAGCGTACTTTTGCCGGCGCCGTTCAATCCGAGCACGCCGATTTTCGCGCCGTAATAAAACGAAAGGTTGATGTCCTTCAAAACCTGTTTTTTCGGCGGGTAAATTTTCCCGACCTTAACCATTGTGAATACGAAATCCTTTGACATAAAAACTCCTTAGGTGTCTGGGCCCCCGCCTTCGCGGGGGAGACGACGAGGCGCCATTGTATTACAATCACCCCTCAATTTACTTCGAAGGAGCCTCTCCAATGAGTTTCAAGACAACGACTGACGGCAAAAAACGCGTGACGCTGATTCCGGGCGACGGCATCGGACCCGAGGTGGTCGAGTCCGCGGTGAAGATCATCGCGGCGGCCGGTGTGAAGATCGAATGGGACCGGCACGACGCGGGCGCGTCGGTATTCAAACGCGGCATTCCGTCGGGCGTCCCCCAGGACACAATTGAATCGATTCGCGAAACCCGCGTGGTTTTGAAAGGGCCGCTCGAAACGCCGGTCGGGTTCGGCGAAAAAAGCGCGAACGTCACGCTGCGGAAACTCTTTGAAACCTACGGAAACCTGCGGCCCGTCCGCGAAATCGCCGGAGTGAAAACGCCGTACACAGGCCACGGCATCGATCTGATCATCGTCCGCGAGAACGTCGAAGATTTGTATGCGGGCATCGAATATATGCAGACGCCGGGCGTTGCCGAATGTTTGAAATTGATCTCGCGCAAAGGCTGCGAGAAGATCGTGCGACTCGGTTTTGAAGTGGCGCGAAGCCAAGGCCGCAAGAAAGTGCATTGCGCGACCAAAGCGAACATCATGAAGATGACCGAAGGCACGTTGAAGCGCACGTTCGAAGAAATCGCGAAAGAATATCCGGAAATCGAAGCGAAACACATCATCGTCGACAACTGCGCGCACCAGCTCGCGTTGAAACCCGAGAATTTCGAAGTGATCATCATGACGAACATGAACGGCGACATTTTGAGCGACTTAACGTCCGGCCAAATCGGCGGCCTCGGCTTCGCGCCGTCGGCGAACCTCGGGAACGACGTGGCGATCTTCGAAGCGGTGCACGGCTCGGCTCCGAAATACGCGGGCAAGAACGTGATCAATCCGACGGCGTTAATTCTCACAGCGGTGATGTTGCTGCGCCACCTGCAGGAATTCGAGGCGGCCGCCAAGATCGAGAACGCGGTGCTCTACACGCTTGAGCAGGGCAAAGTGATGACGCGCGATGTGGTCGGTGATGCAAAGGCATCAAGCACGACCGCCTACACCGACGAAATCATCAAGAACCTCGGACAAAAACCGTCGAAAGTGCACGTGCGCGACCACAAACCGTTGAAGTTGCCGCAGGTTTCCTCGGCGCCGGATTTCGTGAAACCGAAAACGCGGAAAGACGTCGGCCTGGACGTGTTCCTTGAAACAAATGCGAATGCGGAAACACTCGGAAAATCTCTCGAGAAGATGGCGGATGGAACCGGATTCAAATTAAAAGCCATCTCGAACCGCGGCACGAAGGTTTACACGCCCACGGGGGCGATCACCGACTGCGTCGACCATTACGCGTGTCGATTTATCTCGGACAAAGAGATCACCGATCAACAGGCGCTCGGCTTGGTCCAAAAAATCGGAGCGCAGTACCGCTGGATGCATCTCGAAAAACTCGCCGAATTCGACGGAGCGCTGGGGTACACGAAGTCGCAGGGTGAAGATTGACGGGTTAGGCGGCTTTTTTTCCGTTGGAAAGGCCGGCCCATTGCGCCCAACTCGGCAATTCGACGAGGTTTTCCTTCATTCTGGGATGAATATAACACCATTCTTTGAAGAAAAGACCATAGGAAAAATTGCGTCCGTTCTCGGTTTCTCGGGTAACTTTGCAAAAACACATGGATTTTTTTCCGTCCCGATAAACGAGAACCATCACATAGGATCCTACTTTAAGCCGGCAAGGAGTCTGGATTTGCAGCCCTTGATTGGAAATATCGACGGTTTTGGCTTCTATTAACATGTTCGCCGGCATAGCTTCCTGGCTGTCGTTCACATCAATAACATAGGCTTGAAGCTCAGTTTTGACGCGCTGATACCGTCGCTTATCTCTAATTTGCATGAGAAAAGGCTCCCCTCCCTCTTCAAACAATCATTAAGGATAAGTATGAGGTAGAGAGACGGATTTGCCTACGGCAAAATGAAAAAGAAGGAATCAAGCTGATTTCTTGGTGTAAAACTCGCCGACGGGACATTAGTCGTTCTTCGGCAGCACGTCGCGGAACGTTTGGCCGTAGATGTCCCAAACCGTGAGAAACAACAACGCGGTGACGGGGCCGAGGATGAAACCGACGAGTCCCAACGTCGCGAGGCCGCCGAGTGTGCTGACCAGCACCAACAATTCAGGAACTTCGGTGTCTTTCCCGACCAAGATCGGCCGCAGCACGTTGTCCGCGCTGCCGACGATCAACGCGCACCAGAGAAACACGAGGACCGCCGCAACTGTTTTTCCTTTTAAGAAAAGGAAAATGCAGGCGGGCAACCACACCAGCGCGGAACCGACGTTCGGAATCATCGACAGCACGGCCATAATGGTTCCCCAAAACAACGCGCTCGGAACCCCGGCCACCCACAATGCGACACCGGCCAGCGCACCTTGCGTGACGCCGATCACGACCAGACTTTTGATCGTCGCGCGCGCCATCGAACGAAATCCGTTCACGAGTTTCCTTTCGTCCTTCGCGTCGAGCGGCATGTAATAAAGAATTTTATCGATGATGGCGGGCCCGTCGCGGAGGAAGAAAAACATCGCGTACAGCATGACCGCGAAATAAACGAAAAACATCAGCGTGCCAGCCGTGATCGCCGAGGCGCGCGAGAAAATGAAGTTGCCGAGGCCACTGACCGCGCCGCCGATGCGGCTCGTGATCTGTTGGCTGTAAGGCGCGACGTAGTGGAAACCGGGCAACTGCTGCAAACGCTCGCGCAACTCGTCGCGGTCTTCTATTTTTTCCTGCACCCATGGTTTGGCCTGATCCGCCACTTTAAACGCCTCGTTTGTGACAAGCCCGATGAATCCGAACAGCGGCAAAACGATGATCACGAAAAAAATCAGCAACGACATCGCCGACGCAAGTTTTTCACGGCCGCCAAAACGTTGACGGAGATACACGTACAGCGGGTACATCAAACTTGAAAACACGGCGGCGAGAATCAGCGTCATAACGAACGAGCGAATCATCCACAAGAAAAACAACGAGACACTGGTCACGAGCAAGAGTAGGAAGCGGCGTTGGAAGGGTTCCGATTTCATGGGTACATCTTACATACGAATCTCGGCGAACGTACGTTCGTCGAGCGATTTATCTTCGTTAACGGTCACCGTGACGCTGCCCAATGTGCGGCCGTCTTCGGTTTCAACGTCGACGCGCCAAACGCCAGGATCGTAGTGGGACTTGATCGTGTAGCCGCGAAAACCTTGATCACGGCCGCCGCTGATCGACAGCGGAATCCGGTCCGCATCGAGCCACTTTCCATTAGGCATCTTCTTGTGCCAATGAATAAAAATATCGTGCGTGAACCTGCGCGGCGCGAATACGCGCGTGAAAAAGAAGATCTGGTCTCCGGGACGCGCGTCGAACCGCCGGTTGTCCTTGCGCCAAAACGCGTACCACGGCGGTTTCACGTAGCTTAAACTGTATTTGTCTCCTTCTTTTTGAACATTCCTGAAAATGCCCGCATATTGCATCGACAGCGGAACCGGCGGAATCAACTTGCCCGCGTAGAGCGCGGCGATGATCAGCATCACGACGGCCGGCGACCAAGCGAGCCGAATTCGCGCACGGGCCGGATCCGGCGACAAATCCGCGAGATAGCGCACGAGCCGCCAAGAGAAGAACGCGGCCAACAACCAACCGGCCGAAAAAATCACAGCGCCCATGCGGCCAACGATGACCGGAATAAAATAATTAAAGAAAGAGACGAGGCAGAACGAATAAAGTCCGAGCCGCATCGCGTGGCCGGCTTTCCGCACTTGCGGCATTTCATTCGCAACCATCAACGCGACCACGAGCGCAAAAAAGAAAACCGACCGCGAGAACGTGGTGCTCTTGAAATAAAAAATTACGTTCGCGCTAAGCAAACCGCCGTAAAAGAAATGCGTGACTTCGGATTCGTAGTGCCACCACTTTTCAAGTCGACCCTGCGGGCGCCAGACGCCTAAAACATATTTGGCCTGCTGAATGATGAGGAAGGTAACCGCCACAACATAAACGATCTCGATGATCAAATCGATCGTGGAGTCGACGCGGACCATCGTGAACGTGTCGAAAATGAACCCGCCGATAAAGAACAAAACGTTGCCGTATTTAACGATGAATTCTTTCCACTGACGGAATTTTTCGGCCATGACCGTCATTTTAAATTTTCAGCGTCGGGAGCAAAGTGATAAAACGACAAAAATGTCCGATTTACCTCTTCATTTCACGACGCCCGATTCATGGGCCGAAAAACCGCTGTCGAATTTGCCGGCGCTGATGAGCGATCACGCCTATCTGGAACGCAAGGCCGCGTCGAATGCGCTCGAACTATTGAACCGCTGGCCCGCGCCGAACCATCCGGAAACGTGGACGAGCACGATCTCGTCGATCGCTCGCGATGAAGCGAGCCATTTGAACGCAGTCGTGCGCATTATGCGCGCGCGCGGCTGGGATTTGGAGCGGTTGCACCGCGGACGCTATCCGGGCGATTTACGCACGATGGTGCGGCTCGGCAAAGGACCTCACGAAGTGCTCGACCGTCTGCTCGTTTCGGCGCTGATCGAAGCGCGCTCATGCGAGCGGTTTGGAATCCTCGCGCGCGTTTGCGACGATAAAGAACTCGCCGATTTCTACGGCGGACTCTATGTGTCCGAGCTCGGCCATTACAAAGTTTTCAAACAATTGGGTGGTCACGTGCTGCCCGAAGACGAAGTCGAGTGGCGATGGGAACAAATGCTCGATCAAGAAGCGGACATCATCCAACAGCAGCCGGTCGGTATCGGTCTGCACAGCGGCATATAAATCAATGGACAAAGAAACTCAACGGCGACGCACGTTCGCGATCATCTCGCATCCGGACGCCGGGAAAACCACGCTGACCGAAAAATTCCTTTTGTACGGCGGCGCCGTGCAATTGGCCGGATCGGTAACGGCCCGCAAAAATCAACGCGAGTCGACGTCGGACTGGATGGAACTCGAGCGCAAGCGCGGTATCTCGGTGTCGTCGACGGTGCTGCAATTCGATTACGACGGATTTCGCGTGAACTTGCTCGACACGCCGGGTCACCGTGATTTTTCCGAAGACACGTACCGTGTGTTGACCGCGGTCGATGCGGTGGTGATGGTGATCGACGCGGCCAAAGGCATTGAGAGCCAAACGCGCAAACTTTTCGAAGTGTGTCGGCAGCGGCACGTGCCGATCTTCACGTTCATGAACAAATGCGATCGGCCGATGCGCGAGCCGCTCGAGCTGCTCGACGAACTCGAAAGCGTGCTGAAGCTTCACGCGTTTCCGATGAGCTGGCCGCTCGGCGACGGACCCACGTTCCGCGGCGTGTACGAACGCAAGAAAAAAGAAGTGCATCTGTTCGAACGCGTGGTCGGCGGCATGTATCGCGCGCCGGTGGCCGTGCATGATTTGTCGGATCCGGCCGTGCGCGAACAATTGGACGATCAAGCGTACGCGCGCGCGACCGAAGAGCTGGCGATGCTGGATGCGGCCGGCGCCGCGTTTGATCGCGGAGCCGTGCTGCGCGGCGAAGTGACGCCGGTGTTTTTCGGCAGCGCATCGAACAATTTTGGCGTACAGATGTTGCTCGACGGATTTCTTCATTTGTCGACGCCGCCGGTGCCGCGCAAAACAGCGGCCGGCGAGATTCCGCTGAACGGCCCGTTCTCGGGATTCATCTTTAAAATCCAAGGCAACATGGATCCGAAGCACCGCGACCGCATTGCGTTCATGCGCGTGTGTTCGGGAAAATTCACGCGCGACATGCTGATCACGCACACGCGCACGGGAAAAAAAATAAAGCTGTCGAACTCGCACAAACTGTTCGGACAGGAACGCGAGATCGTCGACGAAGCGTATCCGGGCGATATCGTGGGTCTTGTGGGTTACGATGATTTCGGCATTGGCGACACGCTGACCGAAGATCCGAAGATCGTTTACAACGAGATTCCGCGCTTTCCTTCCGAATGTTTCGCGTTCATCCACAACCCAAGCCCGGCCAAATTCAAACCGTTCCGCAAAGGACTCGATCAATTGTTGAGCGAAGGCATCGTGCAAGCGCTGTACCTGAAAAATTCCCCGAAACAAATTCCGCTGCTCGCGGCGGTGGGTCAACTTCAATTCGAGGTGGTGCAGTACCGGCTCGAAGCCGAATACGGCGCCGACTCGAAGCTTGAGCAAACCGCGTACAAATTATTCCGCTGGCTCGATCCGTCGGTCGACGCAGCCGCGATTTCGAATTTCCGTCTACCGCCGGGATCCGCGCTGGCAGACGACGTGGACGGCCAACCGGGCATCCTGTTTGACGCCGAGTGGGCGCTCAATTATTTCAAGCAAAACCATCCGAACGTGGCGTTGCATGAAATCTCGCCGCAGTTTGCGTTGAGCCACGCGTCTTGATCTCAAAAATTCCGCGCTGGGCCTGGTTCGGGAGCGCGGCGCTCGCGTTTATCGCCGGATGCATCAACGCGGTTGGCTTCCTCGGCTTTCAACACCAAGGCGTTACGCATCTGACCGGCAGCACCACGTTGTTTGGCGTCGCGTTGGCGAGCGGTGATTTCGGCGCAGCCGCGCATATCGCGGCGATCATCGGTTCATTCGTGCTCGGCTGCGTATTAAGCGGCGTCTTGATTCAAGACAGCACGCTGCGCCTGGGCCGTCGGTACGGACTCGCTCTGTTCATCGAATCGATTTTGCTTTTCATCTCGGTACCGCTGCTGTTTCGCAATCTCGGTTTCGGAAATTATTTGGCGTCCTGCGCGATCGGTCTTCAGAACGGAATGGTCAGCGCGTACAGCGGAACAGTGATCCGCACCACGCACGTTTCAGGTATGTTCACGGATCTCGGAATTTTTCTCGGACATTTGATGCGTGGGGTTCCGGTCAATAGGCAGCGCATCCATATTTGTTTTTTGTTGATCGGTTCGTTCATTGCGGGCTCTGCGGTCGGCGCGTTCGGATTTCAACGTTTCACTTATGCGACGTTGTATTTTCCGGCCGCTCTTACGGGCGCGGTCGGATTTTCATACGGAGTGTACAGGCACTTGCAAAAGATTAAAATGGAACACGAGGCCCTATAATATGGAAGATCAACTTCAGGTCAAAAAAATCGGAAACATGATTCTCGCGCGCTTGGTCGGCAAACCGACCGAAGAGCTGTTGCGCGAATGTCAGGAAAGCGTAATGAAATTCGTGCGGGAAACGTCGCAGACGAAAGTGTTGTATGACGCGCGCGACATGGACGCGCCGCCGGTCGATGTGCCGCTCGCTCAGGAAAAGCTCGATGCGGCTCTCGGAGAAGTTCGTTTGCGCCGTGCGATCGTCGTATCGAATACGAAACTTGCGTATTTAGCTCGGCTCGCGTTTGGCGAAGGGAATTACCGCGTGTTCTACAACGATATGGAAGCGGCGGTCACGTGGCTGAATGCGACCGGTGTGATCACGGCCGTTTAACCCGCTTTAAAAACGGTCGCGAACGTCGTTTTCGCGAATTCCTCAATCGACGTTTTCGTCGTGCTGGAGTTCCCGCGTGTTTGCGTGGCCCCCGCCTGGCCGTCATTAACCGTGCGCTGCATTTCGATCATGAGCCGAGCGACGTCGGATGACAACCCCATTTGCGTCATCGCCTTCTCGGCGTCCGCATAGGGAAATTGAACGTAAGCGAGATCGGGACGACCAATCGCCCGCCCGAGAACTTTCGTCACTTCCTGCATCGATAAATCGCGTTGACCGAAAAGCTCCTTCACGATTTTTCCGACGAAGTCCCGCTGCGTCAGCCGTTCGACCGCTTCCACCGCGATATCCTGCGTGGCGATCATCGGCAATTTCACGTCAGGCTTGAGCGGGCTGCCGGCCACGCCCATATTTTTAATGAGGCTCACGTTCATCAAAAGATTCTCCATGAAATAGCATGGGCGCAAATGGAAAACGTTTACGTTCGGAATTTTGTTTAACCGTTGCTCGTGGTCGTATAGCCCATTGATGGGTCCGCCTTTCTCGGGACGATGAGCGCCGACACTGCTTAAATTCACCACAAACTTAACGCCCGATTGGCGAACCGCTTTCTCAAGCGATTCGCTGATTTTATTTTGGTAAGCGCGGAAATCCTGCGCCGTGTAATTCGGAGGAATCATCAGGAACGCGGCATCGGCGCCTTTAAGCGCAGCCGCAAGCGCGTCGGCGTCGTCCAATGAAGCAACGGCAACCTCGGCGCCTTTTTCTTTTAAATCTTTTGCTTTGTCTGCGCTGCGAACCACCACGCGCACGCGCTGTCCGCTCTTCAATAAAATTTCAGCGATCTTCCGGCCGATGTTGCCGGTCGCACCCGTAACGACGATCATGACTCAACCCCTCCCAAAGCGGAAAAATGAAGACACGCTTCAATAACGGGCGAGTCGCAAATTAGTTCCGGCTTAGACTTTTTTTCCGACCACGCGGCAGAAACGCTGTTCCGACTTTTTCGCTCGACCTTTACCGACTTTCTGGCGAACGACCAGAGTTACTTCTCCCGCCACGGCGGGTTCCCAATCGAACCAGTAATAACCAACCGCGGTGCGGCATCCCACCCATTCGCCATCATTGATCGAGATCTCAACTTGCGCTTCGGGCACACCGCTGATGCGGATCGCATAATGTCCGGGAATGATTAATTCTTCTTCGCGTGGGAAATCGATGTGAATGTCGGAATCCGAGAGCGGAGCCGGTTCCAACACGTCTTTGCTTTTCTTCACGGCGCGCGGATAAACCTTTCCAACCATGGCACTCCTCCTTTGAATTTTGATAAGCGGATTTTATGATTAAAAAAAGAGTGTTCATCATCGGCGGGACCGGTTTCATGGGTCGCGCTCTGTCGAAGGAATTGCTTAACCGCGGACACGCGGTTGAAGTGCTCGCGCGCGCCGGTTCGGAAAACAGAAGCGCGGCGGGCGCGATCGTGCACGTCGGGGATCCGCTGAACGGCGCGAGTTACGCGCATCTGTTACGCGCGGACCATACGATAGTTCAACTGGTCGGCGTCGCGCATCCGGGCCCGCTGAAAAAAGAGCAGTTTCGGAAAATCGATTTCGTATGCGGCCGCGAATCGGTGACGGCCGCCGCTGGCGCCGGCGTGGAACAACTGGTGTATGTGAGCGTCGCGCAACCGGCGCCGATCATGAAAGCGTATATCGAAGCGCGCGCCGACGTAGAGAATCTGATCCGCTTGAACAAATTAAACGCGTCGATTTTACGGCCGTGGTACGTGATCGGTCCGGGCCGCCGATGGCCGCTGTTGTTCCTGCCGCTTTATTGGATTTTCGAGAATCAATCGGCGACGCGGGAATCGGCGCAACGTCTCGGATTGGTGACGATCAAACAAATGGTTCAAGCGTTGACGCGCGCGATTGAAAACCCGCCGAAAGGCGTACGCGTTTGGGAAGTTCCGCAAATCCGCGCGCGTTAACTTTTGCCGTTCTTGGCGCGAACAACGATTTTAACTTTGGAAGGGTAAATCGCTTCGAGCTGCAATTTTTCAGGATAGGAAAGATTTGACTTTTGAATCGACTTGATTTGGAATCCGTCTTCGGTGTTCACCATGTTCAACACGACGCGGATGCGCTTCGGGCTTGAGAAGTAAAAATACCGGCGCGGCCCCGACAACGTGACGTCGACCGACGACGGAATAACTTCGCTGACAAGCAGACTGTCGGGCAAATTCGTGTATTCGACCGGCACGTGGAAAGATTCATAGGTCAGCCGCCCTTCATGAACGTAGAAAAACCAGAGACCGAGCGTGAGCATCACCGCGATGATTTTCTCGCGGAAGTTGCGGGTGACCCATTCCTGCCATGTCTGTGAGTGCGGGGCTGGCCGCGTGTCATCGTAAAACCGCTCGAGCATGAGATTGAGCCGCTCCGTATCGACCACTTCGATTTCGCCGTCCTTCGCGACCGAAATGGTTCCGCGTTCTTCTGAAACCACGATGCAGAACGCATCGGTCAATTCAGACATGCCGAGCGCGGCCGCGTGACGCGTTCCGCCGGCCGGAACCTTGCGCAAATCTTTGGACAACGGCAAATGGCAACCGAATTGAAGAATTCGATTGCCGTCGATGATCAATGCTCCGTCGTGGCCGATCGAGTGCGGGTCGAACAAACTTTTCAACACGGGCTCGCTCAATTCACCGTTCAAATCCCAGCCGCCGTTGATGTGGCGGATAATCGCGTCCGCGCCGCGAATCACGATCAACGCGCCGATTTTCGCATCGGCCAAATCTTTTACCGCGCGCACGAGAATCTGCACTTCCTGGCGCGACAGATGCAGCACTTGTTGCCGCGTCATGCCGCGATTCAAACTCCACATGGCGACGCGCTCGAACAGATGCTTGATTTCTTCTTGGAAGATCACAATGATCGCGATCAGAATCACCGTGAAAAAACCTTGGAACATCACGGCAAGCAACTGCAGATTGAATTCGCGCGCAGCGCTGTAGACAAGTCCGACGATGAACAAACCGATCAACACGAACACCGCTTTCGATCGACGGAACCAAACAATCAGCGCGTAGATGATGATGGACATCAGAGTGATGTCGACAAAACCCGATAAGCCGATCGTTTTCAACAGGTTCATCATTTCTCCTTTCTAATACGTCCTGCGCGTCAAATCAAGTATTAAGTCGTCATCCCGGCATGTTGTTAGCCGGGATCCACAGAAACGGCGCGTGAGTTGTCATTCGGGATTCCGGCTTTCGCCGGAATGACGACCTTTGCTATATATCGAGAATGTCGTTGATTCGTCCTTATCACCCGGCCGACCGGTCGTCGTTGCGAAAAATTTTCCAAGATACCGCGTTTCTCGGCCGATCGTACCGGCAATTTTTCGACCAAGGAGAGTGGCTGTCGGATATCATGACAGCCGCCTATACGGACACGCAACCGGAGGCGACATTCGTCGCCGAAGACCAAGGGCGCGTGATCGGTTATTTGACGGGAACGGTGGATACAAAGCGTCATTGGGAATTATGGAGAAAACACGTATTGCCGCGCGTGCTTAGCGGCTTTTTCGGGAGAGGCGTTTGGAAAAACCAGCGCGCTTGGAATTTTTTTTACAATGGATGGAAGAGCGCCATGCTCGGACAGGAACAGCAGCCGAAAAATCTGTTGCGTGAATATCCGGCGCATTTTCATATTAATATCGAGGACGGCCATCGCGGCGGCGGCGTGGGGCATGGCTTGGCGACCGCATTTCTCGAGCATGCGCGCAGCGGCGGGGCGCGCGGTGTTCATGTAAGGACCACGGTGCCCGATGGGAAAAATCGTTTTTTCGAGTCGCTCGGATTTCAGCCGCTGATGAAAAAGACGCTCACGCTGTGGTCGTATCTTCAGCAGCCGCCGCACACGATTGTCACGTACGGATTAAAATTAACAACAAGGGAACGTCATGAATAAACCACTGGTGGCCGTGATCATGGGAAGCACGTCGGATTGGGAAACGATGCAGAACGCGAGTGCGGTGCTCGAAAAGTTCGGCGTGCCGCACGAAAAGCAAGTGGTCTCCGCGCATCGCACGCCGCATTGGTTGGCCGAATTCGCATCGAAAGCCGAAGCGCGCGGCATCGAAGTGATCATCGCGGGCGCCGGCGGCGCCGCGCATCTGCCCGGCATGGCCGCCGCTTATACGTGTCTGCCGGTTCTCGGCGTTCCAGTCGAATCGAAAGCGCTGAAAGGGCTTGATTCGTTGTTGTCGATCGTGCAAATGCCGGCCGGCGTTCCGGTCGGAACGTTAGCGATCGGCGCGGCCGGCGCATCAAACGCCGGCTATCTGGCCGTTAATATTCTGGCGACACGCCGTCCGGACCTGAAAGCGAAACTAAAACGCTTCCGAAAAGAACAAACCGAAAAAGTATTGAAATCCAAACTTCCTTGAACTGATGAAAAACCAACCCATCCTTCCCGGCTCGGCGATCGGCGTGCTCGGCAGCGGGCAGCTCGGGCGCATGTTTGCGATCGCCGCGCGCCAAATGGGATACCGCGTGCACACATATTCGCCGGATACCGACACGCCGGCCGGACAAGTGGCCGATAAAAAATGGACCGCCTCGTACAGCGACGAACAACAACTCGCCGCGTTTGCGAAAAGCGTGCGGGTGGTCACGTTCGAATTCGAAAATATTCCGGTCGGATCGGTCGAAGCGGTGGCGAAATTGGTTCCGGTTCACCCAAAGGCGAACGTTTTGCACGTGACGCAGCATCGGTTGCGTGAAAAAACATTTCTGTCTGAATTCGGTTTCCCGGTCGCGCCGTTCCAACGCGTTCGGTCACGCGCCGAACTGACGATGGCCGTAAAAAAAGTGGGAACGCCGGCCGTGCTGAAAACGGCCGGATTCGGTTACGACGGCAAAGGCCAAAAGAAAATCGGCTCGCTCGACGAAGCGCTCGCCGCCTATGAAGCGTTCAACGGCGCAGAGGCCGTGCTCGAAGCATTCGTGCGTTTCGAAAAGGAAATCTCAGTGGTGGCCGCGCGCGGCATCGACCGCGCGTTCGCGCCGTTCGGTGTATTCGAAAATGCGCATAAAAACCATATTTTGGATGTGACGATCGCTCCGGCGAACATTTCGCCCAAAATTGCGAAAAACGCGGTGAAACTCGCGAACGATATCATGAACGCGCTCGACGTCGTGGGGCTCATGTGCGTCGAAATGTTCCTAAAGAAAAACGGCGAAATCATCGTGAACGAACTGGCTCCGCGCACGCACAATTCGGGACACCTTACGATCGACGCATTCGAAACGAGCCAGTTCGAACAACAAGTACGCGCGGTCACAGGAATGCCGCTCGGGTCGACGCGACAACTGAAACCGGCGGCAATGGTCAATTTATTAGGCGATGTGTGGAAAAAAGGCGAGCCGAGGTGGGAGAAAGCACTGCGGTCACCGCACGTGAAACTTCATTTGTACGGAAAATCCGAACCCCGTCCGGGCAGAAAAATGGGCCACCTGACGGCGCTCGGAGACACCGTCGAAGCGGCCCGGAAAACGGCGATCGCCGCTCGATCTTCGCTATAGAGTCGAACGGGCCTCGTTCGCCGCAGGTTCCTACTTTTTTTCTTCGATCTCCGGCGCCGGGAGAAAAATCGAAGCGAGCACCGATAGCCCGAGCACGCCCAACACCACGCCCAGCGAAACTCCGATCGGCAGTTTGATGTAATGAGCGGCCGCCATCTTAAAACCGACGAACGCGAGCACGATCGACAAACCGTATTTGAGGAAGCGGAACAATCCCATCACGCCGGCCAGCGCGAAATACAACGCGCGCAAACCCAAGATCGCGAACACGTTTGACGAAAACACGATGAACGGATCGGCCGAAACGGCGAGCACGGCCGGGATCGAATCGACGGCAAAAACCACGTCGGTGGTTTCAACGACGAGCAAAACGATGAACAATGGCGTGGCCAGCCAACGTCCGCCCTCCTTCACGAAAAAACTGCCGCGGCGGTTTTGTTCGGTCATCGGCAGGATCCGCTTGGCGATCCGCAACACGATATTCTTGTTTGGATCCACATCCACCTCATCCGAAAATGCCATTTTGATGCCGGTATAAATAAGGAACGCGCCAAACAGATAGGTGGTCCATTCGAATCGTTGAATCATGGCCACGCCGGCCAAGATAAAGAGCGCGCGCATCACGAGCGCGCCGACGATGCCCCAATACAACACCTTGTGTTGAAGCGACGCAGGCACCCGGTAATACGAAAACAGCATGATGAAAACGAAAAGATTGTCGACGCTAAGGGATTTTTCAATCACATAACCGGCGAGAAATTCCATCGCTTTCTTGCGGCCTTCGAAATAAAAAAGGCCCGCGTTGAACGCGAGCGCAACGCCGATCCAAAACAACGACATCTTCACCGCTTCTTTGAATTTCACTTCATGCGCGTGACGATGGAAAACGAACAAGTCGAGTGCGAGCAGAGCGCCGACCAAAACGAGAAAACCCGCCCATACAATCGGTCCGTTCACGAGCTGTAGGTCTCTTTATAAATGCGGATGAAAGCGAGCACGCACGCCACCAACACGGGGCCAAGGATGATGCCAACCAAACCGTACATCTTAAGGCCGCCGAGGATGCTGAAGAACACGAGCACGAACGGCATGCGCGCGCGAGAGCCGATTAAAAGTGGTTTCAATAAATTGTCAAGCCAACCGACGACGACCATGCCCCATATTAATAGGAACATGCCCTTCGGAAAGCTATCGAGCATCATGAACAATGCGACCGGCAAGCACACGATGAACGACGCACCGAGCAACGACACGACGGCCACCGCAAGCGCCAGCAACACGGGCATGCGCACCCCGGCCACCACAAACCCAATCAGCGCGGTGCTCGCTTGCGCGGCGGCGGTGAGGAACACGCCGATCGTGACCGCCCAAAAGGTTTCGTACGCGCTGCGCGCGACCGACATCTTATGGTGCGTTTCCATCGGAATGAGATTTAACGCCCAGATGAACAAACTTTCGCCGTCGCGAAACATGAAGAACATCGACAGAACGAGAATCAACAATCGGAAAAACGTGATGAAGATGTTGCGCGCGATGAACGCGCCGAGAGCGGAAAACCGCGCGCCGAGTTCGCGGGCGTTATCAAGGATCAACCCGCGCACGTCCACGTTTAGCCCGCCAAAGAAAGTAGCGACGCGGTCGAACGCGGATGCAAACGACTCGGGAATTTTATCGCGATAGGCGTTCAGATCGCCGCTGTTGAGTTGCGCGAGCACGCTTTGGACCGCCGGAATCAAATTGTTCGACTCATGGATCACGATCCAGACGAACACGATCAACGGCACAAGACCGGCTAGAACAACCGCGAACGTCATAATCAGTGCCGCCAAATCCGGCTTGCGCACCCATTTGAGCACGCGGCGGTGCAGCGGTGCGAACATCATCGCGAGGATGCCGGCGACGAGCACCGAGGGTAAAAACGGTTTCGCGAGCAGAAACACCTGGGTCAACAAAAAGAAGAACGCAACGAAGAAGAAAATTCGTATCAGCAGTTCGCGATCGATCGTAAAACGGGATGGCATTGAGCCGATTGTAGTTTTTCCGTTGTTATAATCCCATGGTATGACGCACGCGCCCCATTCTCGAACAAAATTATTGATGCGATCGTTGTCGATCGCGGCCGGACTCATGCTGTTCAAACTCGCGGTTTTCTTTCTCACGAACTCGATGGCGATCCTCGCAAGCGCGGCCGACTCGTTTATGGATCTCGTGGTCTCGCTCGCGAATTTCGCATTGGTGCGATCGTCGTCGAAACCGGCGGATCACGATCACCCGTACGGACACGGCAAGTTCGAGAGCCTGGCCGGCCTCGTTCAAAGCTTCGTGATCGGCGGCGCGGCAATCGGCCTAGCGAGCATGGCCGTGAAACGGCTTTTGAAGCCGGAGCCGATCACCGATGCCGGGGTCGGCATCGCCATTACAGCCATCGCGCTCGCGTTGAATCTTTGGCATTCAAAGAATTTGCGCGCATCGATGATCGCTACGAACTCGCAAGTCATGGCTTCCGAATATTTGCATTACGCGTCGGACACGCTCGTTTATCTGGGTGTGCTGGTCTCGTTCCTCCTTTATAAAACGACAGGCGGCGCGTTATGGGATCCGTTGATTTCGCTTTTGATCGTGGTCTACTTGATTAAAAATGTCGCTTCGATTTTTCGTGGCACACTGTCGGAATTGCTCGACGTGCAACTGCCGGAACCTTTGCTCAAAGAAATCGATCACGAAATCCATTCATTCGGTCCGAACGTCACCGGTTATCACGATCTGCGCACGCGCCAAGTCGGCCCCACGAAATTCATCGAATTTCACGTGGTGCTGCGCGGCGTCGAAACGTTTAAAGAAGCACACGCGATCACAACCGGACTTATTCATAAATTGAAGGAGAAATATCCGGGCTCAGTCGTGACCGTCCATGCGGACCCCGAAGACGTTTCCGATGATTGACGAACGTTTGCTCGAGGAATTGCGGTCGCCCGGCGCCGATAACCGTTTTGGAGTGAACGTGATCGCGCGGCCGCCGGCCGCCGTGCGAAAACTTATCCGCGATCTGCAAACCCAAATTCAAAAACGGGACCCGGGACAATATTTCTATCCGGAACCCGACCTGCACTTAACCGTGTTCGAAATCGTATCGGGCGCCGACGCCAACGCGGGGACCCAGCTTGAACAGCAAGTGCGGAGGGAAATCGGAGAGGCAATGAAATCGCCGCCGCACGTGCGATTGTCCAATCCTCACGTACGGATCGATGAAGCGGCGGCCGCTGTCAGTTTCACCGGGGGATTGGAACAAATGGAAGCGTTTCGCAACCATTTGGCGGCACGGTTGACCGAGAAACAAATTCGTTGTGCGCCGCGAGCGACGTCGCCCTCCGCCCATGTAACGTTCATGAGATTTTTAAAACCGTCGATGCTGGGATCAACTTCATTTCCGGTACCCAAGCTTGAATGGGACCTCAACGAAGTCTGGATGACGGCCGGCGCCACGTGGTACGGCATGCGTGCGCGCATCCGCGAAATAGGGCCATTCGAATTGTCGTCAAACCGTTCATGAAAAAATCGTTTTCGTATTGGCTCGGATCGCGGTTCTTCTCGAACTTCGGCAAGCAACTGCAGGCGACCGCGATCGCGTGGCAAATCTTTCAGCTCACACGCGATCCACTCGCGCTCGGCATGCTGGGGCTTGTTGAAGCGGTGCCGTTCGTCGGTATCGCGTTGTGGGCCGGTCATTTGGTCGATCGTCATGAGAAGCGTTCGTTTATGATCCGCTCCGAGGTCGGACTCTTCCTGAGCTCCTGCGCGCTGTTGGCCGGAACGCTGATGGACCATCCGCCGGTTTGGTTTTTTTATTTGATCACGGCATTTACGGGACTCTGCACGAGTTTCGAAAATGTGTCGACGAGCGCGTACGGCCAATTGTTGATCCCAAAACACGAATTTCCGAAGGCGATGGGCTGGAATCTCGGCTTATTTCAAGCGGCGTTGATCACGGGCCCGATCGCCGGCGGCTGGTTGTTGCTTCATTTCAGCGCGCGCGCCCTCTACGGAGTCGCCGGCGTTTTCATTCTGATCTCATTGGTTCTGGCGGTGCGGCTGCATCCGATTCACGTGCCGCCGCCGACCGGCGAAACCGAGTCGGGCCTCGAGCGTGTGAAACACGGACTGCGTTTCATCTGGTCGCAACCGATGATCCTGGCCGCGATGTCGCTCGACATGGTTGCCGTGTTGTTCGGCGACGTGGTCGCGCTTTACCCTTTTTTCGCGGATCGGCTGAACGCGGGGTCGATCGGATTCGGTTTCCTAAAAGCGGCGCCCGGGTTCGGGTCGGCGACGATTTCAGCGATTCAAGCGGCGCGACCGTTCGTTCGGCCTACGTGGCGCGCGCTGCGGATCGTGGTGTTCGTATTCGGTTTGTGCATGATCGCGTTCGCGCTGTCGCCGAACATCTTTCTGGCGGTTTTTTTCCTCGCGCTCGGCGGCGCCGCCGACGGCGTCAGCGTGATTATCCGTCAAAGCATCTACCAGGCGTCGACGCCCGACCATTTACGCGGACGCGTGTCGTCGGTCAGCAGCATTTTTATCAGCACCTCGAACGAAGTGGGCGCGTTTGAATCGGGGCTCGCCGCGAAATTTTTAGGCATAGTGCCGTCGGTGTTGATCGGCGGAACCATCACATTATTGAGCGTCGGCGTCATGACCCGCGTGTTTCGCGAAAGATTCAGAAGTAAAATAAACGCATGAAAAAATTTCTGAAGGTTCTCATTTGGCTGGCCGCCGGCCTCGCGATTCTCGTGATCGCTGCCGCCATTGCGGTGAAAATTTTCTTTCCCCCGGAAAAAATCAAAGCGCTGATCGAAAAACAAGCGGCGGCCCAACTGCATCGGCAAGTGAAACTCGGCGATGTATCGGTGAGTTTGTTCACGGGTTTAGGCATTTCGAATTTTTCTCTGTCCGAAGCGCCCGACTTCTCGGCCGGCACGTTCGTGTCGAGCGAAAAATTCGTGGTCGTGCCACGGCTTTTGCCGTTGCTCCAAAAGAAAGTATTCATTAAAGAATTGGAGCTCGTTAAACCGCAAGTAAACGTGGTTCGGAACGCAGACGGCAAAACGTTCAACTTCTCGAGTTTGACCGCCACGTCGTCGACCACTGTGACATCCACCGCCTCAGCGCCTGCCGAACAAGCGCCGTCACCGCTCGCATTCCTCGTTTCAAAAATGACTCTTTCTTCGGGCCATATTTCATTCGTCGACAAATCGCCGGCCGCACAATCGACGGACATTGACAACTTGGATTTGACGATTCGAAATCTGACGTTGGTGGCGCCGGTCGAAATGAAAACGTCGTTTGACGTGAAGACGAAAGGAATTCAAGCCGCCATCGCGTTTGCAGGGTCGGTCAATCTGATCAAAGGCTCCGCAAAAATCAAAGAGCTGTCATTGGCCAGCGGCGAATCGAAGATCCTCGTGAGCGGCGAGACGAAAGAGTTGACCGGCGACGCGCCGTCGTTCGACATAAACACGAAAATCGCAAAACTCGAGCCGTCGTTGTTAACCGCGCTCGGCGCAATGCCGGCGTCGTTGAAATTCAAAGATCCGATCAAAGGCGACATCACGTTGAAAGGAACGATGGCGGCCGTCGACACGACATTCAACGTGGCGGTTGGAGCGTTGTCGCTTTCGGGCCAAGGCGCGATCAAAAGTCCGGCCGATCCATCGCGGCGTTTTAAAATTTCAGCCCAGACGAATGAGTTTCCGATCGCAGCGATGCTCGGCATGCTCGCGCCCGACACGCTTCCGAAAGACGTGAAATTGGGGGGGGCCGCCAAAGCAACGGTCGATGTCGACGGCACAGCCGACGCGGGGCAACTGACATTGAAATTGGATGGGAAGCCGCTCGAGGTCGTCTACGGCGCCTCGTTTAAAAAAGCGGCCGGCGTGCCGATGTCCTTCGAAACGTCGGGCGCCTATGCGATGCCGCTCGCGCTGACGCTCAAAGATCTGAAATTCACGTTGAGCCAACTCGTCTGCGCAGGCGATGGCACGTATAAATCAACGTATGCGTTCAATTTAAAGACAAACGCATTTTCACTCGAGGACATTGCGCCGATGGTACCGCCGATGCAAGGCTATGGATTAACCGGCAAAACGACGGTCACAATGAAAGTAACCAGCGCTGATGTAAAAGGAGTCGCGCGTTTGGAGAACGTAGCGGTGTCTACATTCGGCGTGAAGATGACCGGCATTGAATCGACGATCAACTTCACGACCACCGACACGTCGGGCAAGATGACCGGCAATCTGATCAAGCACGACTACTTCTCCGGTCAAAAACCCACTCTCGAATGGAACCTCACGAATGCGGCCGACATGGCGAAAATGGCCGGCACGGCTTCGATGAAAGTGGGGCCGGGCCAATTCCAAAACATTCAGAAGCTAACCGCCGACTCGAAAGCGGCGCGGATTTTGTTTTTGCCGATCACGTTGCTGCAAAAAGCGAGCAAAGCGGCGGGCGGGGCGATAAAGTTGCCGTCGTTCGACAATATCGCGTATCAAAGCATGACCGGCGATTACACGTTCAAAGCGGGCCTGATGACGGTGACATCCTACGTGCTGGACTCGTCCCAGATCGGCGCCACAATGAAAGGAACGGTCGGTTTGACCGGTGCCCAGCCGTTGAATCTTACCTCGGTCGTGAAAGCGGCATCCGGTCTTATCGGCGGATCGGTCGGCGAAATATTAAATGACGAACAAGGCCGGGCCACATTGAACATGACTATTAAAGGAACGGTCGGCGAACCGGACGTGAAAGTCGACACCACCGAAATTAAAAAGAAGGCGATCGAAACGCTCAAAGAAAAATACGGCGACGACCTAAAAAAACAGGGCGAAAAACTGCTGAAGGGACTGTTCAACCGGTAACTTCAAAAGGTATAAATCCGCCGCAACATCATCCAGGAGGACGTTATGGCTAGCATTACATTCAAAGGAAACCCGGTGAAAACCGCCGGCAATCTGCCTCAAGTCGGCAGCAAAGCGCCGGAATTCAAATTGACGAAAACGGATTTGTCCGATATTTCGCTGAAAGATCTGCAAGGCAAGAAAGTCGTGTTGAATATTTTTCCGAGCATCGACACGCCGGTCTGCCAAGCCTCGACCCGGAAATTTAACGAGGAATTGAACAAGTTACCGAACACGACCGTACTTTGCGTGTCGAAAGACCTGCCGTTCGCGCTGAACCGCTTCTGCGGCGCCGAGGGTTTGAAAAACGTGGTGCCGGCATCCGAACTTCGCAACTTGACGTTCGGAGACAGCTACGGCGTGCGGATCGCCGACGGTGCGTTGGCTGGACTTTTCTCGCGCGCGGTCGTCGTGATTGACGAGAACGGAACCGTGAAGTACACCGAGCAAGTGCCGGAAATCGCGCAAGAGCCGAATTACACGGCCGCGGTCGCAGCACTTAAAAACTAAGACTTACACCGCTATGCCGCACGGCTCGGCCTTCAGGGGGAAGGCGAGTCGTGCGGTTTTTTTTATAGCAAGGTTTGGATTTCTTTCCAGTTTTCGACCACGTAGGCGACGTCGGTCATATTGAATCCTTTGGCTTTGCCCATGCGCTCCTGCCCGTCTTTGGTCGTGTAAAGATTTCTTTTTTCCAAAAGCGCGCCGGTGTCTTTGCCGTTGACGATCCACCGCACAACGCGCAACTGATTCGCGCCGAACCCGCCCGCATCCGTCGACATCAAAACTTTCACCACTTTACATTCAATGTTCTTTTCTTCCATCGCACATCTCCTCTTTCTTTTGTTTGGGCAATCTTTTCAAAGCGGCTTCGCGGATCAACGCCTCGGACCGCGTCATCTCGAGTTCGCGATAAACGAGCGCGACCGGCGGATGCGTTTTCGTGTAAGCGGCGCCTTTTCCGCACTGGTGTTGCTTAAATCGCGCGTCCACGTCCTTGGCGATGCCGGTGTAAAGCGATCCGTCTTCGCATCGCAAAATATAGACGCCCCATTCCTTCGGTCCGTCTTTCTTCATTTTGCCGATCATGCGCAGATATTTCCGCTCCATCCGACCAGGCTTCTATAATAATTTTGTAATAATCGCTTGGTATGGATCTTTACAAGGAAGCACTTCAAGAATTCACCACGGCGTTCGAGCGCGCGAAGAAAAGCGAGCCGTCGGACGCGAACGCAATGACGCTTGGCACGGCCAGCGCGGACGGTCGGCCGTCGACGCGCGTGGTGTTATTGAAAGGATACGACGATCACGGGTTCGTTTTTTTCACGAACCATGAAAGCCGCAAGGCGCAGCATCTGGCCGCAAATCCGCGCGCGTCGCTTTCGTTCCACTGGAAGTCGCTGGAAGAACAAGTGCATATCGAAGGGACCGTGACACCGGTGTCGCGCGAAGAGGCGGACGAGTATTGGAAAACGCGGCCGCGCGAAAGCCAGATCGGCGCGTGGGCGTCGCTGCAATCGCGCGTGCTCGAGCACCGGAAAACGCTCGAAGACCGCGTGGCCGAATTCGAAAAGAAATACGCGAACGCGCCGGTGCCGCGACCGAACTGGTGGTCAGGCTATCGCGTGAAACCGAACCGCATCGAATTCTGGAAAGCGGCGCCGCATCGCCTCCATTACCGGACTTTGTACGAAAGCCACGGCAAGGGATGGGAGAAACACCTACTGTTTCCCTGATTCGCGTCGCGCCTTCCACCACTCAATCAAGATCGGAATAAACGACAAGAAAATCACGATCAGCACCACGTGGTGAATTTTCTTATCGATGTTCGGAATCGAACGACCCAAGAAATATCCGACCGAGGTCATACTCAACACCCACCCGATGCCGCCGACCACGTTGTAGACGATGAACTTCTTGTAATCCATTTTGGCCATTCCAGCCACGGTCGGCGCGAATGTGCGCACAATCGGCACGAAACGCGCGAGCACGATCGTTTTCGGGCCGTGTTTCTCGTAGAAAGCATGCGTGCGCAACAAATGGCTGCGCTTGAACAGCAAAGAATCTTCTTTATTAAACAGTTTCGGGCCCAAATGGTAACCGATCCAATATCCTGTCGTATCGCCAACGATGGCGGCCGCGATCAACAGTCCATTCAAAACCCATATGTTCAGCGTGTTTTCCAACGCGCAAACGAGGCCGGCTGTGACCAGCATCGAATCGCCGGGCAAAAAGAAACCGGCCAACAAACCGGTTTCTGCAAAAACGATTACGGTTAACGCTACGTATCCACCGGTACGGATCAATTCTTGGAAATTATAAATGCGGGCCAACAAATCATGCAGTTGTTCCATAGCGAACGGGGACGCTCCTTTTTAAGTGATGCAAAGCGTCATTGTGCAATATTTGATAGATAGGCCCCTCACTTTCCACGAACCACGAAGGACACCATGACAGAACTCCGACGACAAGACGTAAGAAACATCGCAATCATCGCACACGTTGACCACGGCAAAACAACGCTGGTCGACTCAATGCTGAAACAAACAGGCGAATTCAAAGTAAAGGCCGACGAAGCGCAAGAAGCCGTTATGGATTCAAACGCGCTTGAGCGCGAACGTGGCATCACGATTTTGGCCAAGAACACGTCCGTCCCCTACAAGGACAACACGATCAACATCGTGGACACGCCCGGCCACGCGGACTTCGGCAGCGAAGTGGAACGCACCTTAAAAATGGTCGACGGCGTACTGCTGCTCGTTGACGCTTACGATGGACCGATGCCGCAAACGCGGTTCGTGCTGAAGAAAGCGCTCGAGCTTGGACTGAACCCCATCGTCGTTGTGAACAAAGTTGATCGCCCCGGCGCGAAACCTCACGAAGCGCTCGACAAAACCTTCGGTCTATTTGTCGATCTTGGAGCCACCGATCCGCAACTCGAATTCCCGATTGTTTACGCCTCGGGCCGCGACGGCTGGGCCACGCTTGATCTCGAACACAAATCGACCGATCTGAAGCCGTTGTTCGAAACGATCATCAAACACGTGCCCGGTCCGACCGCCGACCAAGGGAAGCCCTTGCAGATGCTGGTCACGATCCTCGGCCACGACAACTTCGTCGGGCGCATCGCGATCGGACGCATCTTCGCGGGCCGCGTCCAAAAGAACATGCCGGTCACGCTGGTTCGCCGCAACGGCGAGCAAGTGAAATTCCGGATCACGAAAATTTTGCGTTACTTCGGACTCGTACAACGTGAAATGGAATCGGCGCAGGCGGGCGACATCGTCGCGGTCGCCGGCGTTGAGGATGCGAATGTCGGCGACACGATCGCTGCGGCCGAAAACCCGGTGGCGCTCGAGCCGATGTCGATCGACGAGCCCACGCTGGTCATGGAATTTATGGTGAACGACAGTCCGTTCGCGGGACAAGATGGGGAATTTTTAACCACGCGGCATTTGCGCGACCGTCTCATCCACGAACAGGAAATCAACGTAGGACTGCGCATCGAGGAAATCCCGAACTCGAGCAGCTTCCGCGTATCGGGTCGCGGCGAACTTCATTTGTCGATTCTCATCGAAACAATGCGCCGCGAAGGATACGAGTTGGCCGTATCGAAACCGGAAGTGATCGATAAAATAATCGACGGCCAAAAAATGGAACCGGCCGAATTCCTCGTGCTCGATGTCGAAGACACCTATCAAGGTGCGGCGCTCGAATGCTTGGGCTCGCGCGGCGCCGAAATGAAAAACATGCTTCTCGAAGGCAAACGGTTGCGTCTCGAATACGTGATCTCGGCGCGCGCGCTGATCGGCTTCAAATCCGAATTTTTGACGCTGACCCGCGGCACCGGCCTCATGCACCACAGCTTCCACGGCTACATTCCACGCACGAAAGGCGAACGGCTTCGCCAGAAAGGCGTGCTGATCGCGCAAGAACCCGGCGACACGACCGGGTACGCGCTCGAAAGCACTCAGGAACGCGGCGTGTTGTTCGTGGGTCCGAACACGCCGGTCTATGGCGGCATGATCGTCGGCGAAAGCTCGCGCGACACGACGCTGACCGTGAACCCGTGCAAGAAGAAACAGTTGTCGAACATGCGCGCCACCGGCTCCGACGACGCGGTCATGCTGACGCCGCACCGTCAGCTCACGCTCGAACAAGCGATCGAATTCATCGAAACCGACGAACTCGTCGAAGTGACGCCGAAGAATATCCGGATCCGTAAAAAAATTCTTGATCATACGGCAAGGAAACGCTCGGAATCGAAATAGCTTTTTAAACAATTCACAGACATAAAATCTCATTAACCTGTGGGGGGAAAATGACGACGCCTATCGACTCAGGAGCCGAAGCGTGGATGCTCACATCCACGGCATTGGTTCTTCTAATGGTACCGGGACTCGCGATGTTTTACGGCGGTCTCGTTCGCACGAAAAACGTACTGGGCACAATGATGCACAGCTTCGCGGCAATGGCAATCATCGGCGTTTTGTGGGCCGTGTGCGGTTACGCGCTTAGCTTCGGTCCAAATGTTCTCGGCGGGTTCATCGGCTGGAAAAAAGAGTTTCTGTTTTTAAACGGCCTCGATGACGCGATCATGAGCGCGAACATTCCCGAATACGTGTTCGCGATGTTCCAAGGAAAATTCGCGATCATCACACCTGCTTTAATCGCAGGCGCTTTCGCCGAACGCGTGAAGTTTCGCGGTTACTGCGTGTTCATCGCATTATGGAGTTTGCTCGTGTACAACCCACTGTGTCACTGGGTGTGGGCCTCCGACGGATTTTTGTTCAACCTGGGCGCGCGCGGTGCGATCGACTTCGCGGGGGGCACCGTCGTTCATATTTCAGCAGGAATCAGCGCATTGTTGCTCGCTTTCTACTTGGGCCCGCGTCGCGGCTATCCGCGCACGGCAATGAACCCGAACAATCTCGTAATGACGTTAATGGGCGCCGGCCTTCTGTGGGTCGGATGGTTTGGTTTCAACGCGGGCAGCTCAGTGTCAAGCAGCCTTGATACCGCGCGCGCGTTGACGGTCACGCAAGTGGCGGCCGCCGCGGGCGCGCTCGCGTGGATGCTGATCGAAGCGATCGGTCATCGCAAAGCGACGAGCCTCGGCTTCGTAAGCGGCATGCTGGCCGGCCTTGTCGTGATCACGCCTGCCGCCGGCGTCGTGAAAGTGACGGGCGCCATCGCACTCGGATTCATCGCGTCGTTCATCTGCTACCACGCGCTGAAAATCAAAACGAAACTAGGCTACGACGACAGCCTCGATGTATTCGGTATTCACGGATTGGCCGGCATCACCGGCGCAATCGCGCTCACGTTCTTCATCCGCGACAGTTGGATGGCCGAAGCAGCCGCGAAAGCGGGCGGCTCATGGACCACCATGCAACAATTGGGCGTGCAAGCGGCAGCGGTTGGAATAACGATCGTGTTTTCGCTGGTCGCCACGGCAATCCTCATGGTGCTCATCGAGAAAACGATCGGTTTCCGAATCGAGGAAACGAACGAAATGGCCGGACTTGACCACAGCCTGCACGGCGAACACGGCTACGGCCTTGTGAACCCGAACTAACGGAGAATCCCATGAAATTGATCACTGCAATCATCCAACCGGACCGATTGGACCCCGTTCGAGAAGCGTTGATCGCGGCCGACATTACGCGCATCACAGTGAGTCGCGTGTCGGGTCACGGTCGCGGTGTGGACGAAGAAATTTATCGTGGGCAAGTCGTGGTGCCGAACCTGATCCCGAAAGTGCAGCTCCAAATTGCGTGCAACGACGAATTCGTCGAAGTGGCCGTGAATGCGATCATTAAAGCGGCCAAACACGGCGAGGGAAAAATCGGTGATGGAAAAATATTCGTAACACCGCTCGAAAGTTGCATCCGCATTCGCACCGGCGAAAGAGGCGGAACGGCCATTTAAGGGCTATACTCTATGCATGCGTAGATTTGTACGGTCAATAACGGCGTTGGTTTTGCTGGCGCTCGGCACCGCGGCGATTCAAATTCCGCTGTCGCTCGCCGCGTGCGATTCGATGAGCAAAGCCAACGCCTGTTGTTGCCCATCGGGAAAAGCCAAAGAATCCTGCCCGGTCATCAAAAAAGCAGCAACCGCTCCGCAAGCCATTGAGCAAACCCGCCTCACAATTTCAGTCGTTTGGATGACGGCGCCGATCGTTCCAGAAACCAACATTGGGTCAGCCGTCACCGATTCTTATCTGCCTTCTAATAATATTGATCCTCCAATAGACCCGCCGCTCGCCCCACCTTCGCTTCGCGCTCCGCCCTTTCTCGCCTAAACGCGTCTCACCCGTCTCACGGTTCAACCCGTCGCTCGTTACTTACTGGAAGGACTTATGAAATATTTATTTGTGATCGCTTTTATTTTGTCGCCCCTCGTCGCCCGTGCCGAAACGACTGCGCTGTCGTTGCCCGAGTTGTTGAAACAAGTGCCTGACCGCAACCCAGACGTGCGCGCCGCCTTTGAGAAATGGAATGTTTCGGAAAAGGAGGCACGCGCGGCCGGCGTATGGCCGAATCCGATGGTCACGTATATCGATGAAAAAGACCCGACCGGTCAAGTCGGAATGGAACCGATGACACGCAAGCACTATAACGTGTCTCAAGAAGTGCCGTTTCCGGGAAAACTTTCGAACGAAGCGCGCATGAAACACCACGAGGCTCTGATCGCTCAAGCCAAATACGAAGACGCGTTGCTTGAGGCGCTGCGCAACGTAAAAATAGCGTACCACCAACTGGCGAGCGCCGATCGTCGCATTGCATTCGCGAAGCAAAATGCGGAGTCGATGCGCCGAACGCTCGGATCCACGCAATCGCGGCTCGCGGCCAATCAAGCGATGGCATCGGACTCGTTTATGGCGCAAATGGAACTGCGGCGCATGGAAAATATGGTGTTCGAAAAAGAACAACAGCGGCGTGAAATTGAAATTGAATTGAACACGTTGCTCGATGAACCGCTCGAAAAAACGTGGCCCGCGCCGCCGGCCGGTGATCGCATCGATGATGTGCCGTTCACGCTCAAACAACTGCAAACGATGGCCGAAAATCACAACCCGCACTACCGAGAAGCGCACCACGAAGTCGAACATAGCGGCGCGATGTTATGGCGCAGCCGGCTCGAATATGCGCCGGATCTTGGATTCATGTACGAATATCAAACCGCGGGCAACGGTGGTGGCGTCGGGGAAGCTGGACGTCAGCTGGGAATTTCACTAAGCGTGCCCTTGTGGATGAAGCGTGCGTGGAATCAATCGGCGAGCGCAAAAGCGCACATGCTTGAAGCGGAATCGATGGCGCGCGGCATGACAAACATGGTTCGCAAGATGGTGGCGATGGAATATGTGGAGCTGAACATGCACCTAACGCTCGCGAAAAAAATACAGACCGAAGTTTTGCCGGCCGCACAAGCGGCACTGAACTCCACGCGCGATCAATACGCAGCGGGCCGCGGCGATTTCCTACGACTGCTCGAAGCCAGCCGCGCCTGGGTCGACGCACACGTCGAGCACGAAAACGAGGTCTATCACACCTACGAACACTGGAGCGAACTCGAAAGATGGGTCGGAACCGACCTGAGCCCGAAGGAAAAGGAGACACACAATGAAAAATAAATTTCTGACCACCCAAAAAACTCCGGTTCCTCCCCCCGCAAGGGGGGAGGGCAGGAGGGGGGCCAAACCGAAGCGATCGCTTCGGCGTTACCCCACCCCTGCCCCCGCCCCGCTGGGGCGGGGAACCGTTTTGTTTTTTGCGCTCGTCGCGCTGTTCTCCCCACTGATTTTAGTGTCGTGTTCCCGCAACACCGGTTCGACAGAAAAAGCAATCACGCAAACAAAATATCACTGCCCGATGCACCCCTCGTATGTTTCAGAAAAGCCGGGCAACTGTCCGATTTGCGGCATGCAACTCGTACTTATGGAATCCGAGTCGACGCAGCAAAACGCCGTGGCAAATTCGGTTCCAGGTCAATCGACGGTAAAAATTCCGCCGGAACGCCAACAGTTGATCGGCGTCACCGTGGCGCCCGCAGAAACACGCGATTTGACAACGGCGATCCGCGCGTCGGCGCGCGTGGCGTACGATCCGAATCTGTACAACGCAATTCTTGAACATCAGCAAGCGCTCGCGTCGCTGAAATCAAACGGCGAACAACAAGGTAATTTCAAAACGGAGACCACCTCGTTGATTCATGCGTCGGAATTACGCTTGCGTCAAATGGGTTTGTCCGACGAACAAATCAAAGAAGTGAGCCGTCCCGGGTTCGATGCGTCGAATCTGTTGTTGTCGAAACCAGGCGGTAAAGTCTGGATTTACATCGACATCTACGACTACGAAGCGCCGCTCGTTAAAGCGGGACAAAAAGCCGACATCACCTCGGCCGCGTCGCCCGGAAAAATTTACACGGCGACCGTGCGCGCGGTCGATACGATTCTCAACAGCGAAACGCGCACGCTGCGAGCGCGCGCGGAAACGGTGAACACCGACGGCGCGTTGCGGCCAGAGATGTATTTGAATGCGGTGATTCATGTGCCGGCCGGCCGCAAACTCGCGGTGCCCGAAACGGCCGTAATCGATACGGGCACGCGGCAACTCGTATACGTTGAAAAATCGGCCGGAGAGTTCGAACCACGCATCGTAACGCTCGGCAAAAAAGCAGAGGGCTTTTACGAAGTCATCGCCGGCGTCAAAGAAGGTGAACGCGTGGTGACATCGGCAAATTTCTTGGTCGACTCCGAATCGAAGCTGAAGGCGGCGGTCCAGGGGAAATAATTATGATCAAACGCATCATCGAATTTTCAGCCGTTAACAAATATTTGATGATCATGCTGACGATCGTTTCGCTCGGCATCGCCTGGTATTGCTGGAAACAAATCCCGCTCGACGCGATCCCCGATTTATCGGATACACAAGTGATCGTGTACTCGCGCTGGGACCGCAGTCCCGACATCGTCGAAGACCAAGTAACGTATCCGATTATTACGTCGTTGCTCGGCGCGCCGAAAGTGAAAGCGGTGCGCGGGTTTTCAGATTTCGGATTCTCGTATGTGTATGTGATTTTCCAGGATGGCACCGATTTGTATTGGGCGCGCAGCCGCGTGCTCGAATATTTGTCAAAGATCCAACCGCGACTTCCCGAAGGCGTGAAAACCGAACTGGGCCCCGACGCGACCGGCGTCGGATGGGTGTATCAATACGCGCTGATCGACAAGAGCGGCAAGCATTCGTTGGCCGACTTGCGCGGCTTTCAGGACTGGACGCTGCGGTATTGGCTGCAATCGGTGCCCGGTGTAGCTGAAGTGGCGTCGATCGGCGGATTTCAGAAACAGTATCAAGTGAACGTGGAACCAAACGCGCTGGCCGCGTACAAAGTGCCGATCTCGCGCGTGGTGGATGCGGTGCGGGACGGCAACAACGATGTCGGCGGCCGGCTCGTCGAGTTTGCCGGCGCTGAGTACATGATTCGCGGCCGCGGTTATGCGAAATCGCTCGAGGACATCGAAAAAATCGTGGTCGGCCGCAACATAAACGGCACGCCGATTCTCGTGAAAAATGTGGCGCACGTTTCGATGGGCCCCGACATTCGCCGCGGTGTATCGGACATCGACGGACTCGGCGATACGGTAGGTGGCATCATTGTGATGCGCCAAGGCGAGAACGCGCTGAATGTGATCAATCGCGTAAAGGAAAAAATAAAAGAAGTGGCGTCGAGTTTGCCGGAAGGATTCGAAATCGTGCCTGTGTACGATCGTTCGAACCTGATCAAAAGCGCGATTCACACGCTCACACACGAACTGCGGCTGCAAATGATCATCGTGAGCCTCGTAATTCTGTTTTTCTTGTGGCACGTTCCGTCGGCGCTGGTGCCGATCGTGACGATTCCGATCTCGGTGTTCTTATCGTTCATCCCGATGTATCTGCTCGGCGTCACGTCGAACATCATGTCGTTGGCCGGCATCGCGATTTCGATCGGCGTGCTCGTCGATGGCGCGATCGTCGAAGTCGAGAACGCTTACAAGCGGCTCGAAGAATGGAACGAAGCGGGCCGTCCCGGCGATTTTCATGTGGTGCGGCTCGAAGCATTAAAAGAAGTGGGGCCGAGCGTTTTCTTTTCTCTGCTCGTGATCGCGATCGCGTTTTTGCCGGTATTCACGCTGGTCGACCAAGAGGGGCGGCTGTTTCGGCCGCTGGCTTACACAAAAAATCTCGCGATGTTCATCGCGGCAATTCTCGCGATTACGCTCGATCCGGCCGTGCGCATGATGTTCACGCGCATGGACTATGTGCATTTTCGTCCCGCGTGGTTGTCCTCGATCGTGAATACGCTCACGGTCGGAAAATATTATCCGGAAGAAAAACATCCGGTGAGCCGACGGCTGTTCAAAATCTATGAGCCGGCGTGCCGATTCGTTCTCAAACACCGGAAGAAAACGTTGGCCGCCGCCGTATTGTTGGTGCTCAGCACGATTCCGATTTATTTGAAGCTCGGTTCGGAATTCATGCCGCCGTTGTTCGAAGGCGATTTGCTGTACATGCCGACCACGTTGCCCGGCATCTCGGTAACCGAAGCGCAAAAGCTGATGCAGACACAGGACAAAATTCTGAAAAGTTTTCCGGAAGTCGAACGCGTGTTCGGCAAAGCGGGTCGCGCCGAAACGGCCACCGACCCGGCGCCGTTCTCGATGATGGAAACGACGGTGCTGTTGAAACCGCGCGACCAATGGCGCAAAGGTCTCACGAAAGACCGATTGATCGAAGAGATGGACGCCGCGTTGAAATTCCCGGGCGTCACCAATGCATGGACGATGCCGATCAAAAATCGGCTCGATATGTTGTCGACGGGCATTCGCACGCCGGTCGGAGTAAAAGTTCTCGGAAGCGATTTGGCCACCATCGAGCGCGTGGGACTCCAACTCGAGCAAGCGTTGCGCGACGTGCATGGCACACGCAGCGTTTTCGCCGAACGTGTGGCCGGCGGCTATTTCCTCGACTTCGACATTCGTCGCGATCAACTCGCACGTTACGGCATGAGCATCAAAGACGTACAAATGGTGATCATGTCGGCGATCGGCGGCGAACCCGTGACAACCACGATCGAAGGCCGCGAGCGCTACACGGTGAACGTGCGTTATCCGCGCGAATTGCGCGACGACATTTCCTCTCTGCGCCGCGTGCTGGTGACAACGATGTCGGGAACCAACGTGCCGCTCGGGGAGCTAGCGAAAATCGAAATGAAATCGGGCCCGTCGATGATCCGGGACGAAGGCGGTCTGTTGGCCGGCTACGTTTTCATCGACACGACCGACTCCGATATCGGCGGCTACGTCGATCGCGCGAAACGCGCGGTGGCCGATCGCATCAAACTGCCGACAGGAACGTCGCTCGTGTGGAGCGGTCAATACGAAAACATGTTGCGCGTTCGCCAGAGATTGAAACTGGTGGTGCCGATCACGCTGTTCTTAATCTTTTTGCTGCTGTACATGAATACGAAATCGGCGGTGAAAACGTCGCTGGTGTTGTTAGCGGTTCCGTTTTCGTTGATCGGCGCGGTATGGCTGTTGTACCTGCTGAACTACAACATCTCGATCGGCGTGTGGGTCGGCATGATCGCGCTGATGGGATTGGACGCCGAGACCGGCGTGTTCATGTTGCTGTATTTGGATCTCGCGTATCACGAAGCGGTCGATAAAGGAAAAATGAAAACGAAAGCGGACCTCACCGAAGCGATCATTCACGGTGCGGTCAAGCGCGTGCGGCCGAAAATGATGACGGTCGCGACCGCGTTGATCGGCCTGTTGCCGATCCTATGGTCGTCAAGTCTCGGAGCCGACATGATGAAACGAATCGCTGCGCCGATGATCGGCGGACTCGTGACGAGTTTTATTCTCGAGCTTTTGATTTATCCGCCGCTTTACGAGCTTTGGAAGGAGCGGAAATTGCCTTGAACGCGACGAGCGCGTCGTTTCGCGCTCGCGCGTGATCGATGATCGGCGCCGCTGTATTTTTTCCGATCCACTTCTTCATATAAACGCCGTCGGCGTCGAATTTCTCCGCTTGGCTCGTGGGATTGAAAATTCGGAAATACGGCGCCGCATCGGCGCCGCAGCCGGCGCTCCATTGCCAGCCGAGCGTGTTGTTGGCCAAATCGGCGTCGACGAGCGTATCCCAAAACCAGCGCGCGCCATCCAGCCACGACATCCGCAAATCCTTCACGAGAAAACTCGCAACGATCATGCGCACGCGATTGTGCATCCAGCCGGTTTTCCAAAGCTCGCGCATACCGGCATCGACGATTCCATAACCGGTCTTTCCTTTCGTCCACGCGTCGAACAACGCTTTGTTTTTCTGCCATGGAAATTTTTCAAACGCGGGCCGCAACGGCCGCTCGGCCGTGCGGGGGAAATGAAATAAAAGGTGATGCGCGAATTCACGCCAGCCGAGCTCTTTGATGAAAACCGAATGACGCTCGGCCGCATGCCAAATCTGCCGCGGACTGATCTCGCCGAAATGCAAATGCGGCGACAATCGGGACGTGCTGGTCTTCGACGGAATATCGCGCGCGGTTGGATACGCGTCCGCGTCGCGCAGGAATTTTTTCAACGCGCGCTGCGCGCCGTCCTCCCCGGGTTCCCATTCGTCATAAAAACCGGCGTCCCATTTTATTTTCGGAAGCAGATTCAGACTTTCGATCGTTTCGCTCGGCGGAAATTTATCGGGCGATGGAACCTTCTTTGGAGCCGGCAACGGTTTCGGAGGCGGTGGCATCGACATGCACGTACGCCAAAACGGCGTGAACACTTGATACGGCTTCCCTTCTCCGGTCTTCACCGTCCAAGGTTCATACAACAACGCGCCATTAAAACTTTCAACTTGAACGCCGCGTGCCGACAACGCCGCTATAATTTTCTTATCGCGGTCGATAACGGCCGGCTCATAACGCCGATTCCAAACCACACGTGTCGCGCCGGTCTCATTGATCAGTGTCTCCAGCGCCGCCAACGTCGGCCCGCGCCGAATAATCAATCGAGACCCGGCTTTCTCTAAACTTGCGCTCAGCCGTTTTATCGAATGATGCAACCACCATCGCGACGCGGCGCCGGGCGCCCATGGGGCTTCTTCATCGGGCGCCCAAATGAAAACGGGAAAAATCGGACGATCCGCGTTGATCGCATCCATCAACGCTGGATGATCGGCAATCCGCATATCATTTCGAAACCAAAGAATGGTGCTCATAAATTTCTCACCATCGTCGTCCCGGCCATAAGACAGCTGTGGCTTCCATCGGACAAACATAAGCCGGGACCTCGATGTCTCTCGAACGTTCGAGAACAATCGAGGTCCCGGCTTACATTGTTTCTTATGAAACGTGTTTTATCGAAAGGCCGGGACGACGAATTTAAAACTCGACTTTCGGAACCTCTTTCGCGGCGGCGGTCGCTTCGAAGTACGCGTCTTTCGGTTGGAAGCCGAAGATGCGCGCAGCGATGTTGCTCGGAAATTGGCGGACCATTACGTTGTATTGTTTGATCGCGTCGTTGTAACGCATGCGTTCGACCGCGATGCGGTTTTCGGTGCCGGACAATTCATCTTGAAGCGACATGAAGTTTTGGTTGGATTTCAGTTCCGGATAGCGTTCGGCGATGACGAGCAAACGCGACAGCGCGCTGTCGATGCCTTGATTCGCCGATATTTTTTCCGGAACGGTTCGCGCGCCGGCCAATTTCGCGCGCGCTTCGGCCACTTGCACGAAGATGTCTTTCTCCTGCTTCGCGTACCCTTTGACGGTCGCGACCAAATTCGGAATCAAGTCCGCGCGTCGCTGCATCACGTTCTCAACCTGCGACCAGCTTGAATTGATGGTTTCTTCGGCGGCGACGAATCGATTGCGCGGCCCGATGATAAACATTCCGGCCAGAACGACGATGCCCACGATCACGCCTAAAAATATAAGCAGCCCTTTTTTCATTTCAACATACCTTCCTTTTGTTCATTTGAACTCATCGACAAATCGTATCACGGTCTCGAGCGTGCCGACCAATCGCTCGAAATGTTTTTCCGTTTGTTTGCGCTCGCGCACGTCGCGCACAAGATCGACATCGATCGACACGAGCGCGCGCACGGAATTCCACACATCGGCCTGCAGTGACGGAACCGGTTTATTTGCAAGCGTGAGCAACGCGCGGAAAAGCGCGGTTAAACTTGAAACGGTTCTTGCGGTCACCGGTTCCAACGACGCGGCACGGTCGCCGATCTCGAGGAATGCGCGCCGCAATTGAATCAACTTCACGCGCAACTCGTATTCGAGTTGCCAACGAAGTTGGCGCGTGGCGATTTCAACGCCCGCAAATGAATCTTCGCCGAATAAAATTTGATTGTTTCTTTTCATATCGGTGAATTCGATTGGAAAAACGTCCAGCGAATGCGCGATTTGATCGGGTGTAAAGAAAACCGGAAGCACGCGTTGTCGCTTCATCCACTTTGCGGCAAGTGGTTGCAACGCAAGCAATGTTTGAGCGGATAAATCCGTCGCGACGATAAGAATGTTGGTGTCCGAGTGTTGAGCCGTATCGCCGCGCACGGTTGAACCGTAAGCGACGACCGATTTCAACTTTTCGCCGAGAACTTTTTTCAGTTGTTCGATCAATTCGTCATTGCCCATCGTTACCATCCCCGCGACGATCCGCCGCCGCCCGAACCTCCGCCGCCAAAACCGCCGAAGCCTCCGCCACCGCCGAATCCGCCTCCACCGAAACCACCGCCACCCCATCCGCCGCCGTACCACCCGCGACGCCGCGGTCGAGAGAACATCACAATTAGAATAAATATGACGAGCGCGATCATCGGTAAATAAGATCCGTTGCCGTCCATCGGCGTTTGATCGACGACACCGGTTAATTTCACATGCGCGTCGGCAGCGATGACCGAGGCGATCGCCGAGGCGCCGCCAAGAATCCCGCCCGGCATATCGCCGACCTTAAACGCAGGCACAACATATTGATCGAGAATGCGGCCCGTGCGTGCGTCGGGCAAAATTCCCTCGAGGCCATAGCCGACTTCGATGCGCATCTTGCGCTCGGTCGGCGCGATGAGAAAAAGAACACCGTTGTCTTTTCCTTTTTCGCCGATGCCCCACGCATGGAACAATCGAACGGCCACGTCTTCAATCACCGATCCGTCCAAACTCGAAAGCGTAACGACGGCCAACTCGGCCGACGTTTTTTGTTTGAGCTCAACGCATAGGTTTTCAACACGCGACTTCGTGGCGTCGTCGATCACATGCGCGTCGTCCGTAACATACGAGGAAGGCCGAGCAGGAAACGGGTCTTTCGAGAAGACCGGCGAACAGAATAATAAGGCCGTCATCCCCGCGAAGGCGGGGATCCAGACACCTAAAGTGACTGGGCCCCCGCCTTCGCGGGGGAGACGACGAAAGAATTTATTCAAGCGGGGCCAATCGCAGCGCAGCGAGAACGATTTCAGCTTTGACCCACGGATTTTGTTCGGTGGGCAGCCGCGACAACACGATCGAATAATCGTCTTCGTTTCCATAACGACCCAGATACCAAAACGCCATCGCGCGGGCGGGCCAGTCCGGATCACTGAGCCGGTTAATCAACGATTGGCGCGCGGAAGTGTTGTTGAATTTCGCGAGTATCTGCAACGCGAACAACTGCAACGCCGGCGACGCGTCGTTCGATGCGACGGTAAACACGGCCGGAACCGCCGACTGGAAACGTCCGACTTCAATCGCTTCCAACGCTCCCATGCGCGTGCGCGCTTCTTTGTGACTCAACGCTTGTTCCATTAAATACAGATCATCCTGGTCTTTACTGTAGGCGAGAGCGATCAACGCGCTGGCGCGGATCAACCCGTTCGGACTGTCCGATGCGAGCCGCTGCAACGTGGCTCGCAAAATCGGATCGTTGGTACCGCCGAGCGCTTCAATCACCAGGTAGCTCAACTCAGCATAACGGGTTTTCAACGCGAAACCGCTGGGCGTCACCATCGCGTCCAAATCGTTCTTGACCGGGTCGGCCGCTTGGATCGGATCCAACTGCACGTCCAAACGCTCGGTGATCAAACGGATCAGTTTCGTATTGATCTGCGCGGCAATCTGCAACGACGCCGGAATACGCAGTTGCGGCGGCACGATGACCAACGGTTCGAGTTCGATCACGTTGTCTTTGCCGAGCGCGTAACCGACTTCTTCATTTTCTTTCCAACCTGGGGAGGCCGGCGAGTACCATACTTTCTCGCCTTTCTTCGATATGAGCTTAAGCGCGGCAATGCTCAATTCGGCGATCACATAATCGTTGCGCGTCTCGGCGTTCAGCGACGAATTGATTTTCGCGTAGTCGTCGGGTTTTCCGTAATCGCCGAGATAACGGGCGGCCATCGCGCGCGCGACCCAGCTTGCGTTGTCGATATTCTTCCACAGATACGTGATCGCGGTTTCGTCGCCGAGCGACAACAACGCTTGCGCCGCGTATATTTGCATGAGCGGAGACAAATCGCGTTCGGCGGCCATGCGCAAAAGCGGAATCGCTTCGGGCTGACCCCAAACCTGCAGCGCTTCGACGGCCGCAAAGCGAATGCCGACTTTGGTATCGAGGATCGCTTCCTTAAAATATTTTTTGTGCGCGGGATCCTGCAGCGTGGCCAGCGTGATGATCGCCTCGGCGCGCACTTGCGGATCGCGCGTCCATTGCGCCATCTCGATCATACGGCGCTTCAATTCGGAATCGCGCGCGACTTTCAACGCTTCGACGAGCGACACGCCGAAATCCATGTAACGCAAGCGCAAACGATAACCGGCGGGCGTCGCAAAACTCATGATGTCTTTAATCGACGTCGATTCATAATCTTCTTTCTGAATCTTTGTCTTATCCTGCTGGTCCAGCAAATCGATCAACGCTTGAATGACGCCGGTCAAATTCGGCGCGGCTTGCGCGGGCTTCACCGCCTCGCGGCCGCCGCATCCGACCATTACCATAAACGTGAAAACAAACGCCGAAAACCGGCGCACCAGCAGTTTTCTATTCAACATAGTCGCTCCAAAGGATACGGCTTAAAATGGAATTTGACGGCCTTCGCGTAAAATAACGGCAGGCCCGTCGTAAAGTTCAGTTTGCAGCGCTTGATGAAACGACGCTTCGTCGACAGCAGCGACGCCCGAAACATCGGTTTGCGTGAGAATCACCGCTTTCGGCTGCACGAGACTCGCGATTTGTGCGATCGTTTGCGCGGTCACATCCGGCTGCAAATAAAAAATGCCCGCATACAATTCTTTTCCGTCGTCACGCAGGCCGTAAACGAACTCGCGCAAACCATCGGCATTGGTCAATTCTCCCGACACAAACAGGTTACGGCCGTTATCGAATTCGAGCAAGTAGCTGTTCACTTGCAACTGGGTGGACGGATTCGTGTTTTGCGCACACATGACGAACACAAACGCATCGGTTGAACCGTTGTTCTTCTTCAACATGATTCGTTGTCCGGCCGTCAGCGCTTTCACGTCGGTGAAACCGGCCGCTTTCACTTTGGAGGCTTCGTTCGGCGACGCGAGAATCTTGATGTTTTTTCGGAACGCCGCTTGCGCGGTCGAGCCGAAGTGACGTTGACCCGCGTCGGTCAACAAAACGTAATCGACATTCTGAGATTGCGCGGCGAGCGTCGCGCTATCAGCATTGGGGTCGACCCAAATCATAATGTTCTTATATGTAATGAGCAGCGAACCGTTTTTTCCAATCGTCATGTTGCCGAATGTTTTTTGAAAGTCGGGTGCGGGAGGCGCACTCGGGGGTGGAACCGGTGGCGTCACAGGCGGCAGCGGCGTGCGCGCAACCGGTGAGCATGCGGCCAAGGCGGCGAGTGAGAAAGCGAGCCAAGCGGTGTGTCTCATAGCAACATTAAATCAAATAGCGGACGCGATGCGTTCGGCTTCGTTCACCGCTTCATCGACGGAAATCGCTTTGAGGCACGCGTTCGTGTCGTCGCCGAGCCGCACGCAATGATTTTTCAAACAGGGCACGCAAAAAATTTCTTTGTGTTGAATCGCCGAGAAGCGGCCCCACGCGGGCAATGCTTTCGAGGGGTCGCTGGCGCCGAACAAAACCACAGTCGGAATATTGAAGGCGGACGCCACGTGCATGAGCCCTGAATCATTTGCGAGCAAAATGCGGCACCCGCTGACAATGGCTCCGAGTTCGGGCAGATTCAGTCGACCGGCCGTGTTCACCGCGTCGGCTCCGATGCGATCGGCCACGTTTTGAACCGCCATGCGCTCTTTGCCGCTGCCGAACAAAATCACGGACCCGCCCATCCGTTGCTGAAGCCGTTTCGCAGCTTCGGCAAATCGAACCGGGTCCCACATGCGCGATGGCGCAATCGAAACCGGAGCCACGCCTATCCACGGTTTTTTCAGGCCCACCAATTCTGGATCCGCTGGCGGCTTCGACGGAAAATAAGGTTTGACCGAATCCAGCGCCAAATTTGGCTCATCGATTAATTTCAAATAGCGATGCGCGTACAAAAGCGAGGCATCGTAATGGAACGCGCTCGTCAACAGGAGCCGCCGCATATCACCGGCGTACCCGATACGCACTGGCACACGGGCCGCGAACGCCTCAAACGCGGCGCGAAACGACCGAGGCAAAACGTACGCTTCATCGAATTTTTTATCGCGTACTCGACGGACCGCTTCAAACACGTTTCCGTGCGGATAGGGCAACTCGATTACGCCAGTCACCGCCGGATGGCTCTCGAACAACGGTTTAAGGGCAGGCGTACAAAGCACCGAAATCACATCGTCCGGGCAACGCGTTTTTAAGCGGTTTAAGAAGACCGTACTGACCACCGCGTCGCCGAGCCACTGGGGGGCCCGGACCAAAATATTTTTCACGCGGCGATTATAACGCAAATCTCGGCACCGCGACGGAAAGGCCCTTGCGAGCTACCTGCTTTGGGGCGTACGCTTATATGTGATGTGTTTAAAGCGGGTTGAAATTTCATGCTGAAATGGCTGCGTCGTCGCATTCACGCGTTGCGCTTCGCGTTTGTGGGCGGAGAATTTTTTCCACAACTAATTCATGCGATTAAAGAAGTAAGCCGCGGCCATCTCGACGTTGAATTGCCGGTGCCGAAATCCGAAGAATGGGCTGAACTGGCGAACGCGTTCAACCAAATGCTCGAAGGGTTGCAAGAACGCGACCGCATGCGTCACTCGCTGGGCCGCATCATGGACCCGAAAATTGCCGACATTTTGATCAAAGAAAATCCGAAAGTCGGCGGCCGCCAACGCCAAGCAACGATTCTTTTCTGCGACATCCGAAATTACACGCCGCTGTGCGAACAATTGAGCGCCGAGGAACTGCAGGAATTTTTAAATGAATATTGGAAAGACACGGTTGAAATTATCATGGAACAGGAAGGCACGATCGATAAATTTCACGGCGACGGTGTGTGCGTGGTGTTCGGCGCGCCGATTTTGCATGACGACGATTCGCTGCGGGCGGTCCGAACCGCGTGGCGGCTCGTTCAAAATGTGGAATTGATCAACAAACGACGTGAGGCTCAGCGGAAAATTCCCATTCAAGTCGGCATCGGCATTCACATGGGCGAAGTAATTGCGGGCCACATCGGATCCGAACGTCGGATGGACTACACGGTGGTCGGCGACGCGGTGAATGTAGCGGCGCGCATCGAGGAACTCAACAAGAAATTCGGAACGAAAATTTTGATCAGCGACAACGTGTATGAACAAGTGGAACCGAACGTGCGTGTGAAAACATTGACGTTGGCCCATCTACGCGGACACAAACGTCCGATATTGGTTCACACAGTGCGGGAATTCTTCGAAGTGCCTGAAGCGTCGTCCAAGGCGGACGCCGCTTAATTACTGCAACGAACCGACGATGGCTTGGTTGGTGGGATATTTGCGCAGCAATTCGGTCAACGCTTGCGCGGCTTCAACTTCACTCATGCCGGCCAACGCCTGACGTAACGTACGACTTGCCTTCAACTCTTCCGGCGTAAAAAGCTTTTCTTCTTTACGCGTGCCGGACTCGCGGATGTTCAAAGCGGGGAAAATGCGACGATCGGAAACTTCACGCGACAACACCAACTCCATATTGCCGGTGCCTTTAAATTCCTGGAAGATCACATCGTCCATGCGGCTGCCGGTTTGAACAAGGATTGTCGCCAAGATACCAAGCGAACCGCCATTCTCAATATTGCGCGCGGTACCGAAAATCTTTCGTGGGATTAGAAGCCCTTGAGCGTCAACGCCTCCCGAGAGCGTGCGACCATGGCCGCGAACGGCATTGTTGTGAACGCGGGCAAGCCGTGTCAAAGAGTCGATCAAAATCATTACATGTTTGCCGGACGCTGCTTCTTCGACTGCTTGCTTCATTAATTCTTTTGCAACGCGAATGTGGTTCTCATACGGTTGATCTGAGGTCGACCAACGCACTTCGGCCGAGACGCTGCGGCGGAAATCGGTGACTTCTTCGGGACGCTCGTCAATCAACAAGCAATAAACCTTCATTTCGGGCTCGGCAGCGGTTAAGGCCTGGCAGATATGCTTCAAAAACGTGGTTTTACCGGACTTCGGCGGGGAGACGATAAGTCCGCGCTGCCCTTTGCCGATCGGGCACAACAAATCCATGGCGCGAATGGTTGGCTCGGCAAGCGCCTTGGCCAATTGAATGCGCGGCGCCGGATCGATCGAAATACCGGAGAAAAATTGAACTTCGGCGGGAGACTCCACTTCACGCTGGGGTGGACGCTGGAAGCGCGGACGGTCGAAATGACGTTGACCGCCGCCATGATGGTTGTGGTGGTTGTTGGGACGTCCATAGCCGCGGTTCTGCTGCCCACGATTCGGATGGTCACGACGCGGTTGGCCTTGATTGGATTGGCCCCCATTCGACTGACCGCCCTGTGATGGTCCGCGGTTCGGACGACCGTGCTGAAACGACGTGCCACGGTTCTGTTGTTTATTTTGCCAGGATCGGTTTTGCATGAAGTAGGTAGGACGAAATTTTGTCTAGCGTAGCATAAAAAAAGCGAGTGGTTACTTTTTCTTCGGCAGGAACCTGTCTAATTTTACGAGCACGACAATGCCCAGCGCGAGGAAAAAGATGAAAAACGCGACGCCCACAAACAACGTTTGTTTAATATTGCCGGCCGATTGTGAAACCAAAAGGATGCGCACCGCAGGGCCGGTCACACCGTTCGCATAGACGCCGCTTAACGTGTAGGTACCCGGATTGCGCACTGCGAAATTAAACAGCGGCAGCCCACGCATGCCGAACTGGTCGAATGTTTGACCGGCTGTGTTCATGGCCACCGGCACGTCTTCATAATCGTCTTTGGACATCACGCGTACGTCCATTTGCGTGAGTTGCTTGACGGGCATCCGCCCCGTGCCGCGATGCTGATAAACGCCCGCGTACAGGCCGGCCGATTCAAGTTTCAATTCATGAAAACCGGGGAGTTCGATCATCTTCACGCGCTCGCCGTTAAAAAACGCCTCATACGCGCACAAACCGAGCACGAACAACGACGCGACGATGCTGGTCACCCCGATGCCGATGAGAAAACCGCGGCTTTGAAAAAAAGAGGCCACGTCGGATTTATTCTTTTGCTTTATTTCGGAATTCCACATGATTGCGTCGGCTCATTCATCCCACATGCCATAGAAGTTACGAGACCAGGCGTGTTTTTTCAACTGTTGTAATGTTTTCTCAGGCAAAGACATGCCCTCACTGACAGCCGTGTTCATGGCCACGTTCTGGGTGCGGCGCATGCCCGGAATGACCGTTGAGACCGCATGGTGGCCCAAAATGAATTTCAATGCGAGCTCGGGCAACGTGGTCGTGTGTTCATCAAGGAAGACTTTCAATTTTTCGACGCGATCCACGGTTTGACCCAGACGATCGTCGCGAAAATAGGATCCGCGGAAATCACCTTTCTCGAACTTCGTATTTTTCGTAAGCGTGCCGGTGAGACTCCCCTCGTCGAACGGGACGCGCACGATCACGCCCACGTTGTGTTTCACGCATAATGGAAACAACTTCTTCGTCGGCGATTGATCGAAAATATTAAAGATGACCTGCACGGTGTCGATGAGCCCGGAGGCCACGAGCTTCAACGCCGAATCGGGATCGTGATCGTTGATCGACACACCGAACGCGCGGATCTTTCCCGCGGATTTCAATGCGGCGACCGCTTCCTTCCAATCATCGTCATCGAGCCACGCGTCGGACCAAACGTGCAATTGCGTTAAATCGATCGCGTCGCGTTTCAGGTTTTTCAAGCTGCGCTCGGTACAAGAGATGATCCAATCTTTGGGGAACGATTGTTTCGCAGGTGTCTTCGGATCGGCGGGCCATTGATCGTTCTTCGGCGGCACTTTCGTGGCGATTAGCGCCGGTTTGCCGGCCAACGCTTTGGCCATGATCTTTTCACTGTGGCCGTCGCCGTAGACATAGGCCGTATCGAAGAAATTAACGCCGGCGTCCCAGGCAGCTTTGAGGGAAAGCAACGATTCGTCATCACTGGTGGGACCCCACCATTTAGCGCCGATGCCCCAGCCGCCGTAACCGATTTCCGAAACGGTCCAATTGGTTTTTCCGAGTTTGCGCATTCTCATAATGAATTTATTCTAGCGAATCGGCTGAAGTCCGTAACTAACCAAGAACGTGACGGCCGCGGCCACCGGAATCATAAAATTATCGTCGATCTTAATGAAACCGCGTTCCACCAACGTGGCAACCACCGCGCCAATCAGAACACCATGCCAAGCATAGATGGGCCGCAAAAACACGAGGCCGACAAACAAGCAAACGATGAAGCACGCGAAACTGCCGCTGAGCGTTTTCTTCGATCCCGGCCAACGCGGACCGCCGAACCGCATGCCGACCAAGCTCGCCACGCCGTCGCCCAACAGCAGATAAAGCACAGCGGTCGTCGCGAGTGGCACCGGTTTTAACAGCAGCACGGTGACGGCGACGCCGCTCAACATCCAAAAGAACCCGGAAAATCGCGTATGCTCCTCTTCGCGCAGCAAGCCCCCAAACAGATTTAAAAACCACTGTTTGAATCGGGCATTTTTTAAGCGACACATCTCAAACAAAAACGCGAGCGCCACCGCCGCGGCCAATACGCCCAAATAAAGTGGCCGAGGCATATAAATGAGTGCGACGATGTAAATCATGCCAAGCAAGTGGAAAAGCTTCCGTTTTATTTCGGCAAACATTTTTCAATCTCCAAACGCGTGACGCTGAACGGCACGTCGCGACGATGGCGTTCCAGCTCGGTTTCAACTTGTTCCCGCACAATGAGCTTCGCCCCGAGCATCGCGCGCATCTGATCGAGGTTGTAAGGCCAAAGAGATTTGTATTCGAACGCCGGAATGAGCGCGTCGAACCGCGAGGCGCGCTTGACGAAAACGAACGCGGCATCGTCCCAATAGATGAGCGCCCATTTTTCTCGCGGGAAAACGAGATTGGCCCAAGCAAACGAAAAAGGAGCGCGTCCGCGCGAGGGAAACAACGCCATGGTCGGATCGACGACCGCACAATCGACGCCGAAGCGGTTCAAAAACGCGTCCCACTCAGTAGAAGCAGGGTCGGCATACAGCATCGCGTCGAGGCGTGCGTGATCGATCAACAACGGATGAAACAAATACCGGCCGTCCATAAAAACCGCACGCGGCGTTCGGGACGCCCACTCGATGTAACCGCCGTACTGGTAGGAGTTATACAACGTGCCCTGAATATTATGATCGTCGAGAAATCGGCACGCGCCGATCGGAAAACGGTTTTCCACAAACAACGAGGATCGAGGCGGTTTCAACAATTGCGGCGCAGCGAACGCGAGGCCGGCGAACGCGATGAGGAAAGCGGCGACGCGCACCGTTGGTTGAACGACCCATGCATAAAGAACCGTTCGTTCCTTTATAAACTCAACGAGAAACGGCAACGCGAAAAAACCGAAATAAGCGGCGTTGCGGGTCGAACGCGCGCCCCACAGCGCAAAAACGACAACGACGGGAATCCACGCGCGCGCGCGCCGGATGGACCCGACCGAACCGGTCGCGGCGGTGAAACCCACGAGAACGAAAACCGCCCAAAAAAATGGAATCTCCGACACCGACGGCGGCAACCACTCTTCGATGACGATCGGCGCATGAAACAATTGCATCAAGTGTTCGATAAAAACAGTGATGATACCGAAGCCGAACGGATTCAGCAGCGAGGCGATCGCCATAAAAACGACCGATTTATCGAGCGCGCGAATCCGGTCTCTGTCTTCGCCGGCCCAACGCGCGCCGATGTTCATCAAAACGACCGTGCCAATTCCATAAATGAAACCGCCGTGCAGGTTGCACCACAGCGCCATAAGACCACCCAAGATCCACGGTGTTTTTTTATCGGCGGTGCGCAACAGGAGCACAAGCAACGGCATGAAAATCAACGTGGCCAATTCGACGCGTTCATAAAGACGCGGCCGTAGAATCAGAAAACCGAGCGTGGTTAGTAAGGGAAGCGCGATTCCGCGGGCGCCTGTCCGACGCAGCAGCACGACCAACAGCGCCATCACGCCAAGGCTGAGGACGACCTTTCCATAAAGCACGGTTTTTAATCCGCCCATTTTTACGACGAGATAAAGCAGGATTTGACTCAACCATTCGAAGTTGATCCAACGCGCGCCGTTCATCGTATGGGAAAAAGTCTCGCTGCGCAGAAAAATATGCCGTTCGACCATTTCGCGTCCGCACGCGAGATGCCACCACAAGTCCTGGTCGAAAAGAGGCAATCGTAGGGACCGGTAAATAAACGCAAAAACACCGGCCCAAACGACCCCCAATAAAACCTGCTCAAAACGAGCTGATTTTTCGATGTAATGATTCTTCGTCGTTTTTTAACCCCTGCTTAAGGCGACCTTAACGGATCCCATGCCAGATTAAATCAAAAGGAGGAACCTAACATGGATTCCCTACAGAACTTCAGAGCGAAATTGGATCTTCTTGAATCGATGATCGGCAAACTGAAAACGTCGCATGCGCGCATGCGTCAATTGAAGCGCAGCGTTTACGTTCTCAGAGAGTTACTGAAAGACGACAACGGAATCAAGTCGCCTTACGGTCCAGCCACGCCGATCGTTCAATTCTCGATCCAGTAACAAACTGCTGATATAATCCTGGAGTGAAGTCGATTCTCATTTCAGGAGTTCTCGCACTTGCTACAACCACATCGCTGTTCGCCAAGGCGGATCCAGCCTTGATCGACGTTAAGAAACTGGCCCCCGGCATTATCGTCGAAATGCGCTACGCCACCACCAACAATTTCACAAAGAAAAAACTCTACCCGGTCGCCGACGAATGCCTGCTGTGCGAACCGGCCGCCCAACGGCTGGCACGGGTCCAAAAGACGCTTGAAAAACAAGGCCTTGGGCTCAAGATATGGGATTGCTATCGCCCCGTATCCGTGCAATGGAAGCTCTGGGAAGTCGTTCCAGACCCAAATTACGTGGCCGACCCAAAACTAGGTTCGCGCCACAACCGCGGCGCTTCCGTCGATCTCACGCTTGTCGACGCCAAAGGAAACGAGCTGCAAATGCCGACCGAATTCGACGAGTTCACCGAAAAAGCGCACCGCGATTATATGGATTTGCCGGCCAACGCACGGAAGAACAGAACGCTTCTAGAAAACGCGATGAAAGCCGAGGGCTTTTTACCGTTGCCGTCCGAATGGTGGCATTTCGACGCGCCCGAGTGGAGTTCCTACGCGCTGCGTGATGAGCCGCTCGGTTCGGCAAGTTTATATCAAGATAAAGCGGCGGAGCCGATTTCAATCCCGACGACCACAACGCAGTTGGTCATCGTCGTTTCAAAAGATTGGAACGCGACGACGGCAACGCTTCAACGGTACGAACGACGCGGTTCCGAATGGATTGAAATTGGACAGGAGTGGCCGGTCAGTCTGGGCCTGAAAGGCATGGCATGGGGACGCGGCGAGAAAGCGATGGGCGGCGCGGGTCCCGTTAAAAAAGAAGGCGACAACGCGGCGCCGGCTGGAATCTTTAAAATCGGAAAAGCCTACGGCTATGCGAACCACGCTCCCGACGGAAGTGCATGGCCGTATCAGCAAGTGATCGAAAACTGGCGTTGCGTGGACGATCCATCGTCATCACGCTATAACGAGATTTTCCCGATGACACCATCGACGAAAAAAGACTGGTCGTCCGCCGAACAATTGCGGCGTGCCGATCACCTGTACAAATGGTTCATCAATGTCGAGCAAAACACGCCCGCCAAACGCGGCTGCGGAAGCTGCATTTTCCTCCATGTCTGGAGAAAACCCGGATCAGGAACAGAAGGCTGCACAGCTATGGACGAACAGAAGATAGTGGAATTGATGCGGTGGCTAAAACCCGACGCAAATCCACTACTGATCCAACTGCCCGCCACGGAATACGACCAATTCCGTAAGAATTCACAAATCCCTTAATATAAACACTGCTCCTTCACGCAAACACCGATAGATTCATTTTTAATTTCTGCACCGGCAGCTATGCAAGCGCTTCCGTCGGGAACGGTAAACCCATCGTCATCTACACAGTCGGTATAGACGGTCTCAACATCATCTTCAGTAATTACGGGTGGTTTTGTCTTTCCACTAGAACCATCCTGAAACTTGTTAAGCAATATGAGCAGCTTGGTCTGAGCCGCTAGCTCCCCCTAAGGGGATTAAGATGGTCTTATTTCATTTCAATGCCCAGCAAATGATTCTCATGCATGGCGTCGAGAAGATCATCCGAACTGGGTTGAAGATAATCGCCACAGGTAATGGTGGTTTCATAGGTCAAGCCGGCACCCGCGTCTCTGGTAACGGAACAGCGAGTATCTAAGTTAGTAAGCCCTATACTGTCGCACAGATTGGAACACCGACCTTCAATGATGAGGGGAAAATCTCCGGAACTCTTCGCCTGTTCCGCAGCAGAAAGTTGAATGGCCAATCCCAAACCCATCAAACTGATTAGAAGTATTTTCTTCACGTTCATTTTATTTTCTCCTTGGACTTTGGAAATCTCCAAAATCTTAAGGACAACATAGGGAGGGAGCGATTAAAACAGCCTTAAAAGCGGATTAATATTTGGCGAGGAATTTTCGGGTTGATTTTTAGAAGTGAATTACTCGATGCCTTTTGTGATCTTCTCGACGGCTTCTTCAGCGAGGCGTTTGAGGCGGCCGTCCAAATCCCCGACGGTCAATTCCTTCAGTTGCGGGACCGCGCGTTCGTCACCGGTTTGGTGCAGCGCGCGTACGGCGGCGATTTGGACCAAGAGGAATTTGTCTTTGGTCAATTCCAATAGTCGGTTTTGAACGGCGGTGTTGCCGGTGTCGTACGTGGCCAAGCAACGGATCGCGGCCATGCGTAATTTCTGACTATGGCCGAGTTTCGTATAGCCGAGCATCTCCGGAATCCAACGGCGCGATTTGGTGGCCGCCAAACCTTCGAGCGCGGCCGTTCGAATCACGTCGTTCCACGAATCCTTTTTCAACGCTTCTTCCAAAATCTCTTCATGTTTCGGATGCTGCAGCGCGCCGATCGCGCGCAACGCTTCGGCTTCGGCGAAATAACTTTTTTCGGAACGGAACCGATTCTCGATCTCGAGCGCGATGATTTTCGTATTGAACGACTTCAGCGAAGCGTAAATGACGCGGCGCACTTTTGGGTTTTCGACTTCATCGAGCGCGTGCAGCAAAACCATGGCCGCGTCTTCGCGCGCAACCGTGCCGAGCGCGCGGGCAACCTCGGCCTGCACGCCCCAGAACGGATCCGACACCAACGCGGACCGTAAACCGGCCACCGCGTCGACGCTGCCGATGCGCGCCAATGCCTGCGCGGCTTCGATGCGTCCGAGTGGCGACTGATCCACCTTCAGTTGCAACAACAACTGATTCTCGGTTTTCGGGAAATCGACTTTCTTGAGAATCGAATAATCGGGATCAAACAGAACGAGGCTTGGTTCGACATCGAGTTTAAACGTGAATAAATGCGCTTTTTTCTCGATACGGACTTTCTCGCGTTTGTGACTGCGCGGCGTGAGCAAAAGAAATTCTGTATCGATGGTAAACAGCCCGGTCTCGGCGCCTTGCGCATGCGTTTGGACCACGCGCACGTTCATCTGTTTCTTTTTCGGATCCCACCACGTGCGGATTTTAAATTCGGGATGACCGGCGCCGAACACCCATTGATCGAAGAACCGGCGT